>CAXTSM010000001.1:0-3296 GCA_964247025.1 uncultured Chthoniobacterales bacterium
CGAGGGTGCCCTCGGTCATGGTGTCGCTCAATTTGGGCATGTTGATTACGGGCATGGCTTCTTGGATTCTGAGGCTGAAGGACGGAGTTTTATCCGCAGATTACGCCGGTCAACGCCGATTTCGGAGGGATTTGATCGGCGGAAATCGGCGGAAATCTGGGGACGACTAGAGGATGCCGAGGGCTTTTTCGAGGATGCGCTCGACGGTGGGGAGCTGGAGCTTCTCGATCTCGGGGCTGTAGATGGCGGGGGCGTCCAGGGTGCAGACGCGGCGGATGGGGGCATCGAGCTCGTCGAAGATTTTTTCCTGGATCATCGTCGCGACCTGGGCGGAGACACCGCAGAAGGGTTTGTTTTCGTCCACGAGGACGACGCGATGGGTCTTCGAGACGGACGCGAGGATGGCCTCCTCGTCGATTGGCCGGATGGAGCGCAGGTCGAGGACTTCGGCCTGGATGCCGTGGTCGTGGGCGAGGCGTTCGGCGGCCTGGAGCGCGGTGAGCGCGGCGCGGCCGTGGCCGATGAAGGTGATGTCGGCGCCGGCGCGCTTGATGTCGGCCTTGCCGAGGGGGATCGTGTATTCCTCGGGGGGAACCTCGCCTTTTTCGCCGTAGAGGAGCGTGTTCTCCATGAACATGACGGGATCGTTGTCGCGGATCGCGGTTTTCATGAGCCCCTTGGCGTCGTAGGCGGTGGCGGCGCTGACGACCTTGAGGCCGGGGATATTCGCGAGCCAGCTTTCCGGGGTGTGGGAGTGGGTGGCGCCGACGCCGGTGCCGCCGTTGGCGGGACCGCGGATGACGATGGGGCAGTTGATGAGGCCGCCACTCATGTAACGGACGCAGCCGGCGTTGTTGATGATCTGGTCGTAGGCGACGGTGCAGAAGCTCCAGAACATGAGCTCGATGACCGGGCGGAGGCCGAGCATGGAGGCGCCGACGGCCATGCCGATGAAGCCGGCTTCGCTGATGGGGGCGTCGACCATGCGCTTGTCGCCGTATTTTTGCCAGAGGCCGCGGGTGACCTTGTAGGCGCCGTCGTATTCGGCGACTTCCTCGCCGATGAGGAAGACGTTCTCGTCCCGCTCGATCTCCTCGGCGAAGGCTTGGTTCAGGGCGTCACGGTATTCGATGAGTGGCATGGGCGGTCGCGGTGGCGTTAGTCGTTGAAGAAATGGCGGCCGGTGCGGCCGGCTTCGGTCTGGCGGTCGACCTCGAAGTAGACGTCTTCGTTGATGGCGGCGACGGTGGGCAGGGGGCTTTCCTCGGCAAACTTCACGGCGGCGGTGGCTTCGGCGCGGGTTTCCTTGTCGATGGCGTCGGCCTGTTCGTCGTTGAGCACGCCTTCCTCGATCACGCGGCGGCGCCAGAGGAGCACGGGGTCGTGGGAGTTCTTGAATTTCTCGATCTCCTCGGCGGTGCGGTAGCCGCCCTTGTGCTTGGCGTCGGCGACGGAGTGGCCGTAGTGGCGGTAGGTGTCGATCTCGAGGACGGTCGGGCGGGATTCCTTGTGGGCGCGGTCGATGGCGATCTGGGTCTTGGCGCGGACTTCGTAGAGGTCCTCGCCGTTGGCGATGTCCCAGACGATGCCGAAGCCGTCGGCGCGCTCGGCGAGGCAGTTTTTGTAGGCGGAGGACCGGTCGAGGCTGGTGCCCATCGAGTAGCGGTTGTTCTCGATGACGTAGATGATGGGAAGGTTCCAGAGCGAGGCGAGGTTCAGGCTCTCGTAATAGACGCCCTGGTTCACGGCGCCGTCGCCGAGGAAGGCAAGGGCGCAACCCTCGAGGCCCTTGTATTTGACGGCGTACGCCAGGCCAAGGCCGAGCGGGGTCTGGCCGGCGACGATGCCGTGGCCGCCCCAGTAGTTCTTATCGGGCGCGAAGAAGTGCATCGAGCCGCCCTTTCCCTTCGAGCAACCGGTGGCGCGGCCGAAGAGCTCGGCCATGCATTCGTTCATGCCCATGCCGACGGCGAGGGCGTGGCCGTGGTCGCGGTAGGCGGTGATGACGTGGTCGTTTTCGCCGAGCAGCGAGCAGGTGCCGACGGCGACGGATTCCTGGCCGATATAGAGGTGGAGGAAGCCGCCCATCTTGCCTTCGTTGTAATGCTTGAGGGCGACGCGCTCGAAATTACGGATCGCGTAGAGCTGCCGAAGGAAGCGAATCTTGTCTTCCCTGGTGAGCGCGGCATTGATGGATGCTTTGGCGTAATCCACCGGACTGACTTCGGCTTCGGCGAGTGATTCGGGCATGATGCGATGAGCTTTTTGGTGCGCGGCGCGGAAACCCAACGATCCCGAAAGGTTCCAGACCAAGCGTCGAATATTCCCCGACCGGGCGCGCCTTGGCAACTGGGAAAATCGCGGAGTCCCGGTCCGGGGCGGTGAAAATTTCGGGCTTGAGACGCCGCCGTGTTCCCGGCACCGTGCGCCGATGACGGGATGCTGGGCATGCTGGACGATCGCGGGCGCGCTGGTTTTTTTCGGCCCGGCTCTGCGGGCGGAAGTCCCCTTGTCGAAAAATCCGCCGAAGGTGGAAATCAACGCGAACCGAATGCGGCTCACGAAGGTGGCGGGAGGCGACTACGACGACCGCCAGCAGCGGGTGCAGCTGGAGGTGATCGCCCGCAACCTGGACTTCAACAAGGCGGCGGAGGGATTGACGCTTCGTTATTGGGTCCTGGCGGAGTCGCTCCTCGATAAGCGGCGGCTGCTCGTGATCGATTCCGGGGAGCTGCCGGTGAGCCTGACGAAGACCCCCGAGGGCCGTGAAATCCGCCACAAGGGGGAACTTGTCACCCTGGCCTGGGATGATACCGGCGTCATTTTCGGACAGCGCTACAAGGGGTTCATCCTGGTGCTGACGAACGCGCAGGACGAGGTGGCGGTCGTGAAAGCGAACCAGCCGAGCTGGCAGAAGAACTACGAAGGGGCGCTCGCCCTGAGAAAAGGGTCGTGGTGCGACATGGACCTGAAGCCGGCCGAGGCGCCACGGCGCTGAAGTTCGGGAGCGTCTTAGATCAAGCTTTGCAAAATGGAAGGAGCGGGAAGCCGTCCTCCACGAGGCCTCCGAACGCAACTTCGTGGCTTTTCCTCGTTTGGCGCCGACATCCCGCTTTGGCGCGTCTCCTGAGCTGCTTGCTCGCCGCTTTCCCGCCGCGGCGGGGGCTGACTCTTCTGAATCAAAGCACCACCGCTTTGTCGTCGCACGGCGCTCCGTCGCCGTGCGGGGCGAGGGGGCGCGCCCCCCGGCGCCCCGACGGAAGCGGGGCGGCTACAAGGGCGAACTTCTGAGCGGC
>CAXTSM010000001.1:3396-221870 GCA_964247025.1 uncultured Chthoniobacterales bacterium
GTTCCTTGTCGCCACGGCGCTCCGTCGCCGTGCGGCGGGAGGGGACGCGCCCCCCCGGCGCCCCGACGGAGCGGGGCGGCTACAAGGGCGAACTTCTGAGCGGCGTTCCTTGTCGCCACGGCGCTCCGTCGCCGTGCGGCGGGAGGGGACGCGCCCCCCGGCGCCCCGACGGAGCGGGGCGGCTACAGGGTGAACTTCTGAGCGGCGTTCTTGTCGCCACGGCGCTCTGTCGCCGTGCGGCGCGAGGTCACGCGTTCTCCCGGCGCCCCGGCGGAGTAGGGCGGCGACAACGAGGTTTTCTTTCGCTTCGATTCTCCCGGAATTCACGATCCTTGGCCCGCCGGCGCAGCCGCCAAGCCAGCTTTGGCTTTGACGAACCACGGACGAGAAACCGCCGCGGGCTCGGAATCACCGCGGAAGGCGCGCCTTGGATCGACCGGGCTTTCGATGGTGTGGTCTTCTGCTTGTGCGAAATTCTTGTTGGCGTCTCCTCCGTTCGAGCGCTCTTCGGCTCTTCCTCGCCGCTCGATTCGTTACCTTCAATCGAAACCGCCCTAGAAAAGCTCGAGCTGGGCGCGCGGCGGTCTCCGGAATGCCGCCGTCGAGAGCGTGATGCGCCGTTGGTTCAGCCCGGCGCGCCGGGCGGTGATTTCGAAAAGATCGCGAATTTCCGCGGCGAACTCACCCGTGCCCCGCATGCGTTCGCCGAAGGTGGAGACGTTCAACTTTCCGCCCCGGAGGGTGCGAAGGCGATTCAGGACCCGGTCGACCCGGTCGGGGAAATGCGTCTCGAGCCAGCCACGGAAAACGTCCTTCACGGCATAAGGCAGCCGGAGAACCGTGTAGCCGGCGGACCGGGCCCCCGCCGCGGCGGCGGCGGCGAGGATGGCGGGGATTTCATGCTCGTTCAGGCCCGGAATGACGGGCGCGACCAGCACGCCGACCGGGATGCCGGCGGCGGCGAGCTCGCGGATCGCCGCCAGGCGGTGCTCGGGACGGGAGGCGCGCGGCTCCAGGCGCGAGGCGAGATCGGGGTCCAAAGTGGTGATGGAGAGGTGGACGGACGCGGCGTCGTGGGCGGCCAGCGCGGCGAGATGATCGCGGTCCCGGGTGACGAGATGATTTTTCGTGATGATGGCGACGGGATGGCGGAACTCCGCGAGCACGGCCAGGCAGCCGCGAGTGATCCCGAGCTTGCGCTCCACCGGCTGATAGCAATCCGTCACGCCGGACATGACGAGCGGCTCGGGCTGCCATTTCGGATGCGAAAGCTCCGCCCGGAGCAGCGCCGCCGCTTCGGGTTTGACAAGAATGCGCGACTCGAAATCGAGCCCGCTGGAGAAGCCGAGATATTCGTGGTAGGGCCGCGCGTAGCAGTAGGCGCAGCCGTGCTCGCAGCCGCGGTAGGCGTTGAGGCCCGCCCCGAACGGGAGGTCGGGACTATCGTTGCGACTGATGATCGTCCGGGCGTCATCGCGCAGAAACTGGGTGCGCGCGCCGCGCGGGTCGGCGGCCACATCGTCGTCGAGGGTGACCGAGAGCCGCTCGAAGCGGTTCGGCGGCTGGGTGGCGGCGCCGCGTCCGCGCGGCGGGCGAAGGGGCGGCTTCATCCGCGCATGTTAGCGCGCGCCGGGGACCTTGCGAAATTTCTCGAGCTTCGGTTCGATGACCGCCTGGTTGTAGGGATAGGCGGGATTGTTCTCGTAGAAGTCCTGGTGGTATTTCTCGGCGGGATAAAAGGCTTCGAGCGGCTTGATCTCCGTGACGATGGGATCCTTGAAGTCCTTCTGCGCGGCGGCTTTCGAGGCCTCGGCGGCTCGTTTTTCCTCGTCGTCGGACGTGAGGATGATGGAGCGATATTGGGTGCCGGAATCCGCGCCCTGGCGGTTCAGCGTGGTGGGGTCGTGGGCCTTCCAGAAAAGGTCGATGACTTTTTCGTAGGATATTTTCGAGGGGTCGTACGTGATCTGCACGACTTCGGCGTGGCCCGTGCGGCCCGTGCAGACGTCCTCGTAGGTCGGGTTCTTGGCCGTGCCTCCGGCGTAACCGGAGACGACGGACGCGATGCCCGGCACGCCCTGGTAAAGGGCTTCGACGCACCAGAAGCAGCCGCCTCCGACGACGGCGGTTTTGTGGGTGGAGTTCATGGGTTCGGCTTGGGCGGTGGCGGTGAGGACCGCGGTGAGCGCGGCCAGGATCCAGGGTTTCATTGCTTGTGGGATGCGCGGGGGCGGCGCGTCTTCCCGCGCTACCAGTTCTCGATCAACATCGCGAGATCCCCGACGAGCGCATCGATTTTTTTCAGATCCTTGCGGCGGCCTTTTTCGGGCTTGATGGAGAACTTGCGCAACAGCGTGAGCATGTCGCGCAGGTCGCGAAGCCGGGCGGCGGAAATTTTTTTCTTCGCGGCTTGCTCGGAGACGCTTTTTTTAACCAGCCCGAGCTCTTCCTCCAGCCGGCTGGCATACGCCTGCAAGGCGGAGCGGAACTCGTCGCGCAGCGCGTCGAGTTCCGTGATCGCCGTCCGGGCGGGGGACGTTTCCGTTGCGTCGGGCTCCATCGGAGTGAAATCAATCAGGTCCGCGGATCGGATGCAAGGGCAGGCGCCGATGCGAGGATCGGACATTTGGTGTCATAGACTTGGAGCTTGAATGGTTCATCGGGCGAGCGAAGAGTGGCGCGTGGAAATCGACCAACTCATTGCCGCGGCTCGCAAGGTCAGGGAGGCGGCGTATGCTCCCTACTCGAAATTCAAGGTCGGGGCGGCGTTGCAAGCCGAGGACCAGCGGATTTTCGTCGGCTGCAACGTGGAGAACCTGAGCTTCGGTCTGACGATGTGCGCGGAACGGGTGGCGGTCGGTCGGGCCATCGCCGACGGCGCGAGGTCGTTTTCGCGTCTCGTGGTGGTGGCAGACACCGATCGGCCGGTCAGTCCCTGCGGAGCGTGCCGGCAAGTCCTCGCGGAGTTCGGTCCGGATCTGGTGATCCATCTTTGCACGCTGACGGGAGTCCAGGAGGAGTTCCGGCTCACGGATTTGCTCCCGCGCGCGACGACGGGAATTCTCAACCGCTGATGTTCCACGTGGAACTTTAATCGTCCCGCCCTCCTCGAGCATGTTCGAATATCCCAAACGCTACGATGTCGTGGTGATCGGGGCGGGCCACGCGGGGATCGAGGCCGCCCTGGCCGCCGCCCGGCTCGGGGCGCAGACTTTGTTGTTGACGCAAAATGCCGACACGATCGGACAGATGTCCTGCAATCCAGCCATCGGTGGTCTGGCCAAAGGACACATGGTCCGGGAGATCGATGCCTTGGGCGGAATCATGGCGCTCAACACCGATGCCACCGGCATTCAGTTTCGAATGCTCAACGCTACCAAGGGGCCGAGCGTCCGGGCACCCAGGGCGCAGTGCGATAAGAAAGCTTACCAATTTCGCCTGAAAGTCAAGCTCGAGCGCACCCCGGGATTGGACCTCAAGCAGGGCAATGTCACGGATTTACGGGTCGAGGGAGACCACGTCACCACGGTGAAAACGAGCTTCGGCGTCGCCTTTGCGACCCGGGCGGTGATCGTGACCACGGGGACCTTCATGCGGGGGCTGCTTCACGTCGGCCTGAGAAGTCAACCCGGCGGGAGGATCGGCGATGCCGCGTCCACGTTCAGTGATTGTTTACGGCGGCTGGGGTTCGAAGTCGGCCGATTCAAAACCGGCACGCCTTGTCGACTCCTCGCTTCCTCCCTCGATTTTGGCCGGTGCGAACGCCAGGAAGGAGACACCCCGCCCCCTCGATTCAGCTACCTCGAAGGCGATCTCTCGGAGGGGCCGGACGAGCTCTTCACCCTGAACCGCTCGGAAGGCGAAAAGTTCCACGTGGAACAAATTCCTTGCTGGATCACCCACACCACGGAAAAAACCCACGCGATCATCCGCGAAAACCTTCATCTTTCTCCGCTTTATTCGGGCCGGATCGAAGGCGTGGGGCCTCGATACTGTCCCTCGATCGAGGACAAAGTGGTCAAGTTCGCGGACAAGGCCAGCCATCAACTTTTCCTCGAACCCGAGGGGCGGCACACGGATGAGATCTACGTGAACGGGGTCTCCACGAGCCTGCCGTTCGAGGCGCAATATCACTTCATTCGCAGCGTGCCCGGCCTGGAGAACGCGGAAATTCTTCGTCCCGGTTACGCCGTGGAATACGATTACTGCCCGCCGACGCAACTCCGCCGCACCCTCGAGACGAAGCGGGTGGGCGGATTGTATTTCGCCGGCCAGATCAATGGAACTTCGGGTTACGAAGAGGCGGCGGCCCAGGGCCTGATCGCCGGAGCCAATGCCGCGTTGAAAATCCGCGGAGACGCCGAATTCGTGCTCGGGCGTTCGGACGCTTACATCGGCGTGCTCATCGACGATCTCGTGACGATGGGAACCCCGGAACCCTACCGGATGTTCACGAGCCGCGCGGAATACCGGTTATTGCTCCGGCAGGATAACGCGGATTTGCGCCTGACGTCCCGGGCCGTAACCGCGGGCCTGATCTCCGAAACCCGGAGGCGACAGTGCGACCAGAAATCGCGTGTTCATCGAGAATTGATGGAACGATGCCGACATTGGCAGATGGACGGAGTCCGGTTATCGTTGTGGTTCAAGCGCCCGGAAAACAACTATCTTCGACTCTCTCCCGCCTTGCGGTCCGAGTTTGCGGACTCGATCTGGCAACTGGCGGAGACCGATTGGAAATACGAGGGTTACATCCTGCGCCAGGAGCAGCAACTGGCCCGCGCCGGGCGCTTCGAGGGACAGGGTATTCCCGCGGATTACGATTACGACCAGATCAACGGACTCCGGGTGGAAGCGCGGGAAAAACTGACCCGCGTCCGGCCGGAGACGTTGGGGCAGGCATCGAGGATCAGCGGGGTGACCCCGGCGGATCTCAGCCTGCTGAGTGTTTGGTTGGGGCGCAGCGGGCGGACCCCGGTCACTCCTGAATAGCCGCGATCAACGCCGGCAGCACGGCGGCGCGAGAGTCGGGGTTCGTTCGAAGAACGGTGACGATTTCTCCGACGTCCTCCTCGAGAGGCAGGCAGAGAGCATCCAGACGTCCGCGATCCGCGCCGGTGCAGGCGGTGATGCCCAGCCCAAGAGACACCTGCCAGAAGCGATAGTGCAGGGGCGCGGGAGCGGCCGATCGGCCAAGCGGCAAGGTGGGATTGCCGTCGAGGAGCTTCAAAAGGAGGCGCTCCGCGGTCGAATGTTGATCCACGGGAGAGAGCAGGAGGTTCTCGCCGATGAGATCCGCGAGTCGACATTCCGTCCGGTCGCACAGGCGGTGCTTGGGCGGGAACGCAATGAAGAGGCGGGACCGTTCGAGCGGAATCGCCCCCGCGGGAATATCGGCGGAAGAGAAGTCCGAGATCCACGCGTCGGCCGCGTCCACTTCTCCGTTCCCGCCGGCGAGCGTGCGCAAGCGCAGGCCCCGGTGTTTGCGCAAAAACTTCCGCAGGCGGCGCGTGATCCGGTCCGACAAGGCGCTTTCGGAGTGCGCCAACGTCATTTCTCCCGCCCGCCCGGCGGTCTCGTCCTGAAGGCGTCGGATAGCCCGGTCAAAGCGGGCGACGATTTCTCGGGCCTCCCTCAATAAAGTGTGTCCGGCCGGAGTGAGGCTCACCCGTCGATTCCGTCGGTCGAACAGCGGGCACGCAAGCTCTGCCTCGAGCTTGCGAATCTGCACGCTCAAGGGAGGCTGCGCCATGCCGAGCTCCCGGGCGGCGGCGGTGAAGCTCAGGTGCTCCGCCACCGCGATAAAATACTTTATTTGTCTGAATTCCACGTAAACGATACTATAACGGTATCATGGAATGACAATCGTTTTTCTTTCCGGCGCCATTTCCCGACTATACTTTTATGGCGGGCGCCGTAAAATCATCGGGTGCTCCCCAAGATCTTTTGCGCCCTCGTCCTCGCGTCCCTTTTGTTCCCCCGCGTTCGGGCCCAGGCTCCGTCCGGGTTGTCTCCCGCCAGCACGACGGCGCTTTTGAAAGAGCTGAAGGCGATCCAGGACAAGCAGGCCAAGATGCGCCGGGATCGTTTTTCCGGGCTGGCGGCGCAGTTGACGAGCGCGTCGGGGTCGAACGATTCCGCGGCGCGGTATTTCGCGGATGCCGTGCGGCAGGTGGATTTTTCGGGCGGCAGCGGGGATGGGAAGCGGTTCCAGGAATGGCGGGAAAAGAACAAGGACCTGCTGTCGAAGGACAAGGCTTTTGGGACGGCCGCGAGATTGCACCTGCGCTATCTGGTGATCACGCTCAACCACACGTCGGACCCGAACGGGGCGCCTCCGTTGCGCGATCTGTGGGAATATCTTTCGATCCTCGCGTCGGCCCAGAAGGAGTTCGGCGACGGGCTCGCCGGTAACGACGAGTCCAAGCGGCTGTTGCTCAAGCCGCTGACGGAGAGCCCGATCGTGCGGGCGAACCGGCTGGAGCCGGAACTCGAAAAGCTGAAGGACTGGGAAATGGTCGCGGGCTCGTTCGACGACATTCTCGACAAGGACATCCGCGCCCCGCTCCGGGAAAAGCAAGACCCGCGGCTGATCGACACCTGGAAGATGCAGATCGACGTGCAGACCGCCGCCCAGGGCGCCAGCCGCAACGATACGACGCGGGCGAATTTCGAGCAGGTCGACCTGCCTCGGCTGCATTGGGGAAAGGCGCAGGACGAGATCCTGATCGGCCAGCGAAATCCGGGCATCGCCGACATGGTGAAGATCGTGCGCACCTTCCAGAATCACCCCGATCTGCCGGCGTGGGTGGCCGAGCTGACCAAGGTGCTCAAAACTCCCGTCACCTCGGCCTTCGGGGATTCCGATCCGACGATGACCGAGGTCCCGACGTCGGATGCCACCCCGGAGTCGACGCCTGAATCCACGCTCCCGTCCGGAGTTCCCTGATCGGACGACGGCTCACGGCTTTCGGCCGCCCGCAGCAGGCTTTGGGTGAGCGCGACAAGTCGATTGCGAAGAGGAAGGGCGCGCGCCGAGAAGGCGCGCTGCCGGGTCTCGTAGGCTTCGCGACCGGCCAAGGTTTCGATGGGAATGGGGGACAGAGGCCGAGGGCGGTGAAATCATAGGGGCTCGCACGCATGTCGACGGCGCGGATCTCGCGGGCCAGGGCGAACGCATCGGCAACGAGTTCGGAGGAGGCGAAGGGCGCGAGTTTGTAGGCCCATTTGTAGAGGTCCATGTTCGCGTGGAGGCAGCCGGATTGCTCCAGTTCGACGGCTTTTTCCCGTCTGGGTTGCAGGCGGTTGAGCGGCCGCGCCGAGGGCGTGAAAAATCGAAACGCGTCGAAGTGGCTGCACCGGATGGGCCGGGAGTTCACCACCGCCGCCGTGCCGGCGGTCCCGAGCCGCAGCGGCCAGCGCGGGTGGCGGACCTCCCCGTCGTCGTGAACCATGGCCCATTCGTGCAAGCCGGCGCAGCCGAAAAACGGCGGCCGGTCCCGCGTGGCCTCGAGCAGCGCGAGGAGCCAGCGGATGAAGTCGAAACGTGCCGGCCGGAGTGCCTCGAGGGAGACGGAGACGCCGGCGGAACTCCGGCGGTAGAGCGGATGGGCCAGCCACTCCTCGGTTCCCGGACCGGCGAGCGTGACGCCGTGGCCGGGGTGCCAGCGCCGGAGCTGGGAGGGACGATGGGAGTAATATTCGAAGAGAAAATCATCCACCGGGTGGCGCTCGCCCCGGGATTTCCGCTCGAGGCGGGGTTCGATCCAAGGGGCGACGCGGGTCTCGTGGGCGCGACGGAGTGCGGACCATTCGCGGGGGGAAAGCACGCGGTCGGTCATGGTCGAAAAAGAACCGCGGAGACGCGGAGGCGCCGAGGTTTCAGTTCCCGGGGGAACCGGAAGTCGGGGCGGGAGCGGGGTCGGCGAGGTTGCCGATATTCATGAAGGGAAGGACGCTGGAGCCCTGGATGCGCGGAAGGGTGCCGTCCCATTTTTCCACGGCGCGGAGCTGGATGATCTCCGGGCTGGTGCGGAGGGCTTCCGATTCGCGCTTGATGGCGTCGGCCCGGGCCTTCGACTGGGCGTTGATGCCGTAGGCTTCGGCGTCGGCGGCGAGCTCACGCTCGGCGGCGGAGGCTTCGGCCATGGTGACGCGCATGATCTTTTCATTCTTGGCGCGGAGGGCTTCCTGCTCGGCCTTGACCTTGGCCTCGATGGCGCGGTTGAACTCGTCGCTGAACGCAAAATCGGTGATCGCGACGTTGGCGAGCTGCACGGCGCTGCCGATCTGTTTTTCCTTGAGCGTGTTGTCGATGAAGGAGGTGATGGCCATCTGGATGGCCTGCTTGACGACGGCGCGCTTGGTGACGAGCTCCTCGGCGGTGTACTGGGCGGTGACGGCCTTGACGGATTCCTGGATCGCGGGCTCGACGATGGCGGCGTTGACGTTTTCGGTGCTGCCGATGCGCTGATAGACGAGCGGGGCCATGGGGCCGTTGAGCGAATAGGCGACGTTCACCTCGGTGGAGACGGTCTGGAGATCCTTCGACGCGGCGGTGGCTTTCGCGTTGATCGGAATGAGCCGGGCGTCGATCTGGTCGATGACGTCGACGAAGGGCTTCTTGAAGTGGAAGCCTTCGGCGAGGGGCTCGGGCTGGACGGCCCCAAGGCGTTTCACGACGCCGACGTGGCCGGCCTCGACGACGACGAAGAGGCTGCCGAGGAGGGCAAGCGCGATGATGGCGACGACGGCGAGGGGGATGAGTGCTTTGAGGGCGGTGTTCATGGGGCGTTTAGATCCGGGCGAGAACGTGTTCCCGGGGGAAACGGACTTTCGCGCGGGCGGCGGATTTGTCGTCGTCGGCGCGGTAGCCGGCGGGGCAGGCGACCACGGTGAAATAGCCGGAGCCCTCGAGGCCGAGCGCCTGGTCGTAGGCGACGGGGTCGAGGCCCTCCATGGGGCAGGTGTCCACGCCGAGGAGGGCGGCGGCGGTCATGAATTGCCCGAGGGCGATATAGACCTGGCGCGTGGCCCAGGAGCGGATTTCGACGCCGAACGGCGGATTCTCGATGAAGCCGAGGACGACTTTTTCGAAGCCGGCGAGCGCCTCGACGGGGGCGCCCTGCACCTCGGCGGTGCGTGCGATGTGCCGGCGGACGTCGGCGGCGGTCAACGGGTGTTTGACCGCGAAGACGACGACGTGCGAGGCGTCGGCGAGCTGGCGCTGGCCCCAGGAAAGCGGGACGAGGGATTCCTTCACGGCCGGGTCGGTGATCACGAGAAACTTCCATGGCTGGAGGCCGAAGGACGAGGGCGCGAGCACCAGCGCGTCTTCGAGCGCGGCCCAGGTGGCGGGGTCGATCTTTTTGGCCGGGTCGAATTGTTTCGTCGCGTACCGCCATTGAAGTCCCGCGAGCAGTTGTTCCGTCTCGATCCGTTTCATGGCGACGATGGAACGTCGCCGGCGGATTGGCTGCAAGAGTAAATGGGGCGGCCGGTGCGCCGACGTCAAAGATTCGGGAGGCGGGCGCGCCGGGCGGCGACGAAGGATCGCACGCACAGGGCGAGGAAGATGCCGCAAAGGACGCCGAGCGCGAGTTGGGAGTAAGCGGCGAGGGGGCGGGCGAGCGGTTCCACGGCAAAGAGCTTCGGGAGGGACATGCCGAGTCCGCCGCCGGCTCCGATGAGGCCGACGAGCGCGGCGACGTGCATCACATGCATGCGGAGTTTCGGGGCGGTCGCGCCGACGAGGCCGCAGAGCAGCAGGACGGCGCCGAAGTAGGCGGGGATGAGGGCGGTGTAATGGGTGTGGCCGGTGCCGATGAAAGTGCCGAGGCCAAGACCGACGAGCAGCAGTCCGAAGACGAGGGATAAGACGGGCATCATGTTTATACGCGGGAATTACGAAGCCGGTGTCGAAAGATCGATGCTTACGGGGCAATGGTCGCTGCCGGTCACGCCGGAATGAATCGTCGCGGCCCGGAGGGCGGGCCGCAAGCGCGGCGAAATAAGAAAATAGTCGATGCGCCACCCGACGTTCCGCGCCCGGGCGGAGCCCATCTGGCTCCACCACGAATAATGGCCGCCGCCTTTTTCGAACTCCCGAAACGTGTCGATGAATCCCGCCGCGACGAAGGCGTCGAAGCCCGCGCGTTCCTCGGGCGTGAAGCCGTGGGTCTTTTCATTGCCCTTGGGCCGGGCGAGGTCGAGCGGGGTGTGGGCGACGTTGAGGTCGCCGCACCACACGACGGGCTTCGTGCGCTCGAGCGCCTGGAGGTAGGCGAGAAAATCGCGGTCCCACGCCTGGCGGTAGGGCAGCCGCGAGAGGTCGCGCTTGGAGTTCGGCACGTAGACGTTCACGAGAAAAAACCCGGCGAACTCGGCCGTGATCACCCGGCCCTCGCGGTCATGCGCGTCGTGCCCGATGCCGAGCGTGACGCCGAGCGGGGGGGTCTTCGTGAAGATGGCCGTGCCCGAGTAGCCGGGTTTTTCCGCGGAGTTCCAGATCCGTTCGTAGTCGCCGCGCCACGCGATGTGCGTGAGCTGGTCGGGGCGGGCCTTGGTTTCCTGCAGGCAGACGATGTCGGCGTTCTCCCGGGCGAGCCATTCGCCGAAACCCTTGTTCTGCACGGCGCGGATGCCATTGACGTTCCAGGAGATCAGGCGCATGAGCTAGGAAACGAGGCGAAAATCCGCGCGCACGGCGTGATGGTCCGAGCAAAGGGTGGGCACGACTTCCCCGCGCTCGGCTTTCAGGCCGGCGTTGCAGAACAAGTGGTCCATGACGTAGGGGCGGCGGCGCCAGGTGGGTTCGGCGTCCTGGACGGCGCGGTAACCGGCGCGGGTGAATTGCTCGACCACGCCCTCTCCCGGCGCGCAGTTGAAATCGCCGCCCATCAACGTGGGCGCGTCCGAGCGAAGAATCGCCCTTTCGACCAGGTCGCGCTGTTCGCGATGCTCGACGCTGGAGGCATCGATCATGAAAAAGGCCTGAAGGTGGGTGTTGAAGAGCTGCACCGTCCGTCCGGCCAGCCGGGTCTTGGCGCCGACGAGCTGCCGGTGGGAAGGCGAGACGGTGCGGCCCTGGAAGTCGAAACGGAGGGGGGGCGGCGGAAGGCTGGCCGACGTGAAATCCACGAGCGGAGTCTTCGCGAAAATGGCCAGCCCGACGCCGAAGGGCAGCTCGTCCGGGTTCTTTTCCGGGTAGGCGAAAACGGAATGGTAGCCGTGCAGCGCCTCCTTGAGGCGCGTGAAATTCCGCGGCGGCCAGATTTGCTCGCCGCCCGGCCGCGCGTGCTCGACCTCCTGAAGAAAGAGGATGTCCGCGTCGGCCTCCTGCAAAAAGGAGATCGTGTCCTCGATCACGATGGGGGCGGTGTCGGGGCTCGAGGGGTCCCACGCCTGGCCGAATTGCATGTTGAAGGTCAGCGCGGAGAATTTCACGTCGGAGAAATGGTCCGCGCCGTCTTGCCAACGCGGAAGGGGCGTCTGTATAAACGCCGCAACATTCGTTTGCAACATGCACAAGCTCGTCCTCATTCGCCACGGCGAAAGCACCTGGAACAAAGAAAATCGCTTCACCGGCTGGCACGACGTGGACCTCACCGACGAGGGCCGCGCGCAGGCGAAACGCGGCGGCGAAGTGCTCCGGGCCGAGGGCTTCACGTTCGACCTCGCCTACGTTTCCGTGCTCAAGCGCGCGTTGCGCACGCTCTGGATCGCGCTCGACGAGCTCGACCAGCTCTGGATCCCGGTCGAGAAAAGCTGGCGCCTCAACGAGCGGCACTACGGCGCGCTGCAAGGCCTCGACAAGGGCGAGACCGCCGCGAAATACGGCGACGACCAGGTGAAGATCTGGCGCCGCAGCTACGACATCCCGCCGCCCGCGCTCGAGGAGGACGACGAGCGCTTCCCCGGCCATGACCCGCGCTACGCCGGCGTGCCGAAGGGCGAACTCCCGCTCACCGAATGCCTCGAGGATACCGTCGCCCGTTTTCTTCCGCTCTGGCAGGAGACGATCGCCCCGCAGATCAAGGCGGGCAAAAAGGTGATCGTCGCCGCCCACGGGAACAGCCTCCGCGCGCTGGTCAAGTATCTCGACGACCTGAGCGAGGCCGAGATCCTCGAATTGAACATCCCCACCGGCGTCCCGCTCGTTTACGAACTCGACGACGATTTGAAACCCATCAAGCACTACTACCTCGGCGACCAGGAAGCGATCGCCGCCGCCGCCGCCGCCGTGGCCGCGCAGGGGACCGCCAGGTCGGCCGCCATCGCCGGACCCAACGAATGAACATCCACGAGTATCAAGCCCGCGAGCTCTTCGCGAAATTCAAGGTCGCCACCCAGCCCGGGAGCGTCGCCGCCACCCCGGAAGAAGCCGAACAGGTCGCCGCCAAGCTCGGCGGCAAGCTCGTCATCAAGGCGCAGATCCACGCCGGCGGCCGCGGCAAGGGCGCCTTCACCAGCGGCTTCAAGGGCGGCGTCCATCTCTGCGACACGCCCGCCGAGGCGCGGGATCTCGCGTCGAAGATGCTCGGGCAGGTGCTCGTCACCCACCAGACCGGCGAGGCCGGCAAGGAGGTCGGCAAGGTGTTCGTCGGCGAGGCCGTCGACATCGCCCGCGAGCTCTATTTCGCGATCCTGCTCGACCGCGCGACCTCCGTGCCCGTCGTCATCGCCAGCACCGAAGGCGGCGTGAACATCGAGGACGTCGCCGAGCACACGCCGGAAAAAATCATCCGCGTGCTCGTCGATCCCACGCTCGGCCTCATGCCGTTCCAGACCCGCGGAATCGCCGCGCAGCTCGGCCTCGCGGGCAAGCTCATGACGCAGGCGTCGAAGCTCTTCACGAACCTTTACCGGCTGTTTCTCGAAAGCGACTGCTCGATGGTCGAGGTGAATCCGCTCGTCGTCAC
The DNA here is from genome assembly GCA_964247025.1 of uncultured Chthoniobacterales bacterium. Classification (GTDB taxonomy): domain Bacteria; phylum Verrucomicrobiota; class Verrucomicrobiia; order Chthoniobacterales; family JAATET01; genus JAATET01. The sequence continues at coordinate 16,317 of CAXTSM010000001.1, forward strand.
CGGCGCGGGCGACCTGCTCGCGCTCGACGCGAAGTTCAACTTCGACGACAACGCGCTCTACCGCCAGCCGGAGGTCGTCGCCATGCGCGACCTCACCGAGGAGGACCCGCGCGAGGTCGAGGCCTCGAAATTCGGCCTGAACTACATCGGCCTCGACGGCAACATCGCCTGTCTCGTGAACGGCGCCGGCCTCGCCATGGCCACGATGGACATCATCCAATACGCGGGCGGCACGCCGGCGAACTTCCTCGACGTCGGCGGCGGCGCGAGCAAGGACCAGGTCGCCTCCGCCTTCCGGATCATCCTCGGCGACAAGAACGTGAAGGGCATCCTCGTGAACATCTTCGGCGGCATCATGGACTGCGACATCATCGCGAACGGCATCGTCGAAGCCGCCCGGGAAACCGGCCTGGCCATCCCGCTCGTCGTCCGCCTCGAAGGCAACAACGTCGCCGCCGGCAAAAAAACCCTCGCCGAAAGCGGGCTCGCGCTCATCACCGGCGACGACATCCTCGACGCCGCGCAGAAGATCGTCGGCGCCGTCGGGGCGGCCGTCTGATCTCGCGATGAAGATCCTCGAGATCGCCTTCACCCGTTCCGCCGTGACCGACATGGCGAAAGCGCGCGCGTTCCACGAAGGCGTGCTCGGGCTCGCGCCAACGACCTTCTTCGGCGAAGCCGGCGACAAGTCGCGGTGGACCGAGATCGGCGACACCGCATTTTCCCTGGGCCGGCCCGCCGCCTTCAGCCCGAGCCCGACCGGCGCGAGCGTCGCCTTCGAGACGGAAGACTTCGACGCGGCGATCAAGCGCCCGCGCGAAGCCGGCGTCACGTTCAAGATCGAGCCGATGCAAACGCCCGTCTGTCGAATGGCGATGGTGCTCGATCCCGACGGCCGCGCGGTCTGCATCCACAAACGCAACCCCTGAATCCCGCATCCCCAAATTTTCCATGTCCATCCTCGTCACTCCCGAAACGAAAATTCTCGTTCAAGGCATCACCGGCAGCTTCGGCGCGCGGCATGCGCAACTCAGCCTCGACTACGGCACGCTCGTCGTCGCCGGCGTCACCCCCGGCAAGGGCGGCCAGCTGTTTTCCGATAAGGTCCCCATCTTCGACACCGTGGCGGAAGCCACGGCCGGCTCCGGTGCGACCGTCTCCGTGATCTTCGTCCCGCCTCCGTTCGCCGCGGACGCCATCCTCGAGGGCGTCGACGCCGGCCTCGATCTCGTCGTCTGCATCACCGAGGGCATTCCGGTGAACGACATGGTCAAGGTGAAGCACGCCATGCGCGGCTCGAAGACCCGCCTCATCGGGCCGAACTGTCCCGGCCTCGTCACGCCCGGCCTCGGCGAAAATTCCCACGGCGGCTGCCGCATCGGCATCGCCCCCGGCTACATCCACAAAAAAGGCAACGTCGGCGTCGTCTCCCGCTCCGGCACGCTCACCTACGAAGCCGTCTGGCAATTGACCACCCGCGGCTACGGCCAGAGCACCTGCGTCGGCATCGGCGGCGACCCCGTGAACGGCACCTCCCATCTCGACGTGCTGAAAATGTTCAACGAGGATCCCGAGACCGAGTCCATCATCATGATCGGCGAGATCGGCGGCACGGCCGAGGAGGAAGCCGCCGCGTGGGCGAAGGAGCATTGCCGGAAACCGATCGCCGCCTTCATCGCCGGAGCCACCGCGCCTCCCGGGCGTCGCATGGGCCATGCCGGCGCCATCGTGAGCGGGGGCAAGGGCACCGCCGCCGCCAAGATCGCCGCGCTGGAGGACGCCGGCATCGCGGTCTCGCCCACGCCCGCGGGCATGGCGGACACGCTCATCGCCCGGCTGAAGGCCGCATAACCCGTCCCGATGAAATGGGCCGCGACAATCCTCCTGTTTGTCCCGGCTCCCGGTCATCCTGCCCGCGCGGGCGATGGTGACCCGCATCCGCCGGCCCCGGGATGGAGGGACCTCGGATGATCCCGCCCCGGATCGCTTGGTCCGAGAAACCATCGGCGAGCCGCCCGGGCGGGTCCGTTGGCGCGATGATGAAATTCGACGATCGAAAAAGGCGCCGTCGGAATGGAAGCGGTCCGGCGTCGGGGTGCTGAGCGGGGGTCGGAAATCCTCCCGCGGCTCGCGCGGACGATGCACCGGAAATTGACGCCGATCCCCGACGACCCCCGGCATTGGCTTCCCGAGGATCCCAGCCATTGGGAACCTTGGGGCGATCCGACTCCGGGGGGTTCGATCGTCTCCTTCCTCGAACCGGCAAAGGCCGGCCGCCGGCCGCGGACGACGTGGGCCCGACCTTTGGAAACTGAAAAAGGATTCACCTCGTCGGGAGAGCATGTATCTTCCCCCGAACTCGATTTCATAACCCCAATTCTCACACGTATATGCCCGTCATCGCCAAAGGACTCGAAGGAATCATCGCCAACTCGACCGCCCTCAGCGACGTGCGCGGCGCGGAAGGGGTCTTGATCTACGGCGGCTACGACATCAACGAGCTCGCCGGCAAGGTCAGCTACGAGGAAATCGTCCATCTCCTCTGGGCCGGCCACCTGCCGAGCCGCGCCGAGCTCGACGCGCTCACCCGGGAGCTTCGCCGCCAGCGCGAGCTTCCGCCCGGCGTCGTCGACTTCATCAAGGCCGCCCCGAAGACCGCGAACCCGATGGACGTCATCCGCACCGGCGTCTCGATGCTCGGCCTCTACGACAAAAATCCCGGCGACGATCAGGACGCCGAAAAAAACCGGCACCGCGCGACGAGCATCACCGCGAAGATCGGCGTCATCGCCGCTTATTTCCACCGTTCCCGCCAGGGGCTCGATCTTCCTCCCGTCCGGTCCGACCTCAGCGAGGCCGCGCATTTTCTCTACCTGCTCAACGGCGAGACGCCCACGCAGGACGCCACCGACACGCTCGATGTCGCCTACGTGCTCCACGCCGACCACGGCATGAACGCCTCGACGTTCTCCGCCCGCGTGACCATCGCCACGCTCAGCGACATCTACTCCGCGATCACCTCGGCCATCGGCACGCTCAAGGGCCCGCTGCACGGCGGCGCCAACGAGGGCGTGATCCACATGCTCAAGGAAATCGGCGACGAGGACAAGGTGGACGCCTGGGTCGAGGAGGCGCTCGCGCAGAAGAAAAAAATCATGGGCATCGGCCACCGCGTCTACAAGGTGCTCGACCCCCGCGCGCCGCATCTCCGCGAAATGGCGATCAAGCTCAGCAGCGAGCTCGGCGAGCCGAAGTGGATCCACATGAGCGAGCGCATCGCCGCCATCATGAAGGAGAAAAAAGGCCTCAACGCGAACGTCGATTTTTATTCCGCGACGGTTTATTACTCGCTCGGCATCCCGACCGACATGTTCACGCCGATCTTCGCGATCGCGCGCACCTCGGGCTGGACCGCCCACGTGCTCGAGCAGCTCGTCGACAACCGGCTCTATCGTCCTCTCAGCGAATACGTCGGGCCCGAAGTGGGCCAGACCGTCGTCCCGATCGACGAACGCTGAAATTTACCTCCGCCGATCCCGCCGATCCCGCCGATTGAAGGCGGAGACGCCGGGCGGGGCGAGGGGTTGAAGCTCCGGGCGGGCGGGCGCGGTGAGAGTCCTCGTTGTAGCCGCCCCGCTCCGTCGGGGCGCGTGGGTGGCGCGTCATCCCGCGGGGCACGGCGACAGAGCGCCGTGGATCCAAGGAGGTGATCCGGGGAACTCCGATCGGTGGATCGCGCGCAACAGGATTTTTAATCCGCCGATTCCGCCGATTTTTGTCGATTGAAGGCGGAGACGCCGGGCGGGGCGAGGGGTTGAAGCTCCGGGCGGGCGGGCGCGGTGAGAGTCCTCGTTGTAGCCGCCCCGCTCCGTCGGGGCGTGGGTGGCGCGTCCTCCCGCGGGGCACGGCGACAGAGCGCCGTGGCTACAAGGAGGTGATCCGGGGAACTCCGATCGGTGGATCGCGCGCGACAGGTGATTTTTAATCCGCCGATTCCGCCGATCAGCGCAGATCGAAGGCGGAGAGGCCGGGCGGGGCGAGGGTTTGGAGCTCCGGGCGGACGGGCGCGGTATCCTCGTTGTAGCCGCCCCGCTCCGTCGGGGCGCGTGGGTGGCGCGTCCTCCCGCGGGGCACGGCGACAGAGCGCCGTGGCTACAAGGAGGTGATCCGGGGAACTCCGATCGGTGGATCGCGCGCGACAGGTGATTTTTAATCCGCCGATTCCGCCGATCAGCGCAGATCGAAGTCGAGGTCAGCATTCTCGAAGTCATCGGCGTGAAGCTGCGAAAGCGGTGGATTTTTCTTCCTGGAACGTCTGAAAAATTCCGGGCTTGCGGATCGCGGAGGCGCGTGAATGGCGGAGGCGTTGCGATCCTCGGCGTCGATGCGGTGGGACCTCCCAAGAGATTTCGAGGTGGCCACGGGCATCGCGACCGTCGTTAATGAAAATCCCGCGCTCGCTTCCATGAATCCCACGCTCCTCGCCGATGACGACTATTATCCCCTCATCGAGGCCCGGCATTGCGATCCGTTCCGCATCCTCGGCGTGCGGGGCGAGGCCGGGAAGGCGGTCGCACGCGTGTTTCGGCCCGACGCCGGGATCGTCACCCTGGTCGAGGAAGGCGGCCTGAACCGGCGCTTCGAGCTCGTCAAGAAAGACGAGCACGGCGTGTTCGAACACGACTTCGGCCCGGAGGAGCCGCCCGTCGGTTATCGATGTGAGTTCACCGACACCGAGGGCGCGAATTGGACCCAGCTCGATCCCTACGCCTTCCCGCCCGTGCTCGGCGAGATGGACATTTACCTCTTCAACGAGGGCACCCACTACGACATCTACAAAAAGATCGGCGCGCACATGATCGAGCTCCAGGGCGTGCGCGGCGTGCATTTTTCCGTCTGGGCGCCGAACGCGCAGCGCGTGAGCGTCGTCGGCGACTTCAACCATTGGGATGGGCGCGTGCACCCGATGCGAAAGATGGTGCCCGCCGGAATCTGGGAGATTTTCATTCCCGAGGCGCCGGAGGGGTCGCATTACAAGTTCGAGATCCGCGGGCCGCAGGGCGACGTTTTCCTGAAGACCGATCCGATGGCGCTCTACGCGCAGCACGGCAACCAGACCGGCTGCATGGTTTTCGATCTCGGCCGCTACACGTGGGCCGACGAGGCCTGGATGGCGGCCCGCCTCGAGCGCGACGCGATTCATTCGGCGATGAGCATCTACGAGGTGCACCTCGGCTCGTGGCAGCGCGTGGCCGACGAGGGCGACCGTCCGCTCAGCTACCACGAGCTAGGCGAGCGGCTCATTCCCTACGTGAAGGAAATGGGCTTCACGCACATCGAGCTCATGCCGGTCTCGGAGCACCCGTTCGACGGCTCCTGGGGCTACCAGGTCGTCAATTACTACGCGCCCACCAGCCGCTTCGGGAACCCCGACGACTTTCGTGCGTTCGTCGACCGCTGCCACCAGGAAAACATCGGCGTCATCCTCGACTGGGTGCCCGGCCATTTTCCGAAGGACGCGCATGGGCTGGCGAAGTTCGACGGCACGCCGCTCTACGAACACCCCGACTGGCGCGTCGGCGAGCACAAGGAATGGGGCACCCTCGTCTTCAACTACGGCAGCAACGAAGTCTGCAATTTCCTCATCGGGAACGCGCTGTTCTGGCTCGACGAATACCATCTCGACGGCCTGCGCGTGGACGCCGTTGCCTCGATGATCTACCTCGACTACTCGCGCAAGGCCGGCGAATGGGTGCCGAATTGCTACGGCGGCCGCGAGCACCTCGACGCCATCAATTTCCTCAAGAAGTTCAACGAAGTCTGCTACGCCCGCCATCCCGGCATCATGACCATCGCCGAGGAGTCCACCGCCTGGCCCGGGGTGTCGAAGCCGACCTACCTCGGCGGCATGGGGTTCGGCTTCAAGTGGAACATGGGCTGGATGAACGACTCGTTGCGCTACATCGCGAAGGATCCCATCCACCGGCGCCACCACCAGGGCGACATCACTTTTTCGATGGTCTACGCCTACACCGAGCAATTCGTCCTCGTCCTCAGCCACGACGAGGTCGTCCACGGCAAGGGCTCGATGATGACCAAGATGCCCGGCGACGACTGGCAGAAATTCGCGAATCTCCGCATGTTCCTCGGCTGGATGTGGGCGCATCCCGGCCGGAAACTGATCTTCCAAGGCATCGAATTCGGCCAATGGTCGGAGTGGAAACACGGCGCGAGCCTCGACTGGCATCTCACCCAGTTCCCCGCCCACGCCGGCGTCAGCCGGCTCGTGCAGCACCTCAACTGGCTCTACACGAGCGAGCCCGCGCTTCACGAGCTCGACGACAGCCCGGAAGGCTACGAATGGATCGACTTCCACGATGCGGATAACACGACCTGGTCCTTCATGCGCAAGGCGAAGGACGGATCGACCGTCGTCGTCGCCGTCAACGCCACGCCCGTCGTGCGGGAGGACTACCGGCTCGGCGTGAACGCCCCTGGTTTTTACGGGGAAATCCTCAATACGGACGGGGACACCTACGGCGGGTCCAACGTCGGGAACTGGGGTGGTCGCCACGCCGACGAGCATTGGGGCTGGCAGGGCAAGCCCCACTCGATCCGGATCAATCTGCCGCCGCTCGCGGTCGTCGCCTTCAAGCTTGTCGGGTAGGTGCCGGCGGCTTCGGGCAGGCGTCCGGGACAGAGAAAATCTTGACGATGGCCGGCGCAGGTGCGTTATTTGTTCACCTCCATCCAGAATATGAAACTCATCCGCCGAACCGCTGCGTTCACCCTCATTGAACTCCTCGTCGTCATCACGATCATCGGTATCTTGCTGACGATCGCCGTGCCGCAGATCAGCAAGGGCATCGACAGCGCCCGGCTGCTCGAGACCCTCTCCCACGCTCGCTCCCTCCATGCCGCGACCTACGCGATGACCTTGGAGAACCAGCAGAGCAGCGAACCGAACACGATTGATTGGACTTCGACGGACGGGGGCGGCGGCACGTCGACGGCTACATCCCTGACCGCCTATTTTTCTGCCCTGACGAACAACAGCTCCTACCTCAGCCCCAGCGACCTGGTCACGCTCCTGCGCGCGCCCGGCAAGAAGCCCCAGATCGGCACCGTCGGAGCAAAGGACATCGCCTTCAAGATCTACAAGCTGGATAGCAACTCCCCCGGCGAGCAGATCTTTGTTTCCACGGCTAATTGGACCCAGGGCACCGGCATGAACGGCACCGCGACGCCGTTCGGCCTCAAGGGATTCGTCTATTTCACCAAGAGCGGCGGCGGCGGCAAGCCGACCTCGCAGACCGAAGCCACGAGCAAGAACGCCTTCCCGACCCAGTCCGGCGACCAGACGCTCAATTACACGACCACCCTCCAATAATTCGAACGGCAGAGGCCGAATTCGTTTCTTAAGCCTTTTCAAACGCCCTTTCGCGGACTTCCGTGAAAGGGCGTTTTTTTCATGCTCGGAAACCCTCAGCTTCAGACCAATTTTCAGCGTGCGGTCACCGAGTTCCTTCGCGCGGACTTCGCGACGGTCGACGCGGAGTCGACCGTCGAGCATGCGCTCGAGGAGATCCGCACCCAAGGGCTCGGGGTCGGCATCGTCTATTTCTACGTGACCGATGGGGCCGGAAAGCTCCTTGGCGTCCTGCCCACGCGCCGATTGCTCACCGAGCCGCTCGGCCGCACCGTCCGCGAGGTGATGGTGCCACGCGTCGTGGCCCTGCCGGCCACGGCGACCCTGCTGGACGCCTGCGAGTTTTTTGTGCTCTACAAATTCTACGCCCTTCCGGTGGTGGACGCCGACCGCCGCATCGTCGGCGTGATCGACGTCGGCATCTTCACCGAGGAGGTGTTGAACATGGACGGCAGCCCGGGCGGGGACGACATTTTCCAGACGATCGGGTTCCACGTCGAGGAGCTCCGCAACGCCAGCGCGCCGAAGGCCTTCCGCCTGCGTTTTCCCTGGCTGCTTGCCACGGTCGGCAGCGGGTCGTTGTGCGCGCTGCTCACCGGCGCGTTCGCCGAGACGCTCGAGCAGCGCATCGCCCTGGCGTTTTTCATGACGCTGGTCCTCGGCCTCGGTGAAAGCGTGGGCGCGCAATCCATGGCGGTCACGCTGCAGGCTCTTCATTCCCTGCGCCCCACCGCCGCGTGGCTTCTGGCCAGCGTGCGGAAGGAGCTGCTCACCGCCACGATGCTGGGTCTCGGCTGCGGGGTCGTGGTGTTCGTCGTGATCTGGGCGTGGCAACGCGATCCGCTCACCGCCGCTTCGATCGCGGCCAGCATTCTCGGCGTGATGATCACCGCGTCGCTCCTCGGCCTGCTCGTTCCCTCCGCTCTCCGCATGCTGAAACTCGATCCGAAGATCGCCTCCGGCCCCCTCACGCTGGCGGCGGTCGATCTTTGCACGCTGGCCTGGTATTTCGGCGTCGCCTCCCTCGTGCTTTCCGGATGAAAATATTCCCGTATCTTCTCGTCGCCGCCGTGCTCCTCGGCTGCGGGCCGAAAAAATCGTCGTCCGACGCGCTCGTGGTGGGCATGGATCTGAGTTATCCGCCGTTCGAGACGATCGACGAAAAAGGCCGTCCGTCCGGCGTGAGCGTGGATCTCGCGGGGGATCTCGCGAAATCCCTGGGTCGCCCGCTGCGGGTCGAGAATCTCCCGTTTCTCGGCCTGATTCCCGCGCTGAAATCCGGTCGCCTCGACCTGGTGATTTCCTCGATGACCGACACCGCGGAACGCCGCCGGTCGATTGCCTTTTCGGATCCCTACGTGACCATCGGCCTGGCCCTGCTGGTCGCGAGGAACTCGCCGATCGAGAGTCTCGCCGACCTCGACCGACCGGGCCGAACGCTCGCCGTGCGCCAGGGGACGACCGGCGAGACCTGGGCGCGCGCCAACCTCCATGCGGCCCGGGTCCTGGCGCTGGACAAGGAATCTTCCGCCGTGCTCGAGGTGGTGCAGGGTCGGGCGGACGCGTTCCTCTACGACCAGATGTCCGTCTGGCAAAACGCGAGGCAGCATCCCGGCGAGACGCGCGCGCTGCTCGAGCCGGTGCAGCGAGAGCATTGGGCGGTCGGGCTGCGGCCCGACGATGGAGCCCTCCGCGAAAAGGTGAATGCCTTTCTCGAAAAATATCGCCGCGACGGAGGGTTCGACCGGCTCGGCAACCGGTACTTGAACGAACAGAAAACCGATTTTCGAGCGCGGGGCGTGCCGTTCTTTTTCTAGGATCTTCTCCCGGACGAAATCCCGTCCAGCCAGCCAGGATCGCCGGCCGACCACAGCTGCCCGTCCTCCGCCGCCGCCGGATTTCCGACCGCCCGCTGCAGCAAAGCCACGGGCGAGGCGCCGCCGGATTTTCCGGGTGCGACGGTGAAAACGTGGAGCGCGTGTCGGGCGCGGGTCAGCGCGACATACCAGACGCAGAGCGCGTCGTAGGCATCGTCGTGCACCTGCTGCTCGTGCGCTTCGCGGAGCACGGGATCCATCGCCGAGATCGCCGCATTCGGCCGGTGCAGGAGCCACTCCGCGGCCAGGTCTTTTCCGCGCCACGCGAGGAAGGGCTCGCGCGGGACGGCATCCATCCGGCCCGAATCGAAAACCGGAAGCAGCACGACGTCGAAGCCGAGGCCCTTGGCGCGATGGATCGTGAGGATCTGGACGTTGGCGGGCGAGGCCACCTGACGGCGGAGATGCTCGTGGGCAAGACGAAGAAACCCGTCCAGCCGCGCGTCGCCGGTCGCGTCGAAGCGGCGGGCGAGGTCGAAAAGCAGGCGCAGCCGCTGGCGGCTGAAGTCGTCGTGGGGCGGGCCGTCGGGCAGGCGCGCGAGCGTGTCCCGCAGGGTCGCCTCCATTCCGCCCGAGGTGGCGCGGGCAAAGAACCAGGCGCGCATTCCCGGCCAGCCGCCGGCGGCGAGGAGGGCGCGCAGCGGCGACATTTCGACGGCGGCGGCGGCGGCGGAGTCCGCGGGATGCGCGACCGCCGAGACCAGCGCAAGCAGGCAGCGGTTCACCGGCGCGTCGATCGCGACCGGCTCGTCCGTCTCGGCGGTGACGTGGAAAAAGCCGCGCTCGCGCAGGCCGGCGGCGATGGCGCGGGCTTCGTCGTTCTTGAGCGTGAGCACCGCGCAGGTCAGGCCCCGGCGGACGGGATCGAGTCGTTGGAGCTCGGCCAGGAGGCGGTCCACGAAGGCGCCCTTGTCCTCGAGTCGATGCACCGTCGCATGGCCGGGGCGGTGCGGCGCGGCGGATTCATGGTCGCCCCAGAAGTCCCGCCATTCCGCGGTGACGCTGGCGGGAAGACCGTTCGCGGCGTCGCCGGCCGCGCGGCCGAAACGGTTGACGAGCTCGATGACGGCCGGGTCGGAGCGGTAGGATTTCCGGAGTTCGCGTGGCCGGATGTGAGTGCCGTATCGCGCGAGGATGCGCGGCATGAGCCGGTGCTCGCCTCCGCGCCAGCGATAGATCGATTGTTTCGGGTCGCCCACGAAAAACGCGCTGCGGCGGCCGGAGTCGTCCTGCAGCACTTCGTCCACCAGGTTCTCGACGACGGCCCATTGCGGCAGGCTGGTATCCTGAAATTCGTCGAAGAGCCAGTGATCGATGCGGGCGTCCAGACGGGCCTGCCATTCCATCGCGGGCACGCGGCGCAGCATCTCGACGACATCCGCGAAGGCGAGCCACCCGGAGAGGCGGATCTCGGCGTGGTAGGCTTCGTCGAACGGCGCGAGCACGCGGTGGATGCCGCTCGTGATGCGCAGGTGCCGGTGCAGGGAGCCGATGATGAAGTGCGCGACCACGCGCCGGATGATCGGGACCATCCCGGCGTCGACCGGCGCGCTTTTTTTTCGAAACTCGAGCGTCAGGATTTCTCGAGCCGGATCTTCGCCGAATCGCTCGAACAATTGCTCGACCACGCGGCCGTCCGGAAGCTTCATGCCCGGCCGCCACTCGCGCGCGGTGGCGGCGAAGGATTCGAGCGAGCGGAAAATTTCGCCGTCGCGGGTCTTCGCCCATCGTTCCAGCGCGTCGGCATCCGCGCTCACGTCCGCGGGATCGGCGAGCCACGCGGAGCCGTCGGGCCAGATGCCGAGCGGGTCGCCCCATTGGTCCTCGCCGCGGGCGTCCAGGTAGCGGGAGTGATTCGTGGCGATGAATTCATCGAGCTTCCGGCGCAACGCCTTTTCCTCCGCGCCCCAGGTGGCGTCGTGATAGGCGGCGAGAAGCGCGGCCTGCGCTCCGGGATCGCCGCCCGCCGCGAGCAGGCGGGTGAGCACGCGGCCGCGCATTTCGACGGCCTCGGCCTCGGCGAGCATCCGCACGCCGCCGGGCAGGCCGAGATCGAAGGGCATCGCGCCGACGATGCGTTGAAAAAATGCGTCGAAGGTGCGGAATTGAAGCCGGTCCATGGCGCGCACGGTCCGGGCGAGCAGGGCGGAGAATTGCGCGGCGTTCCATGCCGGCAGGCCGACGGCCGCGGCCAGCGCGCGGGCGGCCTCGTCGTCCCGGGCGGCGTGGGCGAGCCGACGAAAGACGACGCCGGTGAATTCGCCCGCGGCCTTCCGCGTGAACGTGAGGGCCAGCACGGCCTCGGGGTCCACGCCGAGCGCGAACAAGCGCAGGATGCGGCTCGTGAGCGCATGGGTCTTCCCGGTGCCCGCCGAGGCGAGGATCACTTCGCTCTCGATCGTCGTCATGGCGCGCAGGAACGCACGAAGGCGCCGCCGGGATCGACGACCCGGGCGGGATCGGGTGGGAAAAAACCAGCGAAGTCCGGGTGGGCGGCGCGGGGGTTCCGGGGCCAGAATTTGCGCCGGGCCAGATCCGCGAGCACTCCGCGGGCGCAGGCGAGCGCGGAGGTTTGCCGGGGACCGTCGAGGTCGTCCCAAAGACGAAGACCGGTTTCGGAGATCGTCTTGGGCAGGTTGAAGTAACCGCAGTCGATCGCCTCGTCGGGCCGGCCGCTTTCCACGAGAAGACGGCGGTAGAGGGGAAGCTGGAGATTGATCCACCAATCGGCGGAGTCCGGCACGCGGGCGTAAGGCGGCGGCCAGGCGCGATCGGCGGGGCGGAAGGCGCGCAGGTGTTTTTTGGCCGGTTCGTCGGGCGCGTCGAACGTCTTGTAATCGATCACGCGCCAGCGCCCGTCGTTTTCGTTCTCGTCGAGGCGGTCCACGCGGCCGGAAATCTTCCATCCATCGAGCTCCCAGGGGCGGCCGAGGATGTCCTCGAAGCCGGCCTCGATCCTCCGGATGCGCCAGCCCGCCCGAAAGTCCGCGGCCTGCCATGCGGCGAAGGCGTGCAGGCGGGCGCGGGCGGAGTCGAGCTGCACGCGCAGAGGGAGCGAGAGCGTGCGGCCCACGGTGCGAAGAGCCCACGTGGAGACGTGCGCCTCGAGCGAACGGCTGATCGCGGCCGCGTCGGCGACGGGATCGGCGTCGCGCGCCCAGTGCTCCAGCGCGAAATGAACGAGGTCGCCGAATTGCGCGGCGTCGAGCTCGTCGGCCGACGGCTCGAAGGGCCGCATGCCGGCCGCGCGCCGGAGATAAAACGTGAACGGGCAGTCGAGGTAGCGTTCGAAATCCGTGACGCTGATGGTGCGCGGAAGTTCCTTCACCGGCGGATCGAGCTGCCATCCCGCGGACCAAGCGGGATCGGGCCGGGGCGGCCGCGCCTCGGCGAACAAACGCTCGACCCGCGCCGGCAGGGCGGGGCCCGCGCCGGCAAAAAGCAGCGGCGAGGGTTGGAGCGGCGAGCCTTCGGCATCCAGCTGCACCACCCAGGCCTCGACGCGGCCGCGCCGGGCGAGGATCCGGGCGAGAAAATACGCGTCGCGGGCGAGGCGCTCCTCGGCTCCCGGCAGGCCCAGCGAGCGCCGGGTGCCCTTGGTCAAGAAAATTTCCGAGCCGAGGGGCGTCGGCACCTGGCCAAGATTCATCCCGGCGAGCAGAAGCCGCGGCGCATCGCTCCACGGGAGCTCGAGCCACCCGGACGCCTCGACGGCGCCCGGCGGTGCGCCCGGATAGAGGCGCTCGTCGGCGAACGCGTCGGCGAGCGAGGCCAAGCAGTCGGCGGGGGAAAGTCGGAGGTGGGTCGACGCGGCCTGCAGACGATCCAGCGCGGCTTGGATCGATGCGAGGGCGGGGTCGGCCGGCGCCGTTTCCATGGAATGCGGCGCGGGGGGAAATGCGGCGGATAGTTCTTCGGCGAGTTGGCGGGCCGTCTCGATCGGGCGGGCGCGCAGCGCGGCCAGGACGACTTCGAGGGAGGACAGGACGGCGGACAGCGCGGGATTTTTCGACGTCCAAGGTCTCGCGGCACGAAGCGTGGCCGGAAAATGCGCGACGAGGATCGCGTCCGCGGCCGCGAGGGCGGCGTCGGGATCGAAGGCCGCCACGCGCGACGCCAGCCAGGCCCGCATCGCGCCATTGCGGAGGAGGTCTACCACGCGGTCGAACGCCGGCTCCTCGCCGAGCGCCGCGAGGGAGTTCACCGTGCGGACCAGCCAGTGGCCGGTGAACGGGAGGCCGGTCGGATCGTGAATGGCGCGTCCGCCGTCGGCGAGCGCCTCCGTGAGACCGGCGAGGAGCTCGCGGTCGAGCAGGCCGATTTCGAGGGGGCCGGAGTCGAGACGCATCTCGCCGATGCCGTCGGGGCGGGCGACGAGCCGGACCTGCCCCTCGAAATCGATCCAGCCGGGATCGCGTTCCGTCCAGGCCCCGGGGAGCGGACGGCCCCATGCGTCGAACGCGTCCGGCTCGTCCGGGGCGGCAACGACGACCGTGACGGCTTCGCGCAGAAGTTCGAGCGCGTGCGCGATCGCCGGCGGCAGGTCCGCGGCCGCGACGACGACGACTTCATGGGAACCGGCGGGAAGCCGCGGACGGCGCCGGCCTTCCAGCCTCGACGTTTCCGGCTCGCGCCGTCCCACGCGGAGAAGCGCGCGGTCCGCCGCGGCGAGCAATTGCGAAAGGTCCCGCCAGCGGGCGGCTTCGGCGGAACCGGGCGCCAGGCGGGTGGCGGCTTCCGCGACCGTGAGGCCGTGCTCGGCCAGTTCCGCCTGGAGGGAGCGCAGGCTGCGGGCGAGCGCCAGGCGTTCGGAAAAAGTCCGGGCGGGCACGCCGGCGGGAAACAACGCGGGGAGCCGCGCGGCCCGGTTGGTCGCCAGCCCGGCGGCGAGGGCGAGAACGGTCTCGAACGGATCGGCGAGGTCCTCCCCGGCCGGAGCGAGAAATTCCGCCGGCGTGACGATGAGGGGCGCGGGTTTGCCGGCGAAGGCGGCGCGAAGGCGACGGCGGGCCTGTTGCGACGGCACGACGACGAGCACGCGCGCGGGATTTTCCGGACGCGCGGCGAGCCAGCGGGCCGCGGCCGGGGCGGTCGGCTCCGACCAGTCGAGGAACACGCGCTCGGGTTTCGGCATGGTCGGCAGCGTAGCGGGAACCTTCGGCGCAGGCAACGCGGCTGGCGCGGCCCCGAGCGCCGAATACCGGGGATGTCGTCCGCCGATCCCTCTCCGCTCACCTGTTTCCCGCGGGATGGCTTGATGAAGCCCATCCTCGAGCAGAGCGAGCTAGGGCAGATCTCGCCGGACCTTCTGGACATGCGCCTGGTGACCGGTTGGCGGCATTTCGGGCCGCGTTTTTTTCGCTATAACCTCGCGTTGCACGCCGGGGTGCTCTGCGGAGTGATGCCGCTTCGCCTGCGGATCGAGCGGTTCGCGCCGTCGAAGAGCCAGCGGCGCGTGGGGCGGAAGAATGCCGATCTGACGACCCGCGTGGCGCCGACCGTTCATTGCCCGGAATACGACCGTTTGTTCGAGCTGCACCGTTCCCGGTTCACCGAAAACGTTCCGGAATCCTTGCGCGATTTTCTCTCGGCTCATCCCGCGGATCTCCCTTGCGCGAATTTTGCCCTGGAGGTGCGGCTGGCGGAGGAATTGATCGCGGTGAGCTTCTTCGACCTCGGGGAGGAATCGGCTTCGAGCGTGTATGCCGCCTTCGATCCGGCGCACGAGGAGCGCAGTCTCGGCATCTTCACGCTGCTCCTGGAGATCGAGCACGCCCGGCGGCTGGGCCGGCGCTTTCATTACCTGGGCTACGCCTACACGGTGCCGTCGGTTTACGATTACAAAAAGCATTTTGCGGGCGTCGAGGGCTACGACTGGGAGCAGCGCTGGATGCCGTTGCCGGCGGATTTCACGTGGTGGCGTCCGCTCGAGGCGGCGGAAGCCTAATTGATCGAGGAGATCCCGGCGCGGATCGCGTAACGCGTGAGTTTCACGGCGTCGTGCAGGTTCAGCTTGCGCATGATGTGCTCGCGAAATTTGTCGGCGGTCTTGATGCTGATATGAAGCTGGTCGGCGATCTCTTTCGTGGAAAAGCCCTCCGCGACGAGGCGCAGGACCAGACGCTCGCGCTTGGTCAGATGGCTGGGATGCGCGGCTGGGACGGGGTGAAGCAAGGGCTGGGCGACGCGGTCGAAGTAACATCCTCCGTCCTTGAGGATGGAAAGCGCGGTGACCAGCGACGTGAGCGGACTGCTGGCCGAGATGATGCCGTGCACCTGGGCGGCCATCATTCCCCGGACCATCTCTTGATGAATCGTGCCGGTAAAAAGAAGAATCTTCACCTCGGGATTCTGCCGCCGGATCGCCAGGACCAGATCCATCCCGGAGAGATCGGGAAAAAATGGTGAAATGATCAGGACGGCGGGAGTTTTCCGGCCGCATTGAGAGATGGCGTCGGCGGCGAGGTTGACCTTCCACGTGACGAAGAACCTTTCTTGTGTCGCCAGAAAATGGGCCAGAAGGTCGCCCACGGACGCAAATTGGCTGGCAATGCCCACGCTCTTTTCTGGGGAGGATCGAACCATGCAATATCCTTGGGGAACCCGTGAAAATTAAGACCTTCCTAGGAAATTTCCAGAAAATTCTAGGAATTGAACCTTATGGCAGGCGGGAATTGGGCGCTCTTGTTCGAAGGATTGATGACTGGTTTTTTTTGATCCATAGGCGATCACCTTATTTTGCGGCCCGGTGATTTCCGCAAAGGCGACCAGGTGGACTAAGTGCATTGATATCCGGCACTTACCCATCTAGTCAGGACGTTCGAATGCCGTGAGGATGAAAGTCGAAACAAAACAATCCCTCATGAAAATATCACATCTGGCCCTTATTCTCGGCACCTCCATCCTCACGGCAGCATCCGCCGCCACCATCGCGATCCCGAACGGTGATTTCAGCCTTGGCGCAAACAACGGCAGCATTCAAGGAAGCATCCTGAGCGGCGGCGCGACCGCGGGGCCGCTCGGATCCGGACCGTGGAACGGGAAGACCAGCGGCCTGGTCTCCGTCCTGCTTCCGCCCACCGCTTCCATCGGATCCGGCCACGCCTCGGTCACGGGCCTTCTTGGGCTCGGGGCGTTGGGGCAGTCCAACACGGCGCAGTTCTACCAGACCATCTCCGGACTGGCGTTTCAGCCGGGCACGACTTACACCTTGAGCGCCACCGTCGACAGCGGCATGTCGCTGAGCCTCGGTCTGCTGGGGCACAACGGCATCGGTCTTGCGTTGACGAGGGGTGGAAACGTCAACGTCGTCGCGGATTCCGCGACCGCGTCGGCGGGTCTGGTCACGCTCGTCCCGCTGGGCGGCACGGCTTATCGGTTGGGTCTCCAATATCTCTCGCCCGCCTCGCCACCGGCCGGCGACCTTGGCATCCGGCTCTATGCGGGATTCAACGCCGACCTCGCCACCGCGAGCCTGCTTCAGAATGTCACCTTCGACTCCGTGACGCTCACGGCCGTGCCCGAGCCGTCTTCCACGGCGTTGTTCACCGCGGGCCTCGCGCTGCTGGCCGTCGTCGCCGTCCGCCGGAAAAGAGCCCTCGGGCCACTGGCCCTGGTGGCGGCGATGGCGATGGCGGCGCCCTCGGCTCGTGCGTCCCTGCCGACCACCGACATTCCGTTGAACATCACCCTCGCCCCCAATGCGAGCTATACGATCACCGCCGACGTGAACGTCACCCTGGCTGGCGCGTTGCTGGGATTGCTTTCCGCCAACGACGATCCGTTGGAAATCCTGAACGGCGACGGCAATGTGATTGGTCTCGTGCCCGTTCAGGACCTCATCGATCTGCTCACCGGAGCGAGCGGCGCGGTGACGCATCAGATCGAGATGGTGCTGACGGCGGGCGGCCAGGAAATCATCAACCCGGTCGTGCGCGTGCTCGACAGCCCGTTGATCCAGGTGACGAATCCGACCATCGCCCCGACGACCGGCGACAAACGGCCGGGCATCGCGGTCGTCGCCCGCAACCGGGCTGGAAGTTACCTTCGCCTGAGGGGCCGCGCGAAGGACGACCACCAGGTTGCCAGAATCGAAGTCGTGATGAACGGTCATCGTCGTCCGGTCGCGGGCCGCGATAAATGGACCTCGAAGCTGAAACTCCGGACGGGCCGTAATTTCATTCGGGTGCGGTCCTTCGACGACGCCGGCCAGGCGAGCGCGCCGAAGCGCTTCAAGGTCACGCAAAAAAACTGAGCCCTCGCACAAGAGCCCGCGCGAATCCGGCGCGGGCTTCTTGTTTTCCCCCGGGAGCTATTCGAGACGGATCCGATTGCGCTCGAACGTCGTGCCGGTGAGGCGGGCGTAGGTCGCGATGGCCTTCTGGTAATCGGTGAGCGCGGCAACTTCGCTGATTTCGGCGGTCGCGAGATCGCGCTGGAATTGAAGAACCTCGAACGTGGTCGCGGTGCCGGCGCTCAAGCGGGCGCTGGCGGCCTCGAGCGTGCGCTCGGCGAAGACGCGGGCGGCGCGGGACGAGTCGATGAGGCGGCGCGTGGTCGTGATCCGGCCGGCGGCGTTGTCGACCTCGACGTAGATTTGCTGCTCGAGCTGCTTGAGGGCCACGAGCTGGCGGGCGACCTCGAGCTTGGCGACCTCGAGGTTTCCGCGCGCGGCGCGGTTCGGGATGGGCAGGCTGAAGTTGCCGCCGATCGTCGCGGTGAAATTGCTGGGCGTCCTGATCTCGGAAACGCTGCCGCCGATGCTGCTGTCGAGGCCGTTGAGCCCGAGGCTGGCGACGAGGTCGAGCTGGGGCAGCGCCTGGTTGCGGGTGAAGACGACGTTGATGTTGCGTTTCTGGATGTCGAGCAGGGCCTGCTGATAATCGGGCCTCAGGTCGAACGTGCGCTTGAGATCGGCGGACTCGTCGAACTTCGCCTCGAGGTCGAAGGGCGGCGCGGCGATGCGCACGGCCGTGACGAGCAGGGCGCTCACTTCATCGGTGACGAGCTGTTTGAGAAAATTCTCGTTGTCGGCCATGGAGCGCTCGGCGACGAGCACGCGGCTCTCGCGGTCGGCGACGTCGGCCTGGGCCTGCACGACGTCGAGCGGGGACATGACGCCGATCTCGGCGCGGCGCTGGTTATCGTGGAGGGTCTGCCGCGCGAGGTCGCGGGACTTCCGCTCGACGGCGAGATTTTGAATGGAGAAGTAGAGGTCGTTGTAGACGCGGATGACGTCGCTGACGACGTCGATCACGCGCTGGCGCAGGCCCCAGGCGGAGATGGACTGGTCGACGCGGGCGGTGCGGACGGACGCGAGGTTCACGTCGGTGCCGAAGTTGCGCAGGAGCGGCTGGGTGACGGAGCCGCCGAGGATCGTCTCGAAGCGCTCGTCGACGAGGCTGCGGCTGTCGGTGCTGCGCGTGATGGCGGGGCCGAAGTCGTAGGTGAGGCCCCAGGGCGTGAGACCGGAGATGGTGGCGCTGGCGTCGGCGCCGGTGGTCTGCGCGAAGCGGCCGCCGCCGTTGGCGCCGGGCTCGTTCGAATCGAAGGTGGGATCGAGGGCGGAGAGGTCGCGCCGGTTTTGGTCATAGGTGTAGGAGAGGCCGACGACGGGGTCGAACTTGCCTTCCGCGCCGAAGGTGCGTGCCGTGGCGATCTTCGGATTGTAGGTCTCGACCTGGAGCTGGAAGTTCTTGGCGAGCGCCCGCTCGATGGCGCGGCGATAGGTGAGGTCGAGGGATTTGGCGCCCGCCGCCGCAAAGGCCGGAGCCGTGAGAAGGCCGATGAAAAGGGCGGCTAGCCCTGCTTTTGCGTCCATGCGTAGGAGCCGTCCGGCTTCTTGACTTCGATCCACTCGCCCTTGAACGAGCGGTTGCGCCACAGTTCGCCTTGGCCGACCTGCATCTCGGCGAGGGAAAGTTTCCGGGTCTTCGCGGAGGTTTTCATTTCGGCCCGGCGGTCGGCATTTTCCGCGGCAACGGCGTGGCGCAGCTCGTCGCCGGCGTCTCCGTCGGGCGCCTGGAGAACGACGAGCAGGCCGTCGTGGCCCTCGCCGACGAGGCGGGCGTTCTTGAACGTCTGGATCTCGGCCTCGCGGTCCTTGTGGCGCGAGCCGGGCGCGATCTTCGCGGCGGCGGCGTCGCCGGGCGCCGGGGTGGCGGCGGGCGAGGCGCCGTTGGCCTCGTGCTGGTAGACGTCGAGCCGCATGGCGATGTCGACCTTGATCGGCTGGTTGGTGGAGAGATTGAGCGAGGGCACCTTGCATCCGCCGACCGCGAGGAGGGCGGCCGTCGCGATTAGGGTTTGCCGAGCTTGCCGCGCTGCCATGGGTTTTGCGTGTCCTGATCGTCGTGAAGGGCGACCTCGAACGTCCTTGAGCCGAGCGGCCCGGTCAAGTGCAGCCCGAGGATGCCCTGCGATTCCACGAACCAGAAATCTCCCGCCGCCTTCGCGTAATCGAAGTCGCGCAGCGTCTCGAGGGCGAGGCGCGTGGCGCTGGACTTGATCGCGGTCCACGCGGGCGGCAGGTCCGCGAGCACGGCATCGAGCTTGCCGATGCGCAGGTGGCCGGGCTCCTTCACGCGGAAGTTTCCGGCCATGCGCTCGACGTTCTTTCGAAACGCGTCGACCTGCACCTCGAAGTCCAGCGGCCCGGTGAGGCTGAAATTCTGCGGCGACAGGATGGCGGTGAGCGCCTCGGTGTCCACGCCGGTGCCCGCGACCCAGCCCTGCCAGGGCGCGTCGTCGAGGAAGTTGAAGCTGAAGCCGCCGTTCACGTAGCCATGGTAGGACTCGCCGCCGAACTGGCCGTTGATGCCGCGGGCGTCGAAGGTGACGGCGATCCACGAGCGGTCGGACTGGAATTGCCGCCAGCGGATCTTTTGGATGTCGAGTTTCTGGACGAGGTTCTTTTCGCCTTTCTCCGGCGGGTAGGCGAATCGGAGATCGCCCTCCACGTCCCGGACGCTCAGGCGGTAGTCGGGAAATTCGTAGCTCTGCTTCGGCACGCGCAGGGCGGCCTGCACCTTGAGCTTCGCGAGGTTGTCGAGGGCGACGTCGTCGAGCGTGGTCTCGAACTGCAGCGGGAGGCCGACGTCTTTTTGCCCGCCGCTGCCGATCACGAGCTTGCCGGATCGGACCTGCACGCGGTCGGCGGACCAGTCGCCCGCCGCCGGGGCGGCGGGTGTTTTGGCGCCGGACTCGTCGGCGCTGACGCGCTCCATGTAGACAAAAAGATCCCGGCTCAAATAGATGATCGGTTCGCGGATGACGACCTCGCGCAGGTGCTTCGCGGCGAGGTCGCGCAGCGTGAAGCGCAGGAAGACGCTGCGGAGCGTGAAGATCTTCACCTTGCGGTCGAGGGGGGAGTCCAAGTCGATGTTCGCCAGCTCGACGGTCTGCACCTGGTCGAGCAATTGCGATGAGACGCCGGAAGCGGCGACGTCGACGAGCGAGGTGTTCAAGGTCATGCGCACGTCGGGCACGCCGGGCCGCCGGTCCTCGAGCCGCAGGCGCACGCCGAAGACGTCGAGCGCACCGATGGACCAGTCCCGGGTCGGCCGAGCGGGAGCGAGGGGTTCCGCGGAAGGGTTGCCGGAGAGCAGTTTCTGGAACGCGTCGCCGACGAGGACGCGGCCGCCGGTCACCTTCGCGGCGTCGACGTGCCGATCCTCGAGCAGGCCCGCGACGGTGAATCGCGCCTGCGCGGCATCGATCGAAAGGAAGGCTTTCTTCGCGCCGAGCGTGGCCTGGGCGTCCCAGATCGTGAGTTGCAGCGGGGCCCGGCGCCGATCGCCGCGCGAGCCGAAATCCCGAAGGTCGAACGCGAAGTGGGTGGAGACGGCGAGCGCGCCGTTTTTCAGCCCGTGGACGCGCGCCACGCCATGCGGGCAAACGGCGCGGCCGATCGACCATTCCGCGTCCGTCTTGTCGGCGTCGGCGTCCGCCGGCGAGGAATCCTTCGGCGGGACGTCGGGCTGGTGATCGATGAGCGGGCTGGCGAGCGAGATTTCCTCCAGCCGGCGCGCGCGCAGCCCGGCGACGGTGAAGCTCGCGCGCGCCTCGTCGGCGGTGAGCAGCCGGACGTTCGGCCGGCGGTCGGTGGAGACTTCGAGCCCGGTGACGGTGAGATGCTGGAGGGCGCTACCGGCGGGCGGGCCGACGGCGCCGAGATTTTGTAAGGCCGCGGAGACGTGGAATTTCATCCGGCCGATCGGCCCGGGCGCGTTCACCACCACGATCTGCACGCCGTCGAACGCGAGCGCGCCGACGGACCAGGGGAGCACGTCCGCGGCGGGGTCGGCGTTCGGCCCGGGCGCGAAAGCCTCGGCGAGGTTTGGCGCGATGGTGAGGCTGCCCCGGCCGATGCGCAGCGCGCGCAGGTGGTCGTGGGAAAACAATTCTTCCGTCGTGAAGCGCAGGCCGGCATCCGCGAGGGCGAGGAAGGGGTGGCCGCTTGCGTCGGCGGCCGCGATTTTTCCCAGGCGGGCTTCGTGCTCCACCGCGCCCGCGTCGCCGCCGACGCCGAAGTTCCGCAGGTCGGCGGAGAAATCCAGGTCGACGCTCGGGGAGCGTGCGCCGAAGCGCGTGACACGCAGGTGGCCGTCGGTGACGGTGAGGCGGCCGATGCCCCAGCCAAGGGCTCCGCGCCCGGCGGGGGCGGCGCCGGATTTCGCGGGCTTCACGCCGAGGGCTTCGCCCAGGTCGGGGGAGACGACGAGGTCCGGCCGTTCCAATCTCACTTCGTCGAGCCGGAGGCGCCACACGTCGCTGAAGCGAAAGCTCACGCTGCCGCCCTCGAGGGCGAGCAGCGGCTCGCCGGTGCGGGAGGACTTCAACGCCAGCCGCCGGACTTCCAGCCGGGTCGGGGCGGCGACGCGCAGCGAGCCCAGCTCGGCGCGCACGCCGGGGAAGAATCGGTGGATGGACCACGTCGCGAGCCAGTCGAGATTTTTCACCGCGAGGAAGACCGCGGCCCCGGCGGCGAGGGGGGCGATCGCGAGGACGCCGAAAATGCGGCGCCGCCAGCGGCGTCGGCGGTTCGGGGTCGATCTCGGCTCAGGCTCCGGCAAGGCGGTCGAGGAAGGTGGCCAGCACGAAGACCAGGCCGATGGCGGCGTTCGACTGAAAAAACGCGACGTTGATGGCGGCCAGGTCGGGCGAGCGGGCCATGCGGTGCTCGTAGACGAGCAGGCCGAGGACCGCCACCAGGCCGACCCAGTAGGCGGGCCCGAGATGCGCGCACCAGCCGAAGCCCGCGAGCGCGAGCCAGGTGGCGGCATGGAGGAGCTGCGCGACCCGCAGCGCGCGGGGGATACCCAGCCAGACGACCATGGATTTCAAGCCCTCGCGGCGGTCGGTTTCATAGTCCTGCGTGGCGTAGATGATGTCGAAGCCGGCGAGCCAGAACACCACGGCAAGGGCGAGGACGAGCGGCGGGACGGCAAAGGCGCCGGTGACCGCGAGCCACGCGCCGACGGGCGCGATGGCGAGGGCAAGGCCGAGGAAAAATTGGGCGGCGTGGGTGAAGCGCTTCGTGAAGGAATAGAAAAAGACGATCGCCAGCGCGACGGGCGATAAGGCGAGGCAGAGGGGATTGATCGCCCACGCGGTGAGCACGAAGAACGCGGAGGAAATCACGCAGGCGAGGGCCGCCGTGCCGCGCGACACGAGGCGATGGCGGCCGGCGGTGCGGGGGTTGCGTTGATCGAATCGCCAGTCCGCGAGACGGTTGAAAGTCATCGCGGCGGTGCGGGCGAAGATCATGGCCAGGACGATGAGGAGAATCGTGCGCGCGGGCGGCAGGCCGCGGGCGGCGACGACCATGGCGCCCAGGGCGAAAGGCATGGCGAAGATGGTGTGCGAGAAGCGCACGAACTGGAGGAAGGACGCCACGCCGGGTCGCGGGGACAGGGGGACACGGGGGGAGGCCGACGCCGTCATCAGCGCGGGGCGGGCTTTTTCGCCGCGTCGTCGAACCACTCGACGAGGGCGTCGTCGATGCGCAGGTCGATGAGCCGCCAGCGATCCGCGGGCCGGTAAAAATAAAATTTCCACCGCAGGGGGAGCTGCTCGCCGGCGAGGACGTAGGTGCGGCGCATGAGGCGGGAGCCGAGCTTTTCCTCGCGGACCATCTCGGACCCGAGGACGGGGCCGTAGGCGTCGAGGGCTTTCTGGGTCTGGGCGCGCATGCTCTTGGATTCGTCGGCGCGGTCGGCCAGGGCGAACTCGGCGTTGAGCGTGTCGTAGGCGGCGTCCACGCGGTCGGCCTTCAGCGCTGAGAAAAACGTCTCGACGATCTCGTCCGGCGTGCGGGCGGGCCGGTCCGCGGCGACGGCCGGCGGGGCGGGCGTGGGGGCCAGGGCCTCGAGCGTGCTCGGCAGTTTCTTCGGCGCGCCCGGGGCGGCGGTGGCTTCGGTCGGCGCGGACTCGATCCCGGCCGCGTCGAGGCTCATCGGCAAGAGAAGCGCGGCGGAGCAAAGGAGGAACGCGCGAGACATCGCGATACCATCCCCGCGATCGAGCCCCGCGTCGATTCGGAAAACTCCGCGGCGGCGATGCCGACGAGTCGACGCGGGAAAAGAAAAAGCGGCGTTTTCCGGAAATGACGAGGCAAAGAAGCCGAACGATGCGTGATGCTGCTGGTCCCCGCTGAATTTCGGTGATCGGCGACGGCGGGCGGGACGTCCGCGCTCCCGGTGCGGCGGCATCGGCGGGTCGGATCGCGGATCGCGCCCTTGATCGCTTCTTGTCGGGCCCGAGGAACTCCTTTTTTTTTGGGTCTCGCGATCGACCGAGATGACGGCCGCCGGAATGCCGGGGCGGTTCAGTCTCCCAAGAGCTCGTGACCCAGCACGCTGAGCGCGTAGATCGCGGCGGTTTCCGTGCGCAGAACGATCGGGCCAAACGTAACCGGACGCGCTCCATGGGAGATCGCGAGGGCGATTTCGTCCGGCGTGAAGTCGCCTTCGGGGCCGATAAAGATGGTGATTTCGCGCGGCGGAGCGCCCCGTTCGGCCCGGTGGGCGGCAAGGGCGGCCTTGATCGATCGGGCGTCCGCCTGCAGGGAGCCGACGAGCCGCAGGCCGACGGGCGGATTTTGCTCGAAGAATGCGCGCGGAACCACGGGCGGGGCGATCTCGGGAAGCCAGTTCTGGCCGCATTGCTTGCACGCCGCGAGGGCGGCCGCCCGCCACTTGGCGCGTTTGGCGGCGGCTTCGCGGGCGTCGAGGTGGACGACGGCGCGATCCGAGAGCAACGGGACGATCGCGGCCGCGCCCAGTTCCACGGCTTTCTCGACGATAAAGTCCATGTTTTTGCCCTTCGGCACGGCTTGCGCCAGCGTGAGGCGGCAGGCGGGCGGGCGCGATTTCCGGCGCTCGAGCACGCGCAGGACGACTTCGCGTTTGGAGGCGGCGGCGATTTCGGCCGTGGCCTCGTTGCCCTGGCCGTCGAAGACGACGATTTTTTCGCCGACGCCCTGGCGCAGGACGGTGACGCAATGGTGCGCCTCATCCTCGCCGAGAGTCGGCGTTTCGCTCGACAGTCGATTCGCCGGGACGTGGAAGCGATGCATGGCGCCAAGCATACCGGTTCCGCCGGCGGCGGCAAACGCGGCGGCGCCGGGGCGGTCCAAGAAAATCCGTCGCCGCGAGAAGTCGATCCAAGCGGGGCCCCGACCGAGCAGGGCCTTCCCGTCGGGTTGTCGCAGGGCGCTCCCGCTTTGTCGGGGCGCTGGTGGCGGCGCAGCGCCCCCTCGATCCCTGGCGGGACCGGGAGTCGAGCCCGGGCATCGTCCAGCGTGAAGGCGAGCGCCGGCGGCCGGGCTGGCCGCTCGGGCGGGGTGAACGGGCCGGCGGCCGCGTCAGGCGACGCCGAGCGCGAGCTCGAAGGCGGCGAAGCGGCTTTTTGCCTCGGGCGGGACGTGCGCGACGACGAAGGCGATGTCGTCTTCGTAACGGACGGACAACACATGTCCGATGCGGTGCAGTTCGGCGAGGGCGGCGGATTCCGAATTCGGCACGGAGAACTCGACGCGCAGGCGCCACGCGCTGAGGCGGATGGTGAGCTCGTCGATGAGGGACGCGATTCCCTCGCCGGTGCGGGCGGAGACCGCGACGCTCCCGGGGTGGTGCGCGACGGTCTGCCAAACGACGGCGGGATCCGGGACGGCGTCGATTTTGTTGAAGACGAGCAGGGTTTGTTTCCCCTGGGCCTCGAGCTCGAGAATGGTGGTGTTCACGGCCTCCATCTGCTCACGAAAATGCGGGTGGCTGAGGTCGACGACGTGGATGAGCAGGTCGGCGAGGACGACTTCCTCGAGGGTGGCCTTGAAGGATTCGATGACGGTGTGCGGGAGCTTGCGGATGAAGCCCACGGTATCGGTGAGCAACATTTTCTGACGATTCGGCAGGATGAACTGGCGCGTGGTCGGATCGAGGGTCGCGAAAAGTTTGTCTTCGGCGAGCACGCCGGCGCCGGTGAGGCGGTTCAACAGCGAGGATTTCCCGGCGTTCGTGTAGCCGACGAGGGAGGCGAGCGGCCAGTTGTGGCGAAGGCGGCCTTCGCGCTGGACGGTGCGGTTGCGCCGGACGTCCTTGAGGTCGCGCTCGAGGCGGGAGATGCGGTCCTGCACGCGACGCCGGTCGACCTCGAGCTGGGTCTCGCCGGGGCCGCGGGTGCCGATGCCGCCGCTTTGCCGGGAAAGGTGGGTCCACATGCGGGTGAGACGCGGGAGGAGATACTGCAGCTGCGCCAGCTCGATCTGGAGGCGGCCCTCCTTCGTGCGGGCGCGCTGGGCAAAAATGTCGAGGATGAGCTGGGTGCGGTCGAGGACCTTGCGGGAGGTGAGCTCCTCCAGGTTGCGGCCTTGGGCGGGAGAGAGTTCGTCGTCGAAAATGACGGAGGTGGCGTGTTTGTCGCCGCATTGACGCCGCACCTCCTCGGCCTTTCCCTTGCCGATGTAGTAGGGTGCGGTGGGTTTCTCGAGCTTCTGGATGACGGTATCGACGACCTGCGCGCCCGCGGTGGCGGCGAGGAGCTTGAGCTCGGCAAGCGAGTCTTCGAGGTCCCAGCGACTGACTCCCTGCTGCTCCAGGCCGACCAGAATGGCTTTCTCGGCGACGCGGGGCGCGGGGGCGGTCATGCGGCGTCGGTCGCTTTCAACGCGCTTTCAAGCGCGTCGGAGGGATGGGGAAAATCCGTCAGATCCAACGTCCGAAACGTCGTTTGGCGGCGGAACCATGTCAATTGTCTTTTGGCGTATTGGCGGGTGGCGATGAGGATTTTCTCCTCGCAGGCGGCGCGGGTGAGTTCGCCGCGGAGGTGGGCCCGGATTTCGGCAAGACCGATGGCGCGGGAAGCGGTGGGGGAGATTTTCGAACGGGGATTTTCCAACGCGCGGACTTCTTCGATCACGCCGGCGGCGAACATTGCACGGACGTTCGTCTCGATGCGGCGGACGAGTTGATCGCGGGCCCGGGTGAGCAGGACGCCGGGGGCGTGCTTGAGCGCGGGGATGGTGGCGCGAAATTCCGCAAGCGGGCGGCCGGAGCCTTCCACGAGCTCGATGGCGCGGCTGACGCGGCGTTTGTTTTTGAGGTCGACGAGCGCGGGAGCGGCGGGGTCCGCGGCCCGGAGGCGTTCGACGAGCGGCGGGAGATCCATGCGCTCCAGTTCGGCCCGCAGGGTGGGATCGGTCGGTGGCGCGGGGGCGAAACCTTCGAGAAGCGCGCGAAAATACAGGCCGGCTCCGCCGACGACGAGGGCGGTCTTTCCTCGGGCGTGAATGGCGCCGAGGACCGGTCGCGCGAGTTCGGCGTAACGCTGGGCGTCGAAGCTCTCCGTGATCGGGACGCAGGCGATAAGGTGGTGCGGGAGGCGGGCCTGATCCGCGGCGGACGGCTGGGCGGTGAGGATCGAAAGGCCGGCGTAGATCTGGAAGGCGTCCGCGCCCACGATCTCGGCGTCGAGCCGCTCGGCCAGGGCGAGGGCAAGAGCGGTCTTTCCGGCGCCCGTGGGGCCGGCGAGGAGGAAAACCTTTGATCGGTGATTTTTGATTTTCGATTGTTGCCGGGCCGGGTGGTCGGGCAAAGAAAAAGGGCCGGCTTTTCAGGCCGGCCCTTTGGTGATAGTGCGAACCGGCTTATTGCTCGGCGGGCGGGTCGGATGGCGGGACCTCCTCGGCCTGTTCGGCCTGCGGCGCGCGTTCCTCGCGGCGGTCGGCGGCCTTGGCGCCGCTCACGACGAGCTTGCGGCCCATGTATTCCTTGTCGTGGAGCTCGTCGACGGCGCGCTTGGCTTCGTCGATGGTCTGCATCTGCACGAAGGCAAAACCCTTCGAGCGCTGCGTCTGGCGGTTGCTGACGATCTCCACGTTCTGGACGATGCCGACGCCGTTGAAGAGGTCGAAGAGGTCGCTCTCCGCGGCGTCGAAGGACAGATTGCCCACGTAGAGGCGCGGGGTGGTGACTTCGACGTCCTCGGGCTTGCGCATGCCTTCGCGCGGCTTCCGGGAGGGGCGTTCGGCGCGCTCGGCGCGGGGCGCGGCGGTCGGCTCGACTTCCCTGGTCTCGCGGGCCGGAGCGGCGACGGGCTTCGCGGGTTCACCGCCGGTGAGGAAGGCGACGACCTTCTGCCAGAGGGTGAGTTTCTTAGGCTTGCGCGGCGTTTCGGCGCGAGGGGCCCGGGTGCGGCCCTCGGAGGAGCCACGGGATTCTTCGGGGCGATGACTGCCGCCGGTGCGACGGGAACGGCCACGACCCCCGCGAGACGAGCGGCGGGGACTTTCGGTAGGTGTATAATTTGTTGACATGGTTGTAGTTACGATGTGCGGTGGGGATGGCGCCGCGCCGGACTTCGGCGCGTGGCTGACGGGAAACGACTTCCCCGCTCCGCGGTGTTTTTGGGTCGGAGGGCTCGCGAGGGCGCACGAAGTCGACTTCGTGCGGCGCTGGCGCGGGCAGGATTTTGGGCAGGCGGAGCAACGGTCGCAAGAAACGCCGAACCCAAACGGGTGCGGGTGGAAGAGTTGCGAAATAGCGGGCCGCGAGATGCACAAAAAGAACCCCTGACGGCCGGCACTATCCATCCAACGATCGGAAAGAGCAAGCTTCCATTGAGGATGGTTTTCGCGGGACCTTTTCAGGGCAGGGCGGGAAAATTCGCAACTTTTTTGCGCGGCCGGCGTTCTACTTTCATATGAATCCCACTCGGTTCAAGATTTTGCTCGGCGTGGCCGCGGTCCTTCTCGCGGTGCTTTTGTGGAATTGGATCTCGGGCTGGGGGCTCGTGACGGTGCATGTCGAGGGGCAACCGCTGACGAAGGTGCTTCGCTCGATCGAGGGCCAGGGAGGGATCAAGATCGTGACCAACGCCGACCTCACCACCCCGGTCTCGATGGACGTGGATCGGGTGCCGGTGGCCGAGGCCGTGGACGTGGTGGCGGCCCGGCTGGATGCGAATTGGATGGTGAGTTACGCGGCCGGGCCGTCGAAGGCGGACGTGGCGGCGGGGATTTCCTCGCTGCAGGCGGGCGGCCGGGATGAGAACTTTGCGCGGTTCGGGTTCCGCGGCGGTTCTGGAGGAGGTGATTTCGAGGGCATGGGCCCCGCGGATTCCGCCGTGGATGCGCGCCGGCTTTCCTGGAAGGTTTCTCCTTCCGACGCGCCTCAATTGCAGTCCTACCTCAGCCAGATTTCACAAAAGACCGGGGTGGCCGTGATCGTTCCGCAAACCTGGAATCCCCCGCTGGCGACCGCCCCCGGCGGCGGGCCGGCCGCAAAGGCCCTGAAGGCGATGGTGAGCTCCGCCAAGGGACAGCTTCAGGAAATTTTCTACCTCCGGGTGCAGGCGGACGACCGCAACCGGGTCGCCGACAATGGCCCGGGCGGGGCTCGTCCGGCTCGCGGACCGAGCGACGGAGGGTTCGGCGGCCCCGGCGGCCCTGGCGGGCCCGGGGGCGGGCGCCCGGATTTCAATCCCGATTGGATGGCCGAGCGGCTTCAGGCGCGGATCGAGCAGCTTCCGAAGCCGGAGCAGGAGCAGGCGAAGAAGGATTTCGACGAGATGCGTGATTTCTGGACGAAGATGCGCGCGCTGCCGGAGGACCAGCGGCGGGCGGCGATGGAGAAAATGTTTTCGTCGCCGGCTTTTCAGGAGCGGATGAGCGAGCGCCAGGCGCAACGCGACGAGAAGAGCGGACCCGAGCGCCGGGCGGACCGGGCCCGGAACTACATCCAGCGCAAGCAGGCGATCAAGGATTCCGCCGCCCAGGGTTCATGAAACGATCCGTCGCCGCGTTTACGCTCATCGAGCTGCTGATCGCGATCTTCATCATCGGCGTGTTGATCACGCTGGTCGCGCCTCAGATCCAGGGGGTGAGGGAGCGAGCCCAGAGTGCGAAATGCGCCAATAATCTCCGCCAGATCGGCGTGGCCGTGATCAGTTACGCCACGGACCACGATAATCGCTTCCCCGCCGTCGAATCCATGCCGGGCGACGAGGTCTACGACTCCAGCGTGGGCGGCGGCGAGCCCCCGAAGCCGATCTATGAAACGCTGTCTCCGTATGGCGTGACCAAGGCCGTCCTCCAATGCCCGAACGACCTGCAGCGGTCGAACTATTTTGCCAAAAAAGGCTCCAGCTACGGATGGAGAAACGTCGTCGATCAGGAGGTCCTCGGCAACGTGAAGATTTACACTCGCCGGGGGATCAGAAATCCGAATGCGAGCTGGTTGCTCCTGGCGACGGATTACGAGCCGGTTCATTCGGGCCATGCGAACCGCCTCTACGCCGACGGCCACGTCAAGGCCTTTTGAAGCCCGGACGAATCGACGTTCACCTGACGCGAGCGGTCATTCTTGCCGGGGACGCGACGCGCGTTTTTCTTTCCGCTGGTGCCGCGCGCCGATTTGCGCCGGTTTTTTCCGCGCCCGGGCGAAGATCGTCCGCGAGGCCCTTCGGCGGAAGAATGCGTCCGGGCAATATTCCCTTGTCACCCCGGCGCCCCGTCGCCGTGCGGCGCGAGATCACACGCCCCCCGGCGCCCCCGATGGAGCGGGGCGGCGACAAGGCCTTTGACGCGTCGATCCCGCCCGGATTATCGAACCCGCCCCGTCGTTTTCCCTTTTCCGGCTCCTTCTTCTACGCGCCTTTGCTCGAGGCTGAAGTCTCCGTCGCCCCGGATCGACCTTCAGGTTACGCGGATGACATTCGTCCGTCGCGACACTGGATGTCGGTTCGATCGAGGCTGAATCGACCTTCGGCAGCTTTACACGGGAGCGGCGCCCTCTGAGCGTCGCTGGCTTTGGCGGCCACAGACCGCCACGACGGAGAAACTCCGCTTTGGATGGCTTGGATGCCGATCCAGCCTAGGCCTCGGTGAGCTCGAGTGACGATTCCCTTGGCTCGTTCCTTGGAACGGAATCGAGCGGGAAGTGCAGGAGCTCCATCTCGCCGTCGAGATGCTCGACGATCGCGGTGCCGCTCTCGACCCAGTCGCCGGTGTTATAATACGTCACGCCGGCGATTTCCCGGAGCGCCGGCGTATGGATGTGGCCGCAGAGAACCGCGTCGACCTCGTATTCCCGGGCGTAGCGGACAATGGATTCCTCGAATTGGCCGATGAAGCTTACGACGTTCTTCACCTCCGCCTTCACGTAGGCGCTCAGCGACCAGTAGCCGAGGCCGAGCCGGCGGCGGAAGAAATTGATGACGCCGTTGAACCGCATGAGCAGCCCGTAGCCCAGGTCGCCGGCGTGGGCGAGCCACCCGAGGTTTTGGACCACGGTGTCGAGCTCGTGGCCGTGGATCACGAGGATGCGTCGGCCGTCGGCGGTGACGTGGATCGCATTTTTCTGGAGGGTGACGCTGGCGAAGTTTCCGAAGAAGCCGCCGAGGAATTCATCGTGATTGCCGACGATGTAGATGATCTCGGAGCCCTTGCGGCCTTTGCGCAGCAGCTTCTGGATCACGTCGTTGTGTTCCTGCGGCCAATAGATCCCGCGCCGGAGCGCCCAGATGTCGATGAGGTCGCCGACCAGGTAAAGGGTGTCGAATTCGTGATCCCGAAGGAACTCGAGCAGCGCCGCGGCCTTGCAGCCACGCGTGCCGAGATGCACGTCGGAAATCCAGCCGGTGCGGTAATGTGCCATGCGCGTCGATTTGGTTACGCACAAGTTATTCACACGCGGGCGGAACACGGGAACGGGCTCGTTGTGACGTTTTTGAGACAATTTCTCGCCGGCGGAATTTGAATCTGGAACTCAGGAACCGAGGTCAAATACAAGTCGTCTTCCTATTCATCCTGATTTCCTGAGTCCCTGATTCTTTTCCCATGTCCGCCCCTGATCCGAAATTGGTTTCCGCCGAGCCGGTGTGGTACTGCCTGAGGGTGAGGCCGAAGCAGGAGGCGACGTGCGCCCGGATGCTGCGCGCGGAGGCGGGGATCGAGGTTTTTTGTCCGTTCATTCGTTTCAAGCGCGCCCGGCGACGGGGCACGATGTGGGTCACCGAAGGAATGTTTCCCGGTTATGTCTTCGGAAAATTCGCGTTCGCGGAGCATCACCGACATGTCGCCTCCATCTCCGGCGTGTCGACGATCGTGCGTTTTGGCGAGCAGCCGGCGATCGTGCCCGAGGAGGTCATCTCGGAGTTGCGGGCGCACGTCACCGACGCGGAGACCATCGTGATCCCGCAGCCCATCGAGGTGGGCGAGGAGGTGAAAATCGTGGAGGGCATTTTCGCCGGGGTGAAGGCCGTGGTGTCGCGCGTGCTCCCGGCGCGCATGCGGGTCGCGGTGCTGCTCGAGGTGCTCGGCATGGAGCGCGAGGTGGAGATTTCGGCGGATGCGGTCCTGCCGGATGCGGCGCATCCCTTGGCGCCGAAATAGGTGATGGCCGCTGGGTGAAGGTCGAGCGGAGAACGCTCGAAGCGAAGCCTCCTTGCGGCCGACCGACCCTGAACTCCCGCCCATCGACCGCCCCCGTCCCGGCCGCGGTTTCCCATTGCGTTTCGCCCGCAACGGCTTTTCATTCTTCGTTCCGCTCGAAGCCGCCCGCCGGCTCCCGCCATGATCAACTGGATTCTCAAACTCATTCTCGGCTCCAAAAACACGCGCGAACTCCGCCGCATGCAGCCGACCGTCCGCCGCATCAACGAGCTCGAGGCCGGCCTGGGCCCGCTCAGCGACGATGACCTTCGCGCCAAGACCGCCGCCTGGAAGGCCGAACTTTCCTCGATCGAGGACGCGAAAGCGCTCCAGGCGCGGCTCGACGAGATCCTGCCCGAGGCCTTCGCGGTGGTGAAGCAGGCCGCGCGCCGCATGACCGAGCGCAAGCTCAGCTTCACGGTGTGCGACCAGCCCGTGACGTGGGCGATGGTGCATTTCGACGTGCAGCTCATCGGCGGCATGGTGCTGCACAAGAGCCGCATCGCGGAAATGGCCACCGGCGAGGGCAAGACGCTCGTCGCCACGCTGCCGCTGTATTTGAACGCCCTCACCGGCCGCGGCGCGCATCTCGTCACGGTGAACGATTACCTCGCCCGCCGCGACGCCGAGTGGATGGGCCAGCTCTACGGCTTCCTCGGGCTGACGACGGGCATCATCCAGGAGGACCAGGACCCCGAGGAGCGCCGCGCGCAATACGCCGCCGACATCAGCTACGGCACGAACGCGCAGTTCGGCTTCGATTATCTGCGCGACAACGGCATGGCGACCAGCCGCGACCAGCAGGTGCAGCGCGGGCATTATTTCGCGATCGTCGACGAGGTCGATTCCATCCTCATCGACGAGGCGCGCACGCCGCTCATCATCAGCGGGCCGGCCACGATCTCCACGCACCAATACGACAAGTTCAAGCCGCTCGTCGACCAGCTCGTGAAGCGCCAGACGATGCTTTGCGGCCGCCTCGTGGCCGAGGGCAAGGAACTGCTCGAAAAGGGCGACAAGGACGCCGCGGGCCGCATCCTCTTTAAGGTCAAGTGCGGCCAGCCGCGCAACAAGGCGCTCCTGCGGCTCATGGAGGATCCCGAGACGCGACGCCTCGTCGACAAGTCCGAGCTGTATTTCTACCAGGACAACAAGACGAAGGACGAGCTCATCCTGCTCAAGGAGGAGCTGCTCTTCACGATCGACGAGCGCCAGCAGGACGCCGACCTCACGCAGCAGGGCCGCGATTACCTGAACCCCGACGATCCCGACGCGTTCGTGCTGCCGGATCTGCTCACGGAGTTCGCCGACATCGAGACGAACGCCGCGCTCAGCGCCCCGGAGAAGATCCAGAAAAAAACCGACCGTCAGGCGCATTGCGACGCGCAGGCCGAGCGCATCCATAACATCTCGCAGCTGCTGAAGGCCTATTGCCTCTACGAAAAGGACGTCGAATACGTCGTCGAGGAAAACAAGGTCCTCATCGTCGACACGTTCACCGGCCGCAAGATGGCGGGCCGCCGTTGGAGCGATGGGCTGCACCAGGCCGTCGAGGCCAAGGAAGGCGTGCAGATCGACCGCGAGACGCAGACGCTCGCCACGATCACGATCCAGAATTATTTTCGCCTCTACGAAAAACTCGCGGGCATGACCGGCACCGCGGAGACCGAGGTCAACGAGTTCCACGACATCTACCGCCTCGACGTCTCCGTCATCCCGACGAACCGCCGGGTGGCGCGCGTCGACCTGAACGACCGCATCTACAAGACGCGCCGCGAGAAATACAACGCCGTCATCGCGGAGATCCAATCCGCCTACGCGAAAGGCCAGCCGGTCCTCGTCGGCACGGCGAGCGTCGAGGCCTCCGAGCTCGTCAGCCGCATGCTCAAGCGCGAAAAGGTGCCGCACACGGTCCTCAACGCGAAGTATCACCTGCAGGAGGCCGAGATCGTGCAGCGCGCGGGCTTGAAGGGCGCGGTGACCATTTCCACGAACATGGCCGGCCGCGGCACGGACATCAAACTCGGCGAGGGCGTGACCGAGCTCGGCGGCCTCTACGTGCTCGGCACGGAGCGCCACGAATCCCGCCGCATCGACCGCCAGCTGCGCGGCCGTTGCGCGCGCCAGGGCGACCCGGGCTTGTCGCGGTTCTTCGTGAGCTTCGAGGACGACCTCATGCGCAACTTCGGCGCCAGCGAGCGCATGACCAAGATCATGGAGACCTTCGGCATGAAGGAGGGCGAGGAGCTCGAGCACCCGTGGCTGAATCGCTCGGTCGAGACCGCGCAGAAGCGCGTCGAGGCCCGCAACTACCAGATTCGCCGCCGCACGCTCGAGTTCGACGACGTGATGAACCAGCAGCGCGACGTCGTCTACGGCTACCGCAACGAGGTGATGGACACCGAGACGCCCCGCACGATGATCTACGAGGTCATCGACGAGATGATCCCCAAGCGCGTCGCGCAGTTCCTCGGCGCCGCCGAGGGCGAGGAGGCGGACGCCGCCGGGCTGCTGAACTGGGTGAACACGACGTTCCCGCTCGGCCTCACCGCGGAACGCGCGGAGTTCGAAAAACATTCGCTCGAGGAAAACAGCGCGAACCTCGTCGAGACGATCAAGAGCGCCTACGAGCAGAAAGCCGAGATCGAGGAGCAGGGCGCGCTCAAGGGCCTGGAGCGTTACATCGTCCTGAACGCGATCGACCGCCTGTGGCAGGAGCATCTCTACGCGATGGACGGCCTGCGCGACGCGGTGAACCTGCGGGCGTTCGGCCAGAAGGATCCGCTCGTCGAATACAAGAACGACGGCTACGCGATGTTCGTCGAGCTGATGGACAACATCAAGAGCGAGGTGCTCAACAACCTTTTCCGCAGCACGACGAACCTGCAGGCCTTCGAGAAATTGCTCGCCAGCCTGCCGCAGACGCTCGTGCAGCAGATGCTCGACGGCGAGAACGTCCCGGCGGCCGGATCGGCTTCCGTGCAGCCGGCGCCCGCCGCGTCGGCGCCGCCGCCGGATCGGGAGCCGGCGCACCCGCGGCTCGAGTTCCAGCGCGAGGCGCCGCTGCGCGTCGGCCGCAACGATGCCTGCCCGTGCGGCAGCGGCAAGAAGTTCAAGAACTGCTGCGGGCGCAACGCCTGAGGGGCCGAGGGTTCACCGCCGCGTGATCGTCCGCGAGGCGAAAAGAGTCAGGCGGCCGTTCGGCGGGCGGTAGGAGAACCGCAGGCGGTTCCGGCCGGGCTCGAGCGAAATGGTTTTTTTCCACGACTTCGCCAGATGCAGCGTGAGGTGCCTGGTTCGTCTGGCGCCATCGATCCGCAGGGTGATCGACCGCGTGAAGAACGGCGACGCCGTGCCGCGGAGCCCGAAGGCGCGGGAGCGGATCGTGATGCGGGATCGAGGGGTGACGTGATCCGGGGGCGGTTGTAGCTCGAGCGCCTGGTTCCATTTCGTGCGGCGGCCGCCACGGCATCGGCGAGCGCCTGCGAATCGGCGGAGCCTTCGGTGGTCGCTCCGGAGACGTCCGCCACGATGCCGATGGGACCGTTCATTCAGGCTCCGCCGTCGTAGTTCGTCTGGTAGAACCAAACGGGGGGCGGCATCAGCCCCGCGAGCGCGAGCCGGGGGAGGACGCCGATTTTCCTCCGCAGGCACGCCAGCAGGTTTGGACATTTTCGCGAGGCGATCTAGTTTGCCGGAATGAAATTCACCTCTTACGGCCACGCCTGCTTCGCCGTCGAGATCGGGGGAAGCACGCTGCTTTTCGATCCGTTCATCACGCCGAACGAACTCGCGAAATCCATCGACGTGGATGCCGTGCCGGCGGATTTCATCCTGCTGACGCATGGCCACGCGGACCACGTCGCCGACGCGGTGCGGATCGCCCTGCGCACCGGCGCGACGGTCATCGCGAACTTCGAGGTCGCGACCTGGATCGGCGCGCAGGGCGTGGCCCGGGTTCACGCAATGAACCACGGCGGCGGCTTCGCGTTTCCGTTCGGCCGGGTGAAATACGTGAACGCGATCCACACCAGCAGCATGCCCGACGGAAGTTACGGTGGGCAGCCCGGCGGGTTCGTGGTCGCCACGGCGCGCGGGGAAAGCTTCTACGTGGCGGGCGACACCGCGCTCACGATGGACATGAAGCTGATCGCGGAGGAATTTTCGCTGCGGTTCGCCGTGCTGCCCATCGGCGACAACTTCACCATGGGCGCGGCCGACGCAGCGAAGGCGGCGGGATTCGTGGGCTGCGACGACATCGTGGGCGTGCATTACGACACGTTTCCGCCGATCCGCATCGATCCCGCCGCGGCGCGCGCGGAGTTCGCCCGGGCGGGCCGTCGCCTGCATCTTCCGGAAGTCGGGGAGATGATCGAGTTTTAACGCTGTCCCGCCCGACGCCGGGCCGGTAGAACCGCGCCATGGCATGAAAATCGTCGAGCAACTTGCCCTGTTCCTGCACAACCAGCCCGGCACGCTCGCCGCGGTCTGCGACGCGCTGGCCGAGGCGCGGATCAACATCTACGGCCTGAGCGTGGCCGACGCGTCCGACCACGCCATCGTGCGCCTGGTGGTGAGCGACCCGCGGAAGGCCATGCACATTTTCGAGGCGCACGGCACGCTCGCCGTCGGGAGCGACGTGCTCATGATCGAGAACGAAAACCGGCCCGGCATGCTCTCCCGCATCGCCCGCGCGCTCGCCACCAACAAGATCAACATCGAGTATGCCTATCTCGCCTCGCAGCCGACGGCGAAAAAGGGCCTGCTCATCATGCGCGTGAGCGATCCCAAAAAGGCGCTGCGCGTGCTCAAGGGCGTCGCCCCCGGGTAGGTCGGTTTGCCGCGGGTGGTTGACACGGCCCTCTCGCGGGGGAATATCTCTCCAACCATGCCAAGCGAATCCCTGTCCAGCCTGCACGAAGGCCCCTTCGACCCGGCGGCCGTGCGCGGCGTGGCGGAGCGTATTCGCACCGGCCTGAGCGGGCCGGCCACGGTCGCCTTCGCGTTCGTCACGCCCGATTACCTGCCGCACCTCGAGGAGTTCGCGGACACGATCCGCGTCGACGGCCACGCGCTCGAGCTGGTCGGCTGCACGGGAAACGGCCTCATTTTCGACGCCGAGGAGCACGAGGGCGGCAGCGGGTTCTCGATCCTCGCCCTGCGCGCCGACGATACCCGGGTCTCCATTCACCCGCTCCCGAACTCGCTCGTGGAGAGCGCCGAGGATGGGAAATTCTGGCGCTCGCGCCTGCCCGCCGCCGAGGGCTGGCTCGTGCTCACGAATCCCTTCGGCTTCGGCGTCGACGACTGGCTCACGGACTGGAACGCGGCCTTCCCCGGCGTGCCCACGATCGGCGGCCTGGCCAGCGGCGGGCGCGGCGAGGAAACCATCGCCGTCTTCCACAACGGCCGCGTGATCGACGGCGGCATCGCGATCGGTTTCTCCGGCGCGCTGCGCATCGTCGCCGCCATCAGCCAGGGTTGCCGGCCCATCGGCGAGCCGCTCCCCGTCACGAAGGCGGAGGACAACATCATCTTCGCGCTCGGCTCGCGACCGGCCTACCAGGCGCTCGAGTCCGCCTTCCAATCGCTCTCGGAGGCCGAGCGCTCGCACGCGCAGGGCAACCTTTTCGCCGGCATCGCGGGCACGGAATACGTCGAGGATTTCCGCCCCGGCGACTTCCTCATCCGCAACATCATCGGCGCCGATCCCGACTCCGGCGCAGTCGTCATCGCGGGCATTCCGCGCGTGGGCCAGACGGTGCAATACCAGCTCCGCGACAAGGAATCGGCGGACGCCGACCTCCGCCGCGTCCTGCGCGCCGCCGCGAAGGCCAAGGGCCGCCCGGTCGCCTCGCTCCTCTTCAGCTGCACGGGCCGCGGCTCGGATTTCTTCGGCGCGGAGGGCCACGACGCCGGCCTGCTCGAGGAAATGGTCGGCCGCCACAGTTCGGCCGGATTTTTTTGCAACGGCGAGATCGGCCCCGTGGCCGGGCGCAATTGCGTGCACGGCTACTCGGCGGCCTGCGCGATCTTCGTGGAAGGCTGACCGTGCCATGGCCGGGAAACGAAAAAGGTCGCTCGGGATTTTTCTGCTGGTTGCCGCGGCCGCGGTGGGCGGCGGCACGTGGTTCGCGCTCTCGGGGCGGCCGGCCGGTCCAGGGCCCGGCGAGGTCCCGCCGAATCTCCTCGCGAAGGTCGAGCGGCGCGACATCGACTCGAAGCTGCTGCTCTCGGGCGAGGTGAAGCCCGCCTTCCAGGTCGACGTGAAATCCGAGGTGGGCGGCAAGATCAAGGAGCTCGACGTCGCCGTGAGCCAGCGCGTGAAACGCGGCGACCTGCTCGCCGTCATCGACGATCGCGACCTGCTCACCGAGAAAAAATCCGCCCAGACCGTGATCGATGGCGCGCAGCTGAGCGTGGACAAGGACCAGGGCAATTACGACCGCGCCAAGGCCCTCTTCGACGAGAAACTCATCAGCCGGGAAGTCTACGCGAACCTCGAGGCCGACCTGCTCATCTCCAAGAACGCGCTTGAGCGGGCCCGCAGCCAGCTCGACTCCGTCAACGACCGGCTCAGCAAGACGCGCATCATCGCGCCCTCCGACGGCACCGTGCTCGACATTCCCGTGAACGAGGGCCAGGTCGTCACCGCCGCGGCGAGCGTGAACGACGGCACGACGCTCATGACCTTCGCCGATCTCAACCGCCTGTTGATCGAGACCCACGTGAACCAGATGGACGTCGCCAAGCTCACGACCGGCGGCGAGGTCTCCGTGAACATGCAGGGCGACGACGCCCACGCCGTGCGCGCGCGCATCGAGTTCGTCGCGCCGCTCGCCACGGTCAAGAACAACATCAAGGGCTTCCTCGTCCAGGCGCTCATCGAGGACGTCAACAGCCCGCTCAAGCCCGGCATGTCCGTGAGCATGATGGTGCCCGTGGGCGCGGCCCGGCGCGCCGTGAGCGTGCCGCTGGCGGCCGTCTTCAAGCAGGACGCCGACCGCGTCGTCTACGTGCGCCGCAGCGGCTCCACCGAGCGACGCAAGGTGAACGTCGGCATCACGAACATGAGCTACGCCGAAATCACCGCGGGCCTCCGCGAGGGCGAGGAAATCCTGCTCGTCGAGCCGAAGGCTCTCCCGGTCGCGGCGCATCCCTCCTAAGCCGCCGGCGCCCGTCGTGTCCCTCGTTCTCCTCGAAGACGTCAAAAAATACTACACCCTCGGCGGCCAGGAAATCCGGGCGCTCGACGGCGTGAATCTCCGCATCGAGGAGGGCGAGTTCGTCGCGATCATCGGCCCGAGCGGCAGCGGCAAGTCGACGCTCATGCACCTGCTCGGCTGCCTCGACACGCCGACCGCCGGCCGGCTGGAAATCTGCGGTCACGACCTCAGCCACGCCTCGTCCGACCAGCTCTCCCTCGTGCGCAACCGCGAGATCGGGTTCGTGTTCCAGTCCTTCAATCTCCTCCCCCGCCTGAACGTCCTCGAGAACGTCGAGGTGCCGCTGATCTATTCCGGCCTGGGCGCCCGCCGGCGCCGGGAAAAGGCGACGGAGGTCGTGCGCCGCGTCGGCCTCGAGGATCGCATCCGCAATCGGCCGACCCAATTGAGCGGCGGCCAATGCCAGCGCGTCGCCATCGCCCGCGCGCTCGTGAACGACCCGCGCATCCTGTTCGGCGACGAGCCGACGGGAAACCTCGACAGCCACACCGGCGAACTCATCCTGCAAATGTTCACCGAGCTGCAGACCTCCGGTCGCACGGTGGTGCTCGTCACGCACGATCCCGACGTCGCCGCCGTCACGCACCGCGTGATCGAAATTCGCGATGGAAAGATTCGCCGGGAATACGACCCGCGCACCGCGCCGGCATCATGAACTTCTTCATCAGCCTGGAGACCGGCCTGCGCGAGATTTTCTCGCACAAGTTCCGCAGCTTCCTCTCGATGCTCGGCATCGTGCTCGGCGTCGGGAGCCTCATCGCGACGATGGCGCTCACCGGCGGCATGGAGCGCGGCATGCGCGCCTTCATGGAGCAGGTCGGCGGCCTCGAGACCGTGAACGTGGTTCCGAAGGAGATCTCGAACGACCTCGTGAATTTCTACGACCTCTCGCCGGGCCGCACCCTGCAGGACGCCTACGCGATCCGGCAATCCGCCCCGCTCATCTCCCAGGTCTCGCCCAATCTCGAGGACGGCATGCCCGTCTCCGCCGGCGCGGAGACGATGCGCGTGCGCGTGACGGGCGTCTGGCCCGATTATCTGGAAGTAGCCAAGCACGAACTCGCCACGGGAAGGTTCCTCACCCAGCTCGACGTCGACCGCGCCCAGCGCGCCGCCGTCATCGGCGACACCGTGGCCACCACGCTGTGGCCCACGCTGGCGGTGGAGGACGTCGTGGGCCAGACCATTTTCATCAACGACTCGCCCTTCACCGTCGTCGGCGTCTTCGTGCTTTACGAACGGGATCGTGACAAGATCGCCCGCGCCCGGGGCATCGATCAGGCGGAGAAAGACCGGCGCGCCCGCCGCGGATCGTCGGGCCAGCGCTGGGGCCCGTTTCGAGAAAAGAACGAGGGCGTCGTCATTCCGTTCACGACCATGTTTTACGAGTTCAAGTCCGGCCTTTTCCCCAACGACTCGTCCGACACCGTGGCGCTGGAAAACCTCCAGGTGCGCGTCGGCGACCTGAACACCTACGAGCAGGCGCTCGAACAGGTCCGCGCCGCGCTCCAGATCACGCACCGCGGCGTCGACGACTTCGGCTTCGACACGAAGGAGGACTGGTTCGACCAGATGGAGCAGCGCATGCGGGCGACCCGCACGAGCGGCGGGCTGATCGCGGTCATCAGCCTCATCGTGGGCGGCATCGGCATCACCAATATCATGCTCGCGAGCATCACCGAGCGCGTTCGTGAGATCGGCATTCGTCGCGCCGTCGGAGCCCGCGGTCGCGACATCTTCCTGCAAATCATCATCGAAAGCGTCTCCATCGCGATCATGGGCGGTCTGCTCGGCGTGGTCGTTGGAATCGGCCTCGTGCAGCTCATCATGATCCTCGCACCCGGGGACAGCGAACCCTTCATCTCCACCGCGAGCGTCGTGCTGAGCATCGGGTTCGCGGCCGCCGCCGGGATCCTGTCGGGGATCTATCCCGCCGTGCAGGCGTCCCGCCTCGATCCGATCCAGGCGCTCCGCTACGAATAGCGTATTTTCCTCGCGCAATCGGTTGACTTGAAGAGCAGCGTGCCCGATATTCTTAATGACGATTGATTTAATCGTTATTAAACTGCCGTGGCGCCGAATCTTCACCTCATCCGAACGCATGTCCGTCGTGGAATCACGCCGTTCCTGGCGCTGGCGCTGGCGTGCCCCGCGAACGCCGGGGACATCCTGCGGGGTGGCGCCACGTTTCGTCCCTCGGGCCGCACCGGCGGATCGGATGCCGGCGCCGGCGGCGCCGTTGCGGCGCAGACGCAGTCGAATTCCCGGGATCGCCTCGCGCGGACCAGCCAGGCGATGGACGCCATGCGGGCGCTTCAGAACGCCGCCCGCAATGCCGCGATCGCCCGCCGGGGCGGCCTGCTTTCGGGTTTGAACCCCGCGCGTCCGTCGACCCCGCTGCCCGGCGTGCCCGACGGGCTCGGCAAAGGCGGCCTCCAGCTCGCCGACGGCGTGCCGAAAAATCTCCGCCGACCGCAGGCGGGCGAGAATCCGGGACTCTGGATCGGCGCCGACCTTCCGGTGCAATCCGGCGGCGGCGGCGAACGCACGCAAGTCACGATCGTCCAAAACGAGCAACAGGCGCTCCTGAACTGGAAGACGTTCAACGTCGGAAAAAACACGACGCTCACCTTCGACCAGAGCGCGGGCGGCCGCGATAGCGGGAAATGGATCGCGTTCAACAAGATCAACGACCCGAGCGGGCGTCCATCGCAGATCCTCGGCTCCATCCAGGCCGACGGGCAGGTCTACGTCCTCAACCAGAACGGCATCATTTTCGGCGGCGCCAGCCAGGTCAACGTCCACGCCCTCGTCGCCTCCGCCCTCCCGATCAACGACGGCCTCGTCGCCCGCGGGTTATTGAACAATCCGCAGGCGGAGTTTCTTTTCAGCGCGGTTCGCCAGGACGCCCTCGACCCGGAGCTGCCCACGCAGTCGCTCGCGCAGATCGTCGATCGCCGCAGCGCCCTCCGCCTGGAATTCACGCAGAAGGACGACACGGTGGTGACGCTCGTGTCCGGCGAGGATTTCACGACCGAAGTAGACAAAAATCGCGTGACCTCCGTCGAGCTGACGCCGGCCGGGCGGGCGAAATTCACCAACCTCAAGGAAGGCACCTTCCGCGCGCGCTACACCGCCCTCGGCGGGAACGTGCAGGTCGATGCCGGCGCCACGCTTTCCGCGCCCACGTCCCCGCAGAAGGTCGGTGGCCGCATCGCGCTCTTTGGAGCCGACGTCACGAACAACGGCGCGATCTTCACGCCGGACGGCCAGGCCATCCTCGCGGCGGGCCTTCAGGTCGGCCTGCTGCCTCATTTGACCGAGGATCCGACCCTTCGCGGGCTGGACGTCATCGTCGGCGCGGTGAAGGATCCGAACTCCCGGCATCCCGGCCATGCGGGCGCCGCCGTCAATGGAGGGTTGATCGACTCGCCGCGCGGAAACATCACCATGACCGGGAAGAGCGTCCAGCAGAACGGCGTCATCGACAGCACGACCTCGGTTTCCCGAAACGGCCGGATCGACCTTCTCGCCAATTATGGCGCCATCACGAACCCCGCTTACGATCCGACCCAGCCGGCGCTCGGGCCGCAATTTCTCTACCAGTCGACCGGCCTCGTGACGCTCGGCGAGGGCAGCGTCACGCGCATCCTGCCGGAATGGGCCAGCGACGAAGAGTTCGCCGACACCACGCTCCCGCTCCGCTCGCAGGTCAACGCCCAGGGCCTGGCCGCGCATTTCGACCGCGACTCCCTCGTCTGGGCGCCGAACGCGGAGGTCGGCGTCCACGTCGGCCGATGGACGCAATTGCTCGACGGCGCGAACGACAACCGGCAGACCTTCGGCCAATCCACCGGGCAAATCTACGTCGATCGCGGCGCGGCGATCGACGTCGCCGGATCCACCGCCGTCTCGGTGCCGCTCGCGGATAACATCCTCGATCTCGAGCTCCGCGGCGCGGAACTGGCCGACTCTCCGCTGCAGCGCGACGGCGTGCTCCGGGCCGTGACGATCACCATCGACGCGCGCGAGGTCGGCGAGTTCAACGGCCGGGAATGGATCGGCACCCCGCTCGGCGACGCCCGCGGATTCATCGGCCTCATTCAACGGAACGTGGGGCAGCTCACCACCCAGGGCGGCAGCGTCGACCTGTCCGCCGGCTCCTCCGTCGTGCTCAGCCCCGGCTCGCGGATCGACGTCTCCGGCGGCTGGTCCCGCAACGAAGGCGGCCTCGTGCAAACCACCAAGCTCACGCAGGGCAGCCGGCTCGTTCCGATCGCGGAGGCCACGCCGGACCAGCTCTACGACGGCGTCTACGATCCGAAATTCACGAGCGTCCACGCGAAATGGGGCATCGCGAGCACCTTCCGCCACGCCCTCGCCCTCACCGGCGAATACGACCAAGCCGCCTACGTCCAGGGCGCGGCCGGCGGCAGCATCTCCATCGTCGCCCCCGCGATGACGCTCGATGGGCAACTGACCGGCGCCACCGTGAACGGCCCGCGCCAGCTTCGGGAGACCGCGACCACCAGCCGCGCGGCCGCGCGCAGCACATTGGCGCTTCGGTTCACCGCGCAAAATCCCGCGCCGCTCTACGGGGAGCCGTTCTCCCCGGAAACGGCCTTCTCGCCCACCCCGCCGCGGATCGTCTTCAGCCCCGACGAGACCCAGCGGCCCGCCGCCGCCTTCGCGCTCGACGCGAACGGCCGAGCGCTCGACGACGCCACCGCGGACGATCCCTTCGCGCTTCGCGCCGACCGCGCCCGACGGCTCGTTCTTTCGCCGGACCTCCTCACCACCGCCGGCTTCGGCCACCTTTCCATCGACGAC
Source organism: uncultured Chthoniobacterales bacterium (assembly GCA_964247025.1). Lineage (GTDB taxonomy): Bacteria > Verrucomicrobiota > Verrucomicrobiia > Chthoniobacterales > JAATET01 > JAATET01. The sequence continues at coordinate 60,609 of CAXTSM010000001.1, forward strand.
GGCGAGGGCGACATCGTCGTCCCCGCTTCCGTCACGCTGGCCGTCGCGCCCAAGGGCTCGATCACGCTCGACGCCCGCAACATCGACGTCCAGGGGCGCGTCACCGCCCCCGGTGGCAGCCTGAGCTTCACCGCGAACAACCTCTCGCCCTACCTTGCGGCCGAGCTGAACTCGCTCGCGCCGGACGACCGCGGCGCGGTCGAGCTACCCTTCGCCGATCCCGCGGCCGGCCGCTTCACCCTCGGCCCGACGGCTTCGCTCAGCACGGCCGGCTTCGTCGTGGACGACCGTCCGACGTCCGTCGACGCACGGTCGAAGCCGATCGTGCTCGAAGGCGGTGCCGTCGACATCACGGCCTACACCGCAAGCCTCGCCGCCGGCAGCGTCGTCGACGTCTCCGGCGGCCTGTTGCTCGACGCGCGATCCGCGGCGACGTTTGGCAACGGCGGCGGGATCTCCATCCGCGCGGGCCGCGACGCAAATTTCGCGTCTCTCCTGCCCCGGGCTTCGAAGGACAAACCGAAAAACCCAGGCACGTTCTTCGGTGGTCGCCTGAACCTCGACGGCGAGCTGCTCGGCTACTCCGCCGCTCGCGGCGGGCAGCTCGCTTTACAGGCGCCTTTCGTTCAGGTCGGCGGCGAGGCTTCCGCTCCGGGCACCCTGCTGCTTCAACCGGAATTTTTCAACCAGGGCGGATTCACGAAATTCGCGCTGCAGGGCATCGGCGGCTCTGTCGAGACGCCGAACGGATCGAAGTATCTGCCCGCCATCGTCATCGCCGCGGACACCGTGCTCGCGCCCCGCGCCCGCAGCCTGTTCCTCGATCCCTTGGGCGGCGACAGCGGCGAATTGTCCCTCGCCCGCACGCTCCAGCCTCGCGGCGAACGTTCGCCCGTCAGCCTCGGTTTCACCGCCCAAAGCGTGAAGTCTTATCGTGACGGCGCGCTCCTGAGCCGCGGCGACATCGTGATGCAATCCGGCGCGGTGATCGACGTGGACCCCGAGGCGGGCGTTTCGTTCACCGGCGACACGGTCGCGATGCTCGGCTCGGTTTTCGCGCCCGCCGGGGCGATTTCCCTCGTTGGCGGCATCGATTCCCGGACGATTTTCAATCTCGACGTCGAGACCGAGCGGCCCCTGGCGACGGTCTTCATCGGCTCCCGAAGCGTGCTCTCCGCGACCGGCGCGACGCTGCGCGAGCCCGATCCCTACGGCCGCCGGATCGGCCGCGTCCTGCCGGGCGGAAGCATCTCGGTCGCGGGCAACATCGTCGCGGCACCCGGCGCCCGGCTCGACGTCTCGGGCGCCCGCGGCATTCTCGATCTCTCCCCCTTCCAGGCCGACGCGACCGCCTCCCGCGTCGTCTCCGCGCGCAGCGGGCTCAACGCTCCGCTGCAAAGCCTGCAAACCGTGCGAGCCGCGGTCGAGACCGACGCCGGCACGATCAGCCTCGTTGGCGGCCAGGAACTCTTCACGAGCGCCGATCTCGTCGGCCGCGCCGGCGGAGCGTCCGCGCGGAACGGCACGCTCCTCATCTCGTCGTCGAGCTTCATCCCCGCCGAGCAGGCCGCGACCGCCAACGTGCTCGACCAGAAATTGATCGTCCGCCAGACCGGCCTCGATTTCGCGGCCTCCTTGTCCGCCGACGGGAGCGCCATCGGCCGCGGCGTGCGCGACGAGGACGGCCAGCTGGTGCGCGGAAAAGGTTATTTCGCCGTCGAGGATTTTGCCCGGGGCGGCTTCGACTCCCTGGAGTTGAACGCCGTCGGCGGCACGGTGGCCTTCGAAGGCCCCGTGAACATCGCCGCCCGCGGCAGCCTGAAGGTCGCGATCGCCGGCCTTGTTTCCGCCACCGACGACGTCCTCCTCGCCGCGTCCTACGTCGCGCTCGGCAAGCCCTTCATCCCGCCGCTGCTCCCCACGCAGGCCCCGCCGCCGCTGGACGACTCCGCAAATCCCATCAATCCCGTGCCGACCTTTGGTTCCGGCTCGCTCACGGTCGAGGCGGACCTCATCGACATCGGCCCGCTGTCGCTGCAAAACATCGGCCGCGCCGCCTTCATCGCGCGCGGCGGCGACATCCGCGGCTCGGGCACGCTCGACATCGCGGGTCGGCTGCGTCTCGAGTCCGGCCAGATTTACACGCCGAGCGCCGAGCGCTTCACCGTCGTCGCCTACGATTACGCGAGCCCCGACGCCGCGCCGGGCGACAAATCGCATCCCGGCTCGATCCGCATCCTCGCCTCCGGCTCCCGCCAGCTCCCGCTCTCCGCCGGCGGCACGCTCAGCTTCTACGCGACGAACATCGACCAGTCCGGCGTGCTGCGCGCCCCGATGGGAACGATCAACCTCGGCTGGGACGGCACCGGCCCGAAACCCGTCGACGTCATCACCGGCGACAAGCTCCCCTTCCCGATCACCCGGCGTCTCGTCCTCGGCCCCCGCAGCATCACTTCCGTCTCCGCCGTCGATCCACTCACCGGCGAGGGCGCGCTCATCCCCTACGGCGTGAGCCTCGACGGAAATTCCTGGATCGATCCCGCCGGCACCGACATCACCGCCAGCGGCCTGCCGACCAAGAACGTCAACCTCGCCGGTCTCCGCGTCTCCACGGACGCCTCGTCGCAAGTCGACCTGCGCGGCGGTGGCGACCTCTACGCCTATCGCTGGATCAAGGGAAATGGCGGCACGCAGGATGTGCTCGCCCCGGATACGAGCTTCGCCGTGATCCCCGGCTACCAGGCCGACTACGCGCCCTACGCTCCTTTCAACGGCACCGCCGACGCCAAAAATCTCCGCGCCGACCCCTCCGAAGAAACCTCGAATCTCCCCGGCTACGTGAACGCCTCCCTCGCCATCGGCGACCGCGTCTATCTCGCCGCGAGCCGCGACCTCGCGGCCGGCGTCTACACGCTTCTGCCCGCCCGCTACGCGCTCCTGCCGGGCGCCGTGCTCGTCACTCCGCAGGCCGCCGCGCCGATCGGCACCCTCGCCCAGCCAGACGGCTCCACCATCGTCTCCGGCTACCGCTTCAACGATCTCGGCCCTCGGCCGGCGCCATCGGTCTTCACCCGCTTCGAGGTTGCGCCGAGCTCCGTCGTGCGTTCGCGCTCGGAATACGCCGACTTCTCGGCCAATGAATTCATCGCGCAAAAGGCGGTCGAATCCGGCCGCCGCGTCCCGGTCCTGCCATCCGACTCCGGCCACCTCGTCTTTCAAGGCACCCGGTCGCTCGACCTCCTCGGCCGCGTCCTCGGGCTTTCCACCGTCGGCGGCCGCGGCGCGTTCATCGACGTGAGCAGCCCCGCCGACATCGTCATCGCCGGCCCCGGCTTCGCTTCCGCCAAGGGAACGATCGTCCTCGACGCCGGTCTCCTCAGCGGCTGGGACGCCGAGAGCCTGCTCGTCGGCGGCGTGCGCCGCGTGACGGACGACGGCACGACCATCGCCGTGCAGACGGGCAATCTCACGCTCGAGAACGCCGGCCGCCCGCTCATCGGTCCCGAGGTCATCCTCGTCGCCCGCGAGAACCTCACGCTTTCCAGAAATTCCGTCCTCGCGCAATCCGGCTCCCTCCACGGCCCGGGCGAGAATCTCACGGTCGACGGCGACGGCGCGCTGGTCCGCCTCACGAGCGACCCCGACGCCGCCTTCCGGCGCACGAACGTCACCGCCGGCGGCGGCGCGAAGCTCACCGTCGAGGCCGGTGCGCTGTTTCGCGGCGTCGCGCTCACCCTCGACTCGAGCCAGGCCATGGACCTCGCTCCGAACACCCGCTTCGAGAACGACTCCGTCTCGCTGGATGCCGGCCGCATCAGCGTGCGGCTCGATCCCTCCGTGGCCATCCCCGCCACCGCCGGCCTCGTCCTCGAGGGCTCCGCCCTGCGCGCGCTGCGCTCGGTGGACAGCCTCTCGCTGCTCAGCTACTCCTCGCTCGACATCTATGGCGCCGGCGCCTTCCGCACCGGCGGCTCGCTGTCCCTGCACGCCGGAGAAATTCGCGGCTTCGGCGCCGGCTCCGGCACGGCGACCTTCGCCGCCGATTCCATCCTCCTCGACAACCGCGCCGGCGCCGTCGCGACCGGCGGCGCGAACCCCGCGACCGGCGCGCTGCGCTTCGACGCGCGAACCATCACGCTCGGGCGCGGGCGGCTCGCCATCGACCAATTCGACCGGGTGGAACTCGACGCCTCGCAACGCCTCGTCCTCGCCGACGACGGGCGGCTCACGGCGCAGAACGATCTCGTGACCCGCACGGCCGTCATCACGGCGGCTCCCTCCGCGACGCACACGATCAGGGCCGGCGGCGACCTGCGCATCCTCCCCTCGGCCGATGGCGCCGGCGCCGCGGTCCAGAGCGGCCTCGGCGCGAGCCTTACGCTGCTTGGCGCGAGCGTCACGGTCGACAGCGACATCGTCCTGCCCAGCGGCCAGCTCACGCTGCGCGCCTCCCAGGGCGACGTCACCGTCGGCGGCCGCCTCGACGTGGACGGCACGCGCCAGCGCTTCAACGACCTGATCAAGCTCACCGACGCCGGCTCGATCTCGCTCGTCGCCACCCGGGGCGACATCGACCTGCTGCGCGGCGGTCGCCTTTCGCTCTCGGCCAATCCCGCGGGCGGGAACGCCGGCACCCTTTCCATCCAGGCCCCGCACGGCGAGATCTCGCTGCTCGGGCAATTCGAGGCCGCCGCCGGTCGCGGGGGCGACGGCGGCTCGTTCGACCTCGAGATCGAGCGACTTCCAAGCTTCGCGAAGTTGAACGACAAGCTCGACGCCGGCTCGTTCGACGAGTCCCGCTCCTTCCGCGTGCGGCAGGGCGACGTCGTCGTGCTCGGTGTCACGACCAGCCACCTCTTTTCGCTTTCCACCGACGCCGGCTCGATCCGCGTCGCCGGCACGATCGACGCCTCGGGCGAGACCGGCGGCACGATCTCGCTGGCCGCCGCCGGCGATCTCACGCTGCTCGACGGCGCGCGGCTCGATGCAAGCGGGCGGATCTTCAGCGATGCCGGCAAGGGCGGCGACGTCACGCTCGAGGCCGGCGCCCCGATCGACGGCCAGTCGGATCCCACCGCCCAGTTGGACGTCCGCGACGGCTCGACGATCGATCTTTCGGTCGACGCCGCCCGCCCGACGAGCGAGAACTACGGCCGGTTTACCGGCACCCTGCACCTGCGCGCCCCGCAGAACGCGGCCGGCGACGACGTGCAGATGGCCGCCATCGACGGCACGATCCGGAACGCGTCGAACATCGTCGTCGAGGGCTTCCGGCTCTACGACCTTGCCGCCAGTGGGGGCCTGATCGATGCCGCCATCAAGGATCTCGTGAAGGCCGACGGCATCGCCTTCGCCGGCGCCGCCGGGACGACCACCGCGGGCTACGCCGCCATGTTCGAGCGGCTGTTCGGCGGGAACCGATCCGCGCAATCGATCGCCAGCATCCGGCCGGGCGCGGAGCTGTTCGATTCCGCCGGCGACATCACTCTCGGCACGGGCGAAAGCTCTCCCGTCACGAATGATTGGGATCTTGCGAGCTACCGCTTCGGTCCCCGCGGCGCGCCGGGCGTGCTCACGCTCCGCGCCTCGGGGAACCTCGTGTTTTTCAATGCCCTGCAGGACGGCTTCCAGATCGACGATCCCGCCGAGTCCTACACCGCCGAACTGCTGGCTCCAAATCCTCTGCTGCCCGCAAACGCCCAGTCCTGGTCGTATCGCCTGATCGCCGGCGCCGACCTCGGCGCGGCCGACTTCCATCGCGTGCAGGCGCTTTCCCACCTCGGCGTGGACGCGGGATCCTTGCTGCTGGGCAAGAACGGAACGAACCCCGTGAGCGGTAACGCCGGCCAGACGTCCGCCGCGATCGGCAGGGGGACCCGCAACCGGTATCAGGTCATTCGCACGGGTTCCGGCGACATCGACATCGCGGCCGGTCGCGACGTGAAGCTGCTCAACGCCTTCGCGACGATCTACACCGCCGGCACCCGCCTCGCGGATCCGACGATGGGCGGCACCTTCGACCTGCCAAATATCGATCTGGCCGGCGGCAACGGCGGCCCGGGGCTGGGAAACAGCCAGCAGGCGAATCCGCCCGAGGTGCAATACTCCCTCGGCGGCGGCGACGTGCGCATCGCGGCGGGGAACGACATCGGCCACTACACGCTATCGGACGACGGCGTGCTCGTCGCGGATTCCGAGCGGCAGCTGCCGAACAACTGGCTCTACCGCCGCGGCGAGGTCGACCCGCTCACCGGCCGGTTCGGCACCGGGGGCCCCAAGATCGATCCCCTCGCGCCGCTCGACGCGCAATCCACCTCCTGGTGGGTGGACTTCACGAATTTCTTCGAGGGCATCGGCGCCTTGGGCGGCGGCGACGTGACGCTCCTGGCCGGCCGCGACGTGGCCAACGTGGACGCGGTCGCGCCGACGAACGCGCGCCTGCCGAAGGGCCGGCCCGACGCCGCGAAGCTCATCGAGCTGGGCGGCGGCGACGTGACCGTGCGCGCCGGCCGCAACATCGACGGCGGGACCTACTACGTGGAGCGCGGGCAGGGAACCTTGGCCGCCGGCGGCGAGATCAAGACGAACGCCACCCGCTCGTTTCCCGCGGAAATCGACGCGGTCACGACGTCATTGAACTGGCTCCCGACCACGCTTTTCCTCGGCAAGGGCCGCTTCGACGTGAGCGCCCGCGGCGATGTCCTGCTCGGCCCGGTGGCGAACCCCTTCCTGCTGCCCACCAGCCTGAACAACGGCCCGCTCTACAAGACCTATTTCTCGACCTACGCTCCCACGAGCTCCGTCGACGCCCTGTCGCTCGGCGGCGACGTCACGCTGCGCACCGGCGTCAGCCTCGATCCGGAAGCCCTCGGCGGCACCGTCGTGCCCCTGCTCCAGGCCTGGCTGGAGAAACAATTCGTGCTGAGCTCCCCGGGAGCCGCCGCCTCGACCCAGCCCTGGCTGCGGATCAGCGAGTCGGGCGTGCAGGCGTTCGGCACCGCGGCGGCCCTGCTTCCGCCCGTCGTGCGCGCCACCGCCTTCGCCGGGGACATCGATCTCGTCGGCGGCCTGACCCTGTCGCCCGCTTCGCGCGGCACGCTGGAGTTGGCCGCCGCCGGCTCCCTCAACGGCTTGCAGCCCAATGGCTCCGGGACCGTCAACGGCGCCGCCCTGACGACGTGGGGAACGAGCGTCATCAACGTCTCCGACGCCTCGCCGGATGCGGTCCCCGGCATCGCCAGCCCCTTTGCCTACCAGAACGTCGTCGGCCCGATCATTTCCCGCGCCCGCGCGTCCTCGCCCGACTTCCTGTCCTTCATCGATGCGGCTTTCGCGGAAAGCGGCGCGACCAACCAGACGTTCGAGAACAAGCAGGCCCTGCACGGCGCGGGCCCGCTGCACGCCGGGGACGCCAGCCCCCTTCGGCTCTACGCCGACACGGGCGACATTTCCGGGCTCACCCTTTATTCGCCGAAAGCGGCGCGCGTGATCGCGGGCCAGGACATCGCCGACGTCGGCCTTTACCTGCAGAACGTCGACTCGCGCGACATCAGCATCGTCGCCGCGGGCCGCGACATCCTGCCCTCGAAGGCGGATTCCGCGCTGCGCACCGCGGCCACGACGCCTGGCAACGTGCTGAACTTCACCGACGGCCTGAACGAGCTCTCGGGGGACGTCCAGGTGGCCGGCCCGGGCGCGGTGGAAGTGCTCGCCGGCCGCAACCTCGACCTCGGCACCGGCCTCGATCCCGACGACGGAAGCGGCACCCGCGCGGGCCTTACCACGATCGGCAACGCCCGTAATCCGAACCTCGGCTTCGACGGCGCCTCCATCGTGGCGGCGGCGGGCGTCGGACCCGCGGCCGGCCTGGCGTCGAGCCGTCTGGATTTCGACGCCTTCATCGCCGAGGATCTGACCGGCGCGAAGGCGGAATCCTACCTCGCGGAGATCGACCCTTCGCTCACCGTCGCCGCCTTCCGGGCGCTCCCGGCCGAGCAGCGCGACCGCGTGGCGCTGGAGGCGTTTTACCTCGTCCTCCGCGACGCCGCGCGGGACAAGGACGCCGACGGCGGCGCGGATTACGCCTCCGGTTTCGCGGCCATCGACACGCTGTTCCCCGCCTCCGCCGGCAAGGGAATCGTGCGCGGCGACATCACCACACGGTCCCGCAGCATCCGCACGCGGAACGGCGGCAGCATCAGCCTCTTCGCGCCGCGCGGGGAACTCACGCTCGCGGGCTCGACGATCGGCAATCCTTCCACGCCGCCCGGCATCATCACGGAAGGCGGCGGCAACATCTCCATCTTCACCGACGGCGATGTCGATCTCGGCGTCGGCCGCATCTTCACGCTCAAGGGCGGCAACATGATCATCTGGTCCTCCACGGGCGACATCGCCGCCGGCGTCGCCTCGAAGACGCTCAAATCCGCGCCGCCGACCCGCGCGCTCTACGACCCGCAGAGCGCCGACGTCGAGACCGACCTCGCGGGTCTCTCCACCGGCGGCGGCATCGGCGTGCTGGCGACGGTGGCCGGGGTGGAGCCCGGCGACGTGGACCTTATCGCGCCCGTCGGCGTGGTGGACGCCGGCGACGCGGGCATTCGCGTCTCGGGGAATCTCAACATCGCCGCCACCGCGGTCCTGAACGCGAGCAACATCGCCGTCTCGGGCACCTCCACCGGCGTGCCGACCGCGCCCGTCGTCGCCGCGCCGAACATCGCCGGCCTCACCTCGGCGTCCACCGCCAACGGCGCCACGAGCAGCGCCGCGAACGATCTCGCCAGCCAGGCCCGTCCCTCCGCGGACTCCGAAGAAACGCCCTCGACCATCACCGTCGAGGTGCTCGGCTACGGCGGCGGCGAGGACTCCGCCTCGTTGTGACCATGAAAAATTCCGTTCTTCTCGCGACCTGCGTCGCGGCGCTGATGCTCGCCGCGCCGGTTGGCGCGCTCGACCTTCCCGCGACGCAGGCCGAAGCCGAGAAAGGCGACGCCGGGGCGCAGTTTCTCCTCGGGCGGGCTTATTTGAACGGTCGGGACGTCGCCTTCGACGGCGCGAAGGCGGCGGAGTGGTTCCGTAAATCGGCGGAACACGGCAACCCCAAAGCCGCGCACAATCTGGGGTTGATGTATGCCGATGGACGCGGCGTGAAAGCCGATCCCAAGCAGGCGATCAAGTGGCTGCGCCTCGCGGCGGATCAAGGAGTGGACCGGTCGTGGGTCGCGTTGGGCGATCTGCTGGCGAACGGTGACAGGGACGTGCGCGATGTCCGCGAGGCGGTGAAATGGTATTCCAAGGCGGCGGAGAAAAACGACGCACGGGCGGCATTCCGGCTCGGCGAGCTTTATTTCCACGGCGCGGAAGGGTTCGAGCAGGATTACGCCGAGGCCGCGCGGTGGCTCTCGCGGGCGGCGGCCCAGGGTTACGGGCCGGCGCAAAACTCCCTCGGCGTGCTTTATGAGCGGGAGCTCGGCGTGGGGCGGGATGAAGCGGAGGCCGCGAAATTGTTCGAGCAGGCCGCGCGCAAAGGCGACGCAAAGGCCCAGAGCAATCTCGGCCGGCTTTATTACGAGGGGAAGGGCGTCGCGGCGGATCCCGTGACGGCCTGCGCCTGGCTGAAGCTCAGCGCGGATCGCGGCGAGGCGACCGCGACCAACCTGCTCCCCGGCGTCAAGGCGGAACTCGATCCCGCGCAGCTGGCTCGGGCCGACAAGCTCGCGAAGGAATTCGCCGCGGAAATTCCGACGAAGCCCACGGAAGAGGCGAAGTGAGCCGCTAAAGCAAGCCGGCGGCGCTCACGGAGCGCCGTTCCGTGAAATGGCGCTTGTAAATGCTTCAACAGAAGCGAATGCGCTCGCGGCCGCCAAACGGACGGCGGTTTGACGGCGGCGGGCGCGGGCCGCGGGCAAAACGGAAGGGATTTGGCCGTGACGGGCGCGCGCCGCGGGCAAAACGGAAGGGATTTGGCCGTGGCGGGCGCGGGCCGCGGGCAAAACGGAAGGGATTTGGCCGTGGCGGGCGCGGGCCGCGGGCAAAACGGAAGGAATTTGGCCGTGGCGGGCGCGGGTCGCGGGCAAAACGGAAGGGATTTGGCCGTGGCGGGCGTGGGCCACGGGCAAAACGGAAGGGATTTGGCCGTGGCGGACGCAGGCTGGCTCGCTATCGCCCGGGCGCCCGGGGAGGACCGAGAGGACGCATAGGACTTGGAGGGCGGAGAGGGAACCCTGCCTTGGAACTCCCTAGTAGTCGGCGGCGGCTTGGTTGGCCGCCTCCCGCGCCGCTTCCCGGCGCATCAGGTCGAAGGCCTCCCAACCCCAGCGTGTCCGGAAGGCGTTCTCCTCGGCCGTAAAGATCTGCATGGAGGATCTTTTTTGCGGGGTGGCCGCGACCGTCGCCGGCACGGAGACGTCCGGGGCGGCCTCCGCCGGCGGCGCGCCGACGGGCGGGTTCGTCGAAGACGGGATGACGCCGTCCGCCGCGCCCGCATCGTTCGCCGAGGCCGGGGAGACGGCCGGCGTGACGTCCACGCTCAGGGCGGGCCGGCTGCCCTGGCCGCCGCTCAGGTTTTCCACCACCGCGGCGCGCATGCCGCGGAAGGAAACGGAATTGCCGGGCGCGTCGGGCTCGATGGGCAGGGGGACGGGCGGCTCGTTCGCGGCGGAGGTCGGAGAAGACGGCTCGGCGCGGGGGAAGGAGGCGTTCTTCGCGCGAGGAGAAACGGAGGGGGAAGAAGGCGGAAGGGATGCGGCCAGATCGTCCGGGCGTCCGGCGGGGACGGGAAGGTCGCGGGCGGGAGGGCGGGGAGCACCGGGCGCGAAGGTCGGCGAGTTCTTCGGCGCGGCGGAAAGTGGAGTTCGCGAATCCGGCGAAAAGGGAGCCTCGTCGGATCGGAGGAAATAAACGGCGGCGCCCAGCAGGAGGGCGTTCAAGACGACCGAGACGGCGAGAATCTGGCGGATGGTCATCGAAAATGATGAGGGTTGAGGTTCAAAAAAACACCCGGTGCGACCGAAGTCGCACCGGGTGAAGCTCCCGGCGGAAGCTTTGACTTTTAGAAGTAGGTCGGCAGCACGGGAGTTCCCTCGCCCTCGCGGGAGACGTTCAGGGTGCCGATCTTGATTCCGGCCGCGGTCGCGTCGAAGTTCGTGATCCGGTTCTTCAGCGCCGTGTAGAAGTTGAAGATCGTTCCGCTCGTGAGCGTCGACCGGCGGAGGATGTGGGAGTAGGCCCACAGCGTGTATTGACCTTCCTGGATGGCCAGATCGCTTTCCGTCACACCGTTCCATTTCAGCTCGACGCCGCGATTTGCGGCTGGAACCGGGGCCTGGAGGACCTTGGTGTTCGCATCGCCCTCGGTGAGATAACCGATGTAGTAGGCGGCGGTGCCGGTGCCGTTGTAGGTCTGCGCGGCGGCGGTGCTCAGGACGGTGGTCAAAGCCGGAGCCAGGTTGGCGCCGGTCGTGAATCCGCTGTTCCCGGCGACGCCGCTGTCCACGCCGCTCACGGTCTCACGCGGCCAGAGGGCGTGCGAGGTGACGGTGCCGCCGTAGGTCAGGCTGCCCGAGGTGGTCTGCCCGGAGTAGACCGGCTTGTATTGCTTGACCGTGGCGTTCACGCCGAGGCCGGCCTCGGTGAGCGTGATGTAGCGCTGTCCCGCGTCGGTGTTGCGGCCGACGGCGTAGACGACCTTGTCTTCGTCGGCGTTGTTGCCCGTGAAGAGCGCCAGCGGCAGGGCGCCGTTGGAATACAGGGCCTGGGCAAGCTGCGACGTGATGTTGGCGCCGGCCGCCGGGAAGCCCGGGCTGGCCGCATACTTCAGGGGAATCACGCCGGTGAGCGAATCGACCAGGTTCGCGTAGGTCACGCCCTGGTAGGTGCCGCGGAAGGGCGAGGTGCTCTGGAAGTTCGACGAGACGATGAAGCTCGGGACCTGCTGGTCCGGCGTGCCGGCGGTGTAGGTCGCGGGGTTGCTGATGTCGTTCGCGCTGCTCTGGCCGCTGGCCGTGCTCGGCAGGAAGCCGACGGTCTGGTTACCGGCGAGCGCCTTGATGGCGCCGGTGGCCCCGATGAAGGAGACCTTGATGGTGTAACTTTCGCCGCTGTAGGTGCCGGTCCAGATGCCGTAGTTCGCCGAGGTGGGCGCCGCGCTTCCCACGAAGGAGGAGCTCGTCAGCAGATTGCCGATGGCGGTCTGGGTGGCGGTGCGGTCGCCGTTCGAGCCGGCGAGATAGATGGTGGTGGCGGCGCTGAGCGAGTGGCCCAGCGTCAGGCCGGCGAGCCCGAGGGCGAAGGTTTTAACGAATGTTGATTTCATGATGAGATTTGATGGAAGTTTGATGGTTGGTTTCGATTAATCGCGGGAGACCCGGCGGCGGCCGCGGACGGCGATCGCGAGTCCGGCGACGGCGACACCCATGAGGGCGACGGCGGACGGTTCCGGAACGGCCGTGTAGGTCACCAAGCCCGAGGTGTTGATTTTAAACGTCCCCAGCGGGATGGCCGCGGAGCCGTTGACCGCGTTGAGCTGGTAGAAGTTCAGGGTCGCATCCGCCGAGGCGACGCCGCCGGCAAAGTTTCCTTCGATTTCATCGAAGCGGGTGAAATCGAGGGTGCCGGTGAAGGAGGAATTCCACGCGTTCGGATCGGTGATCGATTGGATGGTGCCCTTGGCGATGCTCGTGTTCTCCGTGCTGGCGAGATAACCCCGGGCGACGTCCTGGAACCTGGAGATCGTCGTGCCGGTGTTGCTCGGCGACCGCCCGGTGAATTCCGTCGGGCTCGAGGCAGGCTGGGAAACGAAGAGGACTTTTGGATCGTTGCCGGTGTCGTAGGACGTGCCGACGACCCCCCACTGCACGTTGTTTCCTTCCCCGCGGTCCGTTTTCCAGCTCGCGGTGAAGACCGACACGAGATCGGCTCCCAGATTCCCCACCGTGAAGGTGGCTCCGTTGGCGAGGGTGAATTGCGAGGCTTGTCCGATGTTCAGGACGATATCCTGAGCCTGTCCCGCGCCGCCGAGGGCCCGGAAGCCGAGGAAAAGATCCCCGGGCGTGTAGGTGAGCGCCGCCCGAGCCGAATGGCCGGCAAGCGTCGCGCCGACCGCGACGAGCGCGGTGGTGACGAGTGATTTGAATTTCATGAGTTTTCTATTTGTGGATTTCGGTTGCGGCAGCCGCCCGGATTTGTCGTCCGGAAGGCGCCGATAAATTCTACCCGTTGGTCGGAACGAATAACGATTGGTTTGATCGCTATTCGTGAATTAGGTTATGCGATTGGATTGGTCAACCTTTAAAACGTCCAAAAAAATTCCGGCGTGTCATAACGTCGCGTGACGATTTCGTCACCGAAAGCCGATTGCCCGGCGTTCGTTCGCGCGCCTTAAGGTGGCGTCATGAGAGTCGCTCCTGGAAATCGATCCCGCGGAGGAATTTCCTTCGTCACGCTCATCACGACCGGCGGGCTGGCTCTTTCCCTGGGAGTGAACGTCCTTTTGATCGGCCGGATGAATTCCGCGTCTTCCGGGCCGGCTTTTTCCGCGGGGATCGAAGAACCCGCCCCCGTCTCCGCGGCCCCCGCGCCGTCCAGCGCGTCCCCCGTTCGAAAATCCACCGCTCCCGCTGCCGTCTCGACCACCGCGGGCTCGACGGCCGATCTCGGCCGCCGAGATGCCTCCCGAACCACCGGAGCATCGAGTCCGATGGCCGCACCCCGCTCCGTCGGGCCGACTTGGTCGAACAAGTCGATCCCGTCATCCGGTGGAGGTTTCGTTCCGGACATCGTCGCGGGAAGCCAGGGCTTCCCGGGGGCGTCGGCTCCGAGGTCGTCGACGCCGGTGGCCGGCTCCCGATCTTCTTCTCCGTCGTCTTCGGCGGAATCCCCCTCCGAGGCCGAGACCATCATGGCCCCGGACGATCGAGTCCCCGCGCCGATCGTCTTCGCCGAGCCCGCGTCGCCGCGGGACCTGACGCCCGCGAAACGGGCCGCCCGGGACTCCCTTCAACGGGATTTCGTCGCGCGACTCGGTCTCCAGGACCCCGCGGATCCCGACTACGCCTCCCGCTGGGAGAACGCGCGCACGGCCAGCAACGAGCAGTTCCGGGCGCGATTCGGCGACATGGCGTTCCTCCAGCTTCAACGCGAGCAGATGGCCCGTCACTCCGACGAGCCGTAGGCGGCCTTCGCCTCCGCAAGGTGACGAAATCTTAACCTTGCTCCCATTGTGCCCGGCCGCGGTTCTCCCTTTTCTCCGCCCCGGACGCAAATGCGACCACACCAACTCCAAAACCCATATCCCGAAATGAAAAAACCTTCTCTGCTCAAGAGCGCCCTGCTGACCCTCGTCGGCGTCGGGTTGCTCGCTTCGCCCGCGGGCGCCGCAACCACGACCTATTCGCCGGACGACCTCTTCATCGGCTTCTTCGACAAATCCGGTGAAGCCACCAAGGATTACCTGGTGAACCTCGGGCAGGCCTCCGCCTTCCGCGACGCCGCTCCCGGCATCACGCTCTCGCTCGGCACCTTCGGCGCCGATCTCGACCTGGCTTTCGGCGACGGCTGGGAGGACAACCAGAACGTCAGCTGGTTCGTCTTTGGCGGCACCCACCTCGCGCCCGTCGGCGCCGATCCGAACTACACGCTGTATGTCTCCGGAGCCCGGAACGACGCGAACACCCCCTTCGCTCCCTACCAGGTGGGCGCCACGAACGGCCAGGGCGTCGTCGCCGGCCAGATCAAGGGAGTCGGCAACGCCTACTTCAAGAAAAACGGCTCGGTCCAGACCCTCACGGCCAGCGGCGGCCTGCTGCAGAACACCACGCAGTCCAACAGCCTCTTCAGCCAGACCGGCGTGGGCGGCACGATCTTCGGCGGCTACGACACGGCCAACTTCGCCAACGGCACCGGGAACAGCGTGCTCGATCTCTTCCGCCTCCCCGGCGACCAGGAGACCACCGACCCAGCCAACCCGATCTACGGCCGGAATGTCGGGAAATTCACGATCACCGACGCCGGCACCGTCACCTTCAAGGCTTCCGCCGTCCCCGAGCCCTCCACCTACGGTCTCATCATGGGCGCCGGCGCCCTCCTGCTCGTCGCCATCCGCCGCGCGCGCCAGATCCGCCCCGCCTGATCTCCCATTCTCCACTCCCAACCCACATCCATAAAATGAAACCATCCCACATCCTCACCACGGGCGCGTGCCTCCTGGCGTTCGCCGGCCTGGCCTCTGCCGTCCCGACGGTCATCACGATCACGGGCTCCAGCGCCTACCGCGGTCCGGTCCACACCGCGATCGTCAAGGTCCTCAACGGCACCGTCGACACCTCCGGCGCGACCCCGCTCGCGAGCCTGCCGTCGAACGGCGGCACCGGCGGCTTCGCCGTCGCCGACTCCAGCAACTTCACCAAGGGCAACGGCGCGACCTTCCGCGGCTACATCGGCGGTGATTCTTCCAAGGAGGTGATCATCAAGACCTCGTGGACCGGCTCCGCCGCCGGCATCCAGACGGTCGCCTCGACGAATGCCAGCTTCACGGTGCGCGTCCTTCCCGCCGCCACCACGCTCGCCACCACCGGCCACTTCGGCCTCGACGATCCCACCGATGCCTCGAAGGCGGCGGACACCGTCGTCCCCGACGTCGCGATGGCGGACAACAAGCAGTCCTCGACGCCCTTCACCGGCACCTTCTCCGGCGAACCCTACACGACCCTCACCGCCACCAAGGTCGGCGTGGTTGCCTTCCAGTTCGTGCGCGCCAAGGGCACGCCGACCACGGTCGCGAACATGACGCCACAGATCGCCAAGGCGCTCTGGAGCGGCACGGGCAAGCTCCCGTTGTCGTTCTTCACCGGCGTCGGCACCGACACCACCCTGGTCTACGCGACCGGTCGCGACCCTGACTCCGGCACGCGCATCGACACTTTCGCCGAGACCGGCGTCGGCATCGACAGCGTCGTCGTCCAATACGACTGCGCCACGGAGGCGCCCTACATCGCGCAGACCGTGAACGGCATCGACTACGACGCCGGCCAGGGCGGCGAAAAAAGCGGCGGCACGCTCGCGAAGAACGGCAAGATGGCGAAGACCGGCCTCGCGAAATATTACGTCGGCTACATGAGCACCGGCGACGCGGCGGATCTCGCCACGAACTCCGGCATCGCCCCGGCCACCGCGACCCTCACCTACAACGGCGTCGCCTACACCAAGACCGCCGTTCAGCAGGGCCAGTATACCCTCTGGGGCAACGAATACCTCGCCTACAAGCCGAGCCTCGCCACCCCCGCCGGCAACGTGAAGATCACCTTCGCCACCACCCTTCGCGACCAGATCCTCAACACCGACGCCTCCATCCTCATCTCGAGCATGAAGGTGCAGCGCAATGGCGACGGCGAGACCGTCGTCCAGTAATCAACCAACCATCCCGATCAGCGGCCGCCCGCGGGTTTCCTTCCCGCGGGTGGTCCGCGTTTTCACCCTGAGCGCATCGCCCGCGGAAATTCGTTGACGTCCGCGATCCCTCATCCCAAATATACGATACGTTAGATCGTTATTCATCCGCCTCCGGGTGGATCGATTTTCGTTTCTCGGTTTCGCACCGGATCAACCGACCATTCCGTGATCAGCCGCCGACAGCTCCATCCGCCCCCGCCCCGCCTTCTCGCGGCGGTGATCGGATGGCCGTGCCGCTGGGCGGTCATTTTCCTCGGCGGGATTTTTTCCGTCTCGGGCCAGACGCCCGCCCCGCCGACGCCGACGCCCGCCCCGGAAGCCACCTTCATCCGGGAGTTCCGCGTGCGGGGCTCGAAGGTCCTGCCGCCCGCCCAGGTCGAGGAGGCGGTCTATCCCTACCTTGGTCCCGGCCGCACCGCCGACGACGTCGAGCAGGCCCGCGCGGCGCTCGAAAAAACGTATCAGGACCAGGGTTTTCAAACCGTCTCCGTCGACATTCCGCCGCAGCAGGTCCGCGGCGGCGTCGTCTATCTTTCGGTCACGGAAAACACCGTCGGCCGCCTGCGCGTGAAGGGCTCCCGTTATTTTTCGCTCGAGCAGATCCGCCGCGGCGCGCCGTCCCTCGCCGAGGGCAGGGTCCCGAATTTCAACGCCGTGGCGCGCGACATCGTCTCGCTCAACCAGATGGCCGACCGCCGGATCACGCCCACCCTGCGGCCCGGCGTCGAGCCCGGCACGGTGGATGTCGATCTCGAGGTGAAGGACAAGTTTCCGCTCCACGGCAGCCTCGAGTTGAACAACCGCTACAGCGCGAACACGACCCCGCTCCGCCTGAACGGCGCGGTGAGCTACACGAACCTCTGGCAGCTCGGCCACACCGCCGGATTCAGCTTCCAGATCGCGCCGCAGGATCTCGAAGACGCGGTCGTTTATTCCGGCTACTACATCGCGCGCATTCCCGGCGTCGACTGGTTCGGCCTCATGGTCCAGGCCACGCGGCAGAACAGCAACATCTCGACCCTCGGCGGCGGCGCCTCCGCCGGCAACGGCGTGACCGCGGGCCTCCGGCTCCTGTTCACGCTGCCCGCGCCGAACACGACCGGTTTCTACCACTCGCTCAGCGCCGGCTTCGACTACAAGCACCTCGAGCAGGACTTCATCCTCGACGGCGTCGCGACCGGCTCGCCCATCACCTACTACCCGGTCTCGCTCGATTACAACGCCGCCCTCGCCACGGCGAAATCCACCACCGAGCTGAGCCTCGGCATCGTCTTCGGCACGCGCGGCGCCGGCAGCAACACGGCCGAGTTCGACTCTCGCCGCTTCGACGCCGACGGCTCGTTTTTCTACCTGCGCGGCGACCTCTCGCACACCCAGGACCTGCCCTGGGGCTTCCAGGCCTTCGGCCAGGTCCAGGGCCAGGCCTCCGCCGACGCGCTCGTCGACAGCGAGCAGTTCAGCGGCGGCGGCCTCGACACCGTGCGCGGCTACCTCGAGTCCACCGTGCTCGGCGACAGCGCGATCATTGGCTCGTTCGAGTTCCGCAGTCCGTCGCTGCCCAAGGTCTTCGGCCTCGACGAATGGCGCGTCTACACCTTCGTGGAGGGCGGCTCGCTCACCCTCAACGACCCGCTGCCCGAGCAGATCTCGCGCTTCGACCTCGCCAGCGTCGGCGCGGGCAGCCGCGTCAAGCTGCTGAATTACCTGAACGGCTCCATCGACCTCGGCGTGCCGATGATCAGCCAGACCGAGAGCCCCGCCGGCAGCCTCCGCGCGACCTTCCGCGTCTGGGGCGAATTTTGATTTTCTCAATTATGATCCGCCCTCTTCTTCTTGTCGTTTTCCTCCTTTTCGCCCTCGGGAGCCCGGCCCGCGCCTGGTGGAACAAGGATTGGACCGCGCGTAAAAAACTTACCGTCGACACCACCTCGGCGACCGGCGCCGAGATCGGCGCGCCCATCGGCGGCATCACCGTCCTCGTCCGCCTGCACGACGGGAACTTCAATTTCGGCGGCGCGAAGGAGGACGGCGGCGATCTCCGGTTCGTGGCCGAGGACGACAAGACCGTGCTGGCGAGCCAGGTGGAAAAATTCGACCCGCTCCTGAACGAAGCCATCGTCTGGGTGCGGTTGCCGGACGTGAAGCCCGGCGCGCAGACCAGCTTCTGGCTCTACTCCGGCAACGCCGCCGCCGCCCCCGAAAAGGGCGCGAAGCCCCCCTTCGACGCCGACACCGCGCTCGCCTACCACTTCGCCGACCGCGGCGCGCCGTCCGTCGATTCCTCCGGCCAAAAGAACAACGCGGAAACCGCCGGCGCCGCCAGCGAAGGCGCGCTCATCGGCCCCGGCCTCCGCCTCCTCGGCGACAAGCCCATCGTGATTCCCCCCCGGCCCACGCTCGCCTTCGCCCCGGCGGAAGCCTTCACTTGGACCGCCTGGGTCAAGCAAACGCTCGCGCAGCCGGACGCGATCCTCTACCGCCTCGGCGACGGCGCGGGCGCCCTGGTCATCGGCCTCGCGAACGGCCTGCCCTACGTGACCGTCGCCGGCCAGCGCGTCACGTCCTCCGCCCCCGTTGCGCTGAACGCCTGGGCCCACCTCGCGGTGGTCGCGCAGGGCTCGACGCTCACGCTTTACGTGAACGGCAAGAGCGCCGGCGCGCTGAACGCCGCGCGCCCCGCGCTCGCCGGCCCGTCCGCGCTCGGCGCCGGCCCCGAGTCGACGACGCCCGGTTTCGTCGGCGAGATCGACGAGCTCCAGATCTCCCGCGCCGCCCGGCCCGAAGGCGCGATCCTTCTCGCGGTCCTCGGCCAGGGCGGCGGCGCCGCCGCCGACAAATTGCTCCAGGTCGGCGCGGACGAAGTCTCCGGCGGCGGCGGCCACAGCCCCATCCTCGAGCACCTCATGATCTTCAGCGACATCGCGAAGAACATGATGTTCGACGGCTGGATGGTCATCGGCGTGTGCCTGATCATGGCCGTGGTCGGCTGGTCCGTCGCGATCCAGAAGTTCCTGTATTTGAACCGCATCCAGAAGGGAAGCGACGAGTTTCTCCGTCAATGGAGCGAGGTGTCCGGCGACCTGAACGCGATCGATTACCGGGACTCCGCCAGCGCGCAGAGCTTCGGCGGGAAGGCGACGCCGCGCACGCAGCGATTGATGAAGCAATCCCCGCTCTATCACATCTATCACATCGGTTCGGAGGAAATCCGCCATCGGCTCCAGCGCGGCACCGCCTTCACGGGATTGACCGGCCGCTCCATCCAGGCCATCCGCGCCAGCCTCGAGGCCGGGCTCACCCGCGAGCAGACGCGGCTCAACGACAAGCTCGTCTTCCTCACGATCAGCATCGCGGGCGGCCCCTACGTCGGCCTGCTCGGCACGGTCGTCGGCGTCATGGTGACGTTCGCCGTCATCGCCAAGACCGGCGAGGTCGAGGTGAACTCCATCGCTCCCGGCATCGCGAGCGCGCTGCTCGCCACGGTGGCCGGCCTGCTCGTCGCGATCCCCGCCTTGTTCATCTACAGCTACCTCAACTCGCGCATCAAGATCGCCGCGACGAACATGCAGATCTTCATCGACGAGTTCGTCACGAAGATGGCCGAGTTCTACCCTCATCCCGACTCGCAGGAGCCGGCCGGCCGGGGGCATTGATCATCCATGCAGGCCGACGACAACAAGTCTTACGACGACATCAACGTCACGCCGATGGTGGACCTTTATCTGGTCCTCCTGTTGATCTTCATCATCATGACCACGGCCAGCGTGC
The DNA here is from genome assembly GCA_964247025.1 of uncultured Chthoniobacterales bacterium. Taxonomy (GTDB): domain Bacteria; phylum Verrucomicrobiota; class Verrucomicrobiia; order Chthoniobacterales; family JAATET01; genus JAATET01. The sequence goes on from CAXTSM010000001.1 coordinate 80,823, forward strand.
AGGGGCTCAAGGTGGACCTGCCGAAGGCCAGCAAATCGCCCTCCCTCAACCAGTCGAAGACCCAGGCGATCACGGTCAACAACGAGGGCAAGATTTTCCTGAACACCGTGCCGGTCGAGCTGCCCGCCCTGGAGACACGGCTCGGCGAGGCGAAGGGGCAGAATCCCGACGTGCCCGTCGTGATCAAGGGCGACAGCCGCACGCAATACCAAATCATCATGGACGTGCTTGACGTGGTCGGCCGCGTCGGCATCGCCAAGGTCGGCCTCGCCACCCAGGGCCCGAAAAAATGACCGCGACGCAGCCGCCGCCACCCGAAATCGACGACGAGGAGGAGCCCGGCTTCTTGGCGCGGTTTCGCGTCCCAATCCTCGTGGCGGGCGTCGTCCTGATCGGCGGCCTGGCATGGGCGGTTTCCGCGATGCCCTCGACCCCGACGCGGAAAAAAGAAGTGCGCGTGGTCGAAGTCATGCCGCCGCTTCCGCCGCCGCCGCCACCACCCCCGCCGCCGCCGCCCGATCAGCCGCCGCCGGAGAAGCAGCCGGAATTTCAGGAGGAAAAACAGCCCGAGGACAAGCCGCCCGACCCGAAGCCGGAGGAGCCGCCCGCGGCCCCGCTCGGCACGAACAACGAAACCAACGGCCCGGACGACGGCTTCGGCCTGAACAAGGGCGGCAACGGCTTCGGCCCCGGCGGCCTCGGCGCCGGCAGCGGGAACCGCAGCAAGTGGGGCTGGTATGCCGGCCAGGTGCAGAAACGCGTCGTCGATGCCCTGCGCGCGAACAAGCTCACCCGCAGCGCGTCGATGGCGCTCCAGGTCCGCATTTGGGCGGATTCCACGGGTCGCATCGAGCGCGCCAGCCTTACCGGCTCCTCTGGAAACGCCGCCGTCGACCAGGCGATCCGCGACCAGATTCTCACCGGCCTCCAGCTTTCCCAGCCACCTCCCGAGGGCATGCCCATGCCCATCGTCATGCGCATCACCGCCCGCCGTCCTTGATTCAACCGACTCAACCCATGACCCGCCTCGCCCCGCCCGCCCGCCGCCTCCGACGATGGAGCGCGCTCTTCCTGCTGCCCCTCGCCGGCCTGCTCGCCCAGACCGACGATCTGGAAACGCCCGCGGAACTCATCTCGCCAAAGCTCGCCGCCAACACCGCGGCCGCCACCGACGGCCCCGCCGCGCCCGCCACCGCGACGACCCCGAAGACCGCCGAGACGTCCGATTCCTGGTCCGCCCTGCCCCGCGCCGAAACCCCCGCCGCCCCGGCTCCGGCCTCGATGCCCGTCAGCGACGCCGATCTCGCCGCCTCCACCGGCGCCGACATGCTGCCTCCCGGCGTCGCCGCCCCGGGTGCCGCCCCCGGCGCGATGCCGCCATCGCAGAACGTGACGATCAACCTCATCAACCGGCTCGTGAAACGCGGCGTGCTCACCAAGGAGGACGCCGTGGATTTGATCCAGCAGGCCGAGGCCGACGCCCAGACGGCCCAGGCGCAGGCCGTCGCCACGCAGGACGCCGTGGCCCAGGCCACCGCCGCCGCCCAGCAGGCCGTGGCGAATACCCCGCCGCCCCCCGAGGATGACGGCAGCGTGCGCGTGACCTACGTGCCCGAGATCGTGCGGTCGCAGATCACCTCCCAGGTGAAGGACGAGGTGATGGCCCAGGCAAAAAGCGAGGGGTGGGCCGCGCCGAATCTCATCCCGGGCTGGCTGCCGAGATTCCGTCCCTTCGCCGACATCCGCGTGCGTTACGAAGGCGATTTTTTCCCCGACGGCAACGACAACACCGGCGCCTTTCCGAACTTCAACGCGATCAATACCGGCACGCCCTTCAACGTCGCCGGCGACCAGTTCTCGCCGCAGTTGAACGTCGACAAGGACCGCACGCGCTACCGCCTGCGTGCCCGCTTCGGCGCCGATCTCGACCTCGGCGAGGGCTTCACGGCCGGCATCCGCATCGCCACCGGGCAGGACAACTCGCCGACGTCCGCGAATCAAAGCCTCGGCCTTCCGTACCAGGGCCAGGGCGGCAACTTCAGCAAATACGCCATCTGGCTCGACCGCGCCTTCATCCGCTACGAATACGGCGGCCTGCCGACCAAGAATCTCGCGCTCACCGTGGGCCGCTTCGATAACCCGTTCTTCACCACGAGCGAGATCATGTGGGACAACGACATCGGCTTCGACGGCGTCGCGCTGCAAGCGAAATACGAGGTCCTTCGGGGCTTCACCCCCTTCATCTCCGGCGGTCTTTTCCCGGTCTTCAACACCGATTTCAACTTCTCCTCGAACCAGCCGCAAAAATTCGCGAGCTACGATAAATACCTCTACGCCGTGCAGCTCGGCGAGGACTGGAACGTCACGAAGGATATCGAATTGAAATCGGCCGTCGGTTATTTCTACTTTCAGAATATCGAAGGCCAGCTGAGCACGCCCTACACGCCGCTCTCCGCCAATGACGCGGGCGACACCGACGCAAGCCGCCCCGCCTTCGCCCAAAAAGGCAACACCTACATGGCGCTGCGCGACATCGTGCCGAACGCGAGCAACAACTTCGGCACGATCAACCAATTTCAATATTACGGCCTCGCGACCCCCTATCAGAACCTCACCGTCAACGGCCGCCTCGCCTACAAGCACTTCGAGCCGTTCGTCGCGGCCGTCTCGTTCGAATACGTAAAAAACCTCGCCTTCGACCGAAACGAGGTCGCCTCGAAGGCGGTGAACAACCGCGGCGCGGTGGACGACGGCCTGTCGGACCCGCTCGGCTCGTTCGTCGGCGGCGACAACGCGTGGATCGTCCAGGGGCAAATCGGCGCCGAGACGCTCGCCCGCCGCTGGGACTGGAACATCTTCGGCGGCTACCGCTACGTGGAGAGCGATTCCGTCGTCGACGGCTTCAACGACTCCGACTTCGGCGGCGGCGGCACGAACCTGAAGGGCTACACCATCGGCGCGAACCTCGCGCTCTCCGCGAACGTCTACGTCGGCCTGCGCTACCTCAGCGCGACCAGCATCGCCGGGCCACCGTTCAAGGAGGACATCATCCAGCTCGACCTGAACGCCAAATTTTGACGCATGAAAAAGTTTCTTTTCCTCCTCCTTTTTGTCCTCGGCGGCCCGCTTCTCGCGCAGGAGCAGCCGGACCCGGTCGCCCAGAAGCTCCGGGAAGGCCTTCGCAGCACGATGCTCCAACTCCGCGACGCGCAAGGGCAGATCGCAAACGCCCAGGCCGCCAAGATCCAGGACGACGCCCGGATCAAGGACCTCACCGCGAAACTGGAAAAAATCACGAAGCAGAGCGCCGCGGACCGGACGACCGCCACCAAGACCATCGCCGACCTCACGGCCCGGAACGCCTCGCAGGACACCCGCAACGCCCAGCAGCTCGAAGCCCTCGGCAAGTGGAAAAGCTCCTTCAACGAGCTCCTCGCGAAGGCCAAGGAAATCGACGCCAAACGCGCGGAGCTCGCCCAGCAGAAGATCCTCCTCGATCGCAAGGTCGCCGACCAGCAGCGCCGCAACGTCGCGCTTTACGATCTCGGGAAGGAAATCCTCCGCCGCTACGAGCACTACGGGCTCGGCGACGCGATCCTGGCTCGCGAGCCTTTCGTCGGCATCAGCAAGGTGAAGTTCGAGACCTACATTCAGGAGAACGCCGACAAGCTCGCCGACCAGAAGATCAAGCCCTGAGTCTCCCCGGCCCCGACGGGGGCCGAATGTCACGAAAAGTTCACGGAAGCCCCGTTGTCGCGGGAACGTCGTTCCGGGACGGTTTGCGCGCGCCCGACGCGGTGGTCACCGCGTCCGCATCCGACCCTTCCTTCCATGCCCCGCGTGAACTCTCTCGCCCCGGCCGCGCTCGCGGCGGCGGCGTTATTCCTGCCGTCGACCCGCGGCGGCGATCTCCTGCGGGGCGGGGCGCCGATGGGTTCGACCCACCGGGCCGCCACCGGCGGGAACAACGCCGGCGGCGCCTCGGCCGCCGCCGCGCAGGCCGTCGCCCGCGACCGTCTTTCCCGCACCACCCGGGCGCTCGACTCCATGGTGGCCCTGCAGACCGCCGCCCGCGCCGCCGCCGGCCGTCCGCGCCGGGATTTTCCCGTCATTCGCGACGGCCTCGGCAAAAACGGGCTCCAGCTGGCCCCCGGCGTGCCGAAGGATCTGGCCCATCCCGGCAAGGGCGAGGACCGCGGCCTGTGGACCGGCGCGGACTTGCCCACGCAGACGAAAAGCGGCGACCGCACGAACGTCACCATCGTTCAGACCAGGCAGCAGGCCCTGCTGAATTGGACCACGTTCGACGTCGGCGCGAAAACCACGCTCACCTTCGACCAGGGCGCGGGCGGCCGCGATAGCGGGAAATGGATCGCGTTCAACAAGATCGACGACCCGAGCGGGCGTCCATCGCAGATCCTCGGCTCCATCCAGGCCGACGGGCAGGTCTACGTCCTCAACCAGAACGGCATCATTTTCGGCGGCGCCAGCCAGGTCAACGTCCACGCCCTCGTCGCCTCCGCCCTCCCGATCGATGGGAACCTCATCTCGCGCGGCCTCATCGACAATCCCGCGGCCCAATTCCTGTTCTCCGCGCCCCGCACCGAGCTCCTCGCCGGGCTCACCGCCGCCACCCCGGTCGTTTCGCTGCTCCGCGTGGTCGACGAGCGCAGCACGCCGAAAGTCACGGCTTCCCTCACCCGAAAGACGCCCGCCGGCGGCTCGGAAAACCTCTCCGTCGACCTTGTCCCCGGCCGCGACTACACGCTCGTCACCCGCGCCAATCGCCGTTCCACCCTCACGCTTACCGCCGCCGGCCTGGCAAAAACCCAGGGGCCGGAAATCACCGCCACGACCTATCGCGCGTCCTACGTGGAGCTCAATGGCGACATCGTCGTGGACCGCGGCGCCCGGCTCGAGAGCCCCACTTCCCCCGCCAAGGTCGGCGGTCGCATCATGCTCGCCGGCGCGAACGTCGCGAATGCCGGCACCATCTCCACCCCGGACGGGCAGGCCATTCTCGCGGCCGGCCTGCAGGTCGGCATCGACGCCCATAAAAGCAGCGACCCCTCGATCCGCGGCCTGGACGTTTACGTCGGCAAAGTCTTCGACCCCGACACGATGACCGGAGATTTCGCCGGCACGGCCACGAATTCCGGCCTCATCCAGGCGCCGCGCGCCAACGCCACCCTCACCGGTCGGAGCGTCGGCCAGCTCGGCGTGATCGACGGCTCCACGTCCGTTTCCCTGAACGGCAGCATCACCCTCGCGGCGAACTACGACGCCACGCGGAACTCGAACTACGACCCGTCGGATCCGGCCAAGGGCGCGATCTTCAACTACCGCTCCACCGGTGCGATCACGCTCGGCGACGGCAGCGTCACCCGCATCCTGCCCGAATCCGCCAGCTCCGAGAGCCGCACCGAGCTCGGGCACGCGTCCCTCATGACCCTCGCCGGCCGCACGATCCACCTCGAGACCGGCGCCACCATCCTCGCCCCCAACGCCGACGTCACCGCGCAGGCCGGCAACTGGCTTTTCCTTCCCTCGAGCGGAGCCGGCGCGCCGACCTCGGAATTCGTCTACACCGGCGGGCAAATCTACCTCGATCGCGGCGCGGTCATCGACGTCGCGGGCTCCACCGGCGCCCTGTCGCCCCTGTCGCAAAATATCCTCCAGCTCCAGCTCCGCGGCGCCGAGCTGTCCGACTCCCCGCTCCAGCGCACCGGCCCGCTGCGCGCCACCGACCTCGTCGTCGACCTGCGGAATCACGGCCGCTCTCTCGGCCGCGACTGGCTGGGCACCCCGCTCGCCGACGTCTCCGGCTACGCCAAGTTGATCGAGCGCACCGTCGCCGAGCTCACGACGGCCGGCGGCACCGTGGACCTGCGCGCGGGCGGTTCCGTGGTCCTCCAAAAAGGCTCCGCCGTGGATGTCTCCGGCGGCTGGGTTCGGTATCGATCGGGGCTTGTCGAGACGAGCCGCGTCTGGTCGGGCAATCGCCTCATCGACATCGCGAACGCCACGCCCGATCTCGTTTACGACGGCCTCTACACCGCGAAATTCCTCCTGGTCCAGCCGAAGTGGGGCATCAGCACGACCTTCGCGAATCCCCTCTCGCTCGGGAATCGCCACTTCGAGCGCAACTACGTCGCCGGGGACGACGGCGGCCGCATCGCGATCACCGCCCCCGCCATGGCGCTCGACGGCCGGCTGTCGGGCAACACCACCGCCGGTCCGCGCCAGCTCCGCGACGCCGGGGGCGCCTCCGACCTGCCCGCCGCCAGCCGCCTCGCGCTCGTTTTCCAATCCCAGATTCCCTCCCAAATCGATCCGCACATCACCCTCACCGTTTCGCCCCATGCGCCCCGCGTCGTCTTCGGCGACGATCCCGGCCAGCCCGCGGCGGGGCCGTTCCGGCTCGACGCTTTCGGCGATCCCCGCGACTTGCCCGCCGCCCGTGAAAAGCTCGTCATGATCTCTCCGGACCTCGTCGATCGCGACGGTTTCGGCTCGCTCGCCATCGACGACAGCTCCGGCCGCATCGACCTGCCCGCTTCCGTTTCCCTCGACTTCGCCCCGGGCGCGCCGGGGGACCCCGCCCTCGCGAACCTCGACCTCCAGGCCCTTCGCATCGACGTCGGCGGCGACATCGTGGCCCCCGGGGGAAGCTTGAAGTTCACCGTCTACAGCTACTCGAAATCCGACTTCAACCTTCTCGCCTCGACCACGCCGCCCGAGGATCTCCCCGCGCCCGAACCCGACCCGCGTTCCGGCAATTTCGTCCTGCGTCCCGGCGCGATTCTCAGCACCGCCGGGCTGGTCGTGGACGACCGTCCGGCCTCCGCCGCCCCCCGCGCGCAGCCCCTCCAGCCGGGCGGAGGCTCCATCGACATCGATGCCTTCGGCGTCCAGCTCGCCCGCGGCGGCGCCCTCGACGTCTCGGGCGGCGCCACCATGGGCCCCACCGGAAAAATCGCTTTCGGCGACGCCGGCCGCATCCAGCTCGCCGCCGGCCAGGATCCCGACCTCGCCTCGCTGCTCGGCGGCCGGCTCGACCTCGGCGCAACCCTTCTTGGCTACTCCGGCGCCCGGGGCGGCGCACTGTCGATCCAGGCGCCGCTCATCCGGATCGGCGACGCCGCGCCGGACGCCGGCACGCTGGCCATCTCCCCCGATTTCTTCGACCAGGGTGGCTTCGCGACTTTTTCGCTCGCCGGCCTCGGTGCGCTTCCCCGGCATCCCGCCCGCGCGGACAACGTGCTGCCCGGCCTCGTCGTCCTGCCCGCCACGATCATCGACCCCGCCGTCCGCAGCTGGCAGGCGATTCCGTTGATGGCGGGAACCGGGGCCTTCTCGCTGGAATCGATTCTTCTACCGGTCGGCCTGCGCGCGCCCGTGAGCCTGAGTTTCTCGGCCCGGGGCGTGAAGGACGCGTTCACCAGCAACCTCGTTTTCCGCGGTGATCTGCAGCTCGGCCAAGGCGCGGAAATTCTCGCCGGCCCGCGCGGCGCGGTTTCCCTCAAGGGCGACACGGTCTCGGTGATGGGCGCCGTCCACGCTCCCGGCGGAACGATCGACGTCACGGGAGCCGACGCGTTTCCGCAGATCTCCGGCACGCCCACTTTCGCCCGCACGACGCTTTATCTCGGCCCCGCCAGCGTGCTCGATGCCTCCGGCGCGGTCGTCCGCGTGCCCGACGATTTTGGTTTCCGCAAGGGTGACGTGCTGCCGGGCGGGGACGTCAGCCTCGGCGGGAATATCCTCGCGATGGCGGCCGCCCGGATCGACGTCTCCGGCGCGAGCGGGACGCTCGATCTCACGCCGGGCGAGGCGGGCCTGAGCTCGGCCGTGCCCGCGACCAGCGGCCTCACCGGAATGCTTGCCCGCCGCGTCGTGGCGCCGACGCGGGTCGACAGCGATGGCGGCACGATCACGCTGGCCGGCCGGCAGCAGCTTTTCGTCGATTCGGACCTTCGCGGCGCGGCCGGCGGCCCCACGGCCGAGGGTGGCTCGCTCGTCGTTTCCTCCGGCCGGTTCCAGATCGTCAATCATCCCGCCACGCCCCGGGACGGAAATCTCGTCGTCACGCAAAGCGGCTGGAAGATCCCGGAGGGCTTCGTTCCGGCGGGACGTTCGGGCATCGGAACCACGCTTCGCCGCGCCGACGGCGATCCCGTTCCGAGCCTCGGTTACTTCGCGGTGGATCGCTTTTCGGAAGGCGATTTCGGCTCGCTCGAGCTCGGTGGCGTCGTGGAGTTTCGCGGGCCGGTCGACATCGCTGCGAGCCGCCGGTTGTCCGTCGCGGATGGCGGGGTGATCTACGCGAACGACGCCGTTTCGCTCGCCGCGCCCTACGTGAAGCTCGGCACCACGTTCCTCGGGCCGCTCGGGCTGAAGGACCCCGCGCGCGCGGCCGCCTTTCATCTCGGAGACGCGTTTTATTTTCCGCCCACCCACGGCCCGGGCCGCCTCACCGTGCGGGCCGGCTTGATCGACATCGGTAACCTCGCGCTCCAGCACATCGGGGACGCCCGGCTCTTCGCGGACGACATCCGCGGCGACGGTTCCTTCGAGATGGCGGGCGATCTGTTCCTCCGCGCGGGGCAGATTTATCCCGCCTCCGCCACGAGCTTCACCATCGCGGCCGACGACTACCGGGCGCGGGACTTCGCGCCGGGCGATGACCTGCTTCCAGGCTCGGTGACGATCGCCGCGGGGGGCGATCGACCGCTGCCGCTCTCGGCCGGCGGCGAACTCGACATCTACGCCGCGCGGATCACCCAGGGCGGCACGCTGCGCGCGCCGCTGGGCCGCATCGACCTCGGCTGGGACGGCAGCGGCGACGCGCCGAAGAGCCTGATCAGCGGACGCCGTTTCGCCGTGACCGGCCGGCTCACGCTCTCCGCCGGCGGTGAGACGTCGGTCGCCGCCGTCGACCGGAACGGCGCCGGCGCGATCATTCCCTACGGCATCGTGGCCGACGGCGACACCTGGATCGATCCGCTTGGCGTGGACATCACCGGAGGCGGCCTGCCGGCGAAGGAAATCAACCTCGGCGCCAGGAACCTGACGACGCAGGCCGGCTCCGTCATCGACCTGCGCGGCGGCGGCGACCTCTACGCCTACCACTGGGTCGACGGCCAGGGCGGCACGCGGGACATTCTCGCCTCGAACGACAGCTTCGCCGTGATCCCCGGCTACGAGGCGAGCCAGGCGCCGTTCGCGCCGAATAATCTCACGACCGACGCCGGGCTCCTCGGCGGAGATCCCGGCTACGTGAACGCCGGCCTGCGCGTCGGCGACCGCATTCATCTCACGGCCGGGGGCGGCTGGCCGGAGGGCGATTACACGCTGCTTCCGGCGCGGTATGCGCTGCTGCCCGGGGCGTTGCTCGTCACGCCGCAAGGTGGCGCGCCCGCCGACGCGGTCACGTTGCCCGATGGCTCGAGCGTCGTTTCCGGCTACCGCTTCAACGGTCTCGACGCCGGTCCGGGACGCCCGAGGGTCTACGCGCCGTTCGAGGTCGCGACATCCGACGTGGTCCGGGCGCGCGCCGAATACGAGGATGCCTTCGCCAACGTCTTCCTGGGCGACAGCGCGCGGCGGTTGGACCGGCCCGTGCCGCGGCTGCCCGTCGACTCCGGGCACCTTGTCTTCCAGGCCGTGGACTCCCTCACGCTGCGCGGCGGCGTCACCGCCGCGTCTCCGGCGAACGGCATCGGCGCGTATATCGACATCAGCAGCCCCGTGGACATCTTGATCGATGGCGGCGAAACGCGCCCCGGCGCGGCGAAGGGCGCGCTCGTCCTGAACGCCGCGGAGCTCAGCGCCTTCGACGCCGAGAGCCTGCTGATCGGCGGCGTGCGCCACTCCGGCGAAGGCGGCTCCACCGTCGACGTGAATACCGGCCGCATCACCGTGGACAACGCCGGCGCCCCCCTCTCCGGCCCGGAAATCATCCTCGCCGCGACGCAGGGTCTCACCCTGGCTCCCGGCGCCGAGATCGCCTCATCCGGCGCGATGCGCGCGCCGGCGGAAACGCTCTCCGTGGCGGGCGACGGCGCCCTGCTGCGCCTGAGCAGCGATCCCGCCGCCGCCATCGAGCGCTCCGATCTGGCCGCCCCCACGGACGCGAAACTCACCGTCGGCCGCGGCGCGACTCTCACGGGCACGAGTCTCATCCTCGACTCCAGCGACGCCACGGTCCTCGATCCGGGGGCGCGCCTCCTCGCCGCGAACGTCGCGCTCGACAGCGGTCGCATCGTCCTTCGCCTCGGCGGCGCGGACGGTCTTCCCTCGACCGGCGCGCTGGTTCTCTCCGGCTCCGCGCTCCGCGACCTCCAGGGCGTCGATTCGCTCTCGCTGCTGAGCTATTCGTCCATCGACGTCTACGGGTCCGGTCATGTGACGGTGAACGGCGCCCTCTCGCTGCATGCCGCCGAGCTGCGGGGGTTCGGCCCGGACGACCGGCGGGTCACGTTCGCGGCGAGCGAAATTCTCATCGATAACTCCGCGGGTGGCGCCCGCCCCGGCCCCGCGAGCCCCGCCACCGGCACGCTGGCCTTCGACGCCGGCATCATCCGCCTCGGCGCGGGCACCGTGAAGATCGATCAGTTCGCCCGACTCGACCTGAATGCATCGGACCACGTTTTTCTCGCGGACAGCGGGCAGCTCGTCACGCAGGGCGACCTCGATGTCCGCACGCCGTTCGTCGAGGCGGGGAGTTCCGTGCGCCAGAAGATCGCCGCCGCGGGCGCGCTGCGTTTGCTCGCGCCCGTGGGCGATGTCTCCGCGCCGACGGCTCCCGGTCTCGGCGCCAGCCTCCAGCTCCAGGGAACGAGCGTGCTCGCGAACAGCGACGTGTACCTGCCGGGCGGCCAGCTCGGCATCCGCGCCACGACCGGCGACCTCTCCGTGGGCGGCCGCCTCGACGTCGGCGGCTCCCGGGCGAATTTCTACGATCTCGCGCCGTCCACCGGTGGCGGCCGGATCGACCTCACCGCCTCCCGGGGCTCCGTCACCCTGGCCCGCTCCGGCGTGCTTTCCGTCGCAGCCGATCCCTTCGGCGGGGACGCGGGCACGCTCACGATCAACACGCCGAACGGCCGGGTCGACCTCGCCGGGACGTTGCTCGGCCAGGGCGGCGCGCAGGGACTCGACGGATCCTTCTCGCTCGACGTCCGGACCCTCGCGGACACCACCGCGCTCGATCGCCGGCTCAACGCCGCCGACTTCACCGAGTCCCGCCGCCTCCGCGTGCGGCGGGGCGACGTCTTCGTCGGCGGCCTGGCGCACGCGCACGAATTCCTGCTCTCGGCCGACGCGGGCTCGATCACGGTCGGCGGCTCGATCGACGCCTCCGGCGAACGCGGTGGCGTCATCGGATTGAGCGCCTCCGGCAGTCTCGTCCTGACCTCGACGGCCGACCTCACGGTCGCCGCGGACCAGTTCGACGCCGCCGGCAAGGGCGGCGCCATCTCGCTCGCCGCCGGCTCGGAGATCGACGGCGTGATCGATCCGGCCGCCCTGCTCGACCTGCGCCGCGGGGCGATGATCGACCTCGGCGTGGCGGCGCAGACCCCCGCCAGCGCGGCGGCGGGCGACTTCTCGGGCACGCTCCACCTGCGCGCCCCCCAGCTCGCCGACGGCTCCGATCTCCGCCTCGCGGCCATCGACGCCACCATCCGCGGCGCTTCGAGCATCGAGGCCGAGGGCTACAAATTGTTCGACCTCACGCCGTCCGACCCCGCCGCCCCGGCCGCCACGATCACCACCGCGATCCAGAACGCCGTGAAGGCCAGCGGCGTCGCCTTCCTCGGCGACGGCGCCGTCGAGACGGCAGCCTACGCGGCCATGCACGACCGCCTGCTCGCCCACAATGCGCGGCTCGATTCCCTCTTCACCATCCGCGCCGGGGCCGAACTCATCAACCGCACCGGCGACCTCCTCCTCGGCTCCGCGAACTCCGACGGCTTCGGCAATTGGAACCTGCAAACCGATCGCTTCGGCCCTCGCCGCGCCCCGGGCGTGCTCACGCTGCGGGCGAAAGGCGACCTCGTCTTCAACAACGCCCTGCAGGACGGCTTCGACGTCGCGAACGCCGGCCGCGCCTACCTCGCGCCGCTCCTGGCCGCGAATCCGCTCCTGCCCGTGAACGCCCAGTCCTGGTCCTTCCACCTCACCGCCGGCGCCGACCTCGGCGCCGCCGATTACCGCCGCGTGCTGGCGCTGCCGCGGCTCGCCGACGGCAAGGGCTCGCTGCTCCTCGGAAAAAACGCGGTCCTCGCCACGGCGGGCGCGGGCGACGATGGCACGATCCGCGACGCGCTCGGCGCGGGCGGGAAGTATTATCAGGTCATCCGCACCGGCAGCGGCGACATCGACATCTCCGCGGGCCGCGACGTGCTGTTCCGGAATCAATTCGCGGCCATCTACACCGCGGGCACCCTCGTCGACGACGCCACGCTGAACGGCCGCTTCGACCTGCCGATCCCCAGCGACAACGGCATCTCCTCGTACTATCCGCCGCAATATTCCCTCGCCGGCGGCGACGTCTCCATCTTCGCGCAAAACGACATCAGCCACGTCACGCTCCTCAATGGCGCCACCGAGCCGGTCGACGACTCGTCCCGGCAGCTGCCGATGAACTGGCTGATGCGGCGCGGATTCGTCGATCCCGCCACCGGCCAGTTCGGCCGCGCGATCTACGGCGACATCGCCTCCACCACCTGGTGGGTGAACTTCTCGAACTTCTTCGAGGGCGTCGGCGCCCTCGGCGGCGGCAACGTCTCGCTCTTCGCCGGCCGCGACGTGAAGAATATCGACGCCGTCGCGCCCACGAACGCGCGCCTGCCGATCGGCCGCCCCGACGCCAGCCGGCTGGTGGAACTCGGCGGCGGCGACGTCCGCGTCCGCTCCGGCCGCGACATCGACGGCGGCGTCTATTACGCCGAGCGCGGCGACATCGCGCTGGACGCGGGCCGCGTCATCACGACGAACGCCACCCGGTCGCCGTCCCTCACGATCCTCACCACCGAGGACCCCCTGCCAGCCGCCACCTGGCTGCCGACGACCCTGTTCCTCGGCCGGGGGAACGCCTTCGTCCAGGCCCTCGGCGACGTGCTGCTTGGGCCGACCGTCAACGCCTTCCTCCTCCCCGGCGGACTGACCAACACCTTCTGGTACAAAACCTATTTTTCCACCTACGGCCCGGAGACCGCCGTCAACGTGACCTCCGTCGGCGGCAGCGTCACCCTGCGCGAGAGCGCCACGCTGCCGACCGACAGCGGCCCGCTCCCGATCCTCCAGACCTGGTTGAGAAACGTGATGGTGTTGAACGCCAAAACTGCCGCGTATTACCACCCCTGGATCCGGCTCAACGAGACCGACGTGGATTCCTTCGACCTCGCCGCCTCCCTGCTCCCGCCCACCCTGCGGGTCTCCGCCCTTTCCGGGGACATCGATCTCGTCGGCGATCTCACCCTTTCGCCCGCCGCCCGCGGCACCCTCGACCTCGTCGCCTCCGGCGCCATCAACGGTCTCCAGCCCAACGGCGAACTCACCGATCTCGACGGCCCGGTCACCGCCTGGAGCTCCTCCCGCGTCAACCTCTCCGACGCCAATCCCGCCGCCATCCCCGGGGTCGCGACGCCGTTCGCCTACCAGTCCCTCGTCGGCGCCGTGCCGAGCGCGGGCATCTCCGGCTTCCAGTTCCTTTCGTTCATCGACAACCTTTTCGCGGAGACCGGCTCCCTCGCCACCGTCCTCCAGACCAAGCAGTCCCTCCACGGCCGCGAGCTCCTTCACGCCGGGGATCCCGACCCGCTCCACCTCTACGCGCGGGAAGGCGACATCACCGGGCTCACGCTCTTCGCCGGAAAATCCGCCCGCATCGTCGCCGGCAACGACATTTCCGACATCGCCTTCTACCTTCAAAACGTCGCCGACCGCGACGTCAGCGTCGTCTCCGCCGGCCGCGATATCGTGGCCTACAATGCGAACACTCCCTCCCGCACCGCCGCGCAGGCCGCCGGAAACATCCTGAACATCGGCGAGTCGCCCCTCGCGGGCGACATCCAGCTCGGCGGCCCGGGCGCCCTCGAGGTGCTGGCCGGCCGCGACCTCGATCTCGGCACCGGCGCCAACAACGCCGACGGCACCGGCACCGGCATCGTCACCATCGGCAACGCCCGCAACCCCTACCTGCCCTTCGACGGGGCCAGCCTCACGATCGGCGCCGGCGTCGGCCCATCCCACGGCCTCGCGGGCAGCGCCCTCGACTTCGATGCGTTCATCGACACCTATGTTCGCGGCCCCGCGGGCGAGCGTTATTTCGCGAGCCTTTCCGCCGACGGCGGGAACGAGGCGCTCACCCTGGCCGCTTTCGAATCCCTTGCTCCGGACGCCCAGCGCCGCGCGGCGCTCGACGTGTTTTATCGCGTGCTCCGGGACACGGGTCGCGATTACAACGACCCTTCGAGCGCCCGCTATCGCGACCTCTCCGCGTATCAGGCCGGTTACGACGCCATCGACACGCTCTTCGGCGCCGGTCCGTTCCAGGGTGAAATCAAGACGGAATCCCGCGACATCCGCACGAAGTCCGGCGGCGATCTCACCATCTTCGCCCCCGGCGGCGGTCTCGAGCTCGCCGCCGGCAACCCCGACGAAGCCCCGCTGGCCCCCCCCGGCATCATCACGGAAACCGGCGGGAACGTGAGCATCTTCACCGACGGCGACGTCGACATTGGCGTGGGTCGCATCTTCACCCTGCGCGGCGGCGACCTGGTCATCTGGTCCTCCCACGGCGACATCGCCGCCGGCTCGGCTTCGAAAACCGTGGCCTCCGCCCCGCCGACCCGCGTCCTCATCGATCCGCAAAGCGCCGACGTCGAGACCGATCTCGCCGGTCTTTCCACCGGCGGCGGCATCGGCGTGCTCGCGACCGTGGCCGGGGTTCCGCCTGGTTTCGTGGACCTCGTCGCCCCGGTCGGCGTCGTGGACGCGGGCGACGCCGGCATCCGGGCCACCGGCGGGGTGAACATCGCCGCCGAAGCCGTGCTGAATGCCGGGAACATCACGTCCCCCAGCGTCGCCGGCGTGCCGACCGTCGCCCCCGTGGCCGCCCCAAATCTGGCCGGGCTGACCTCCGCGAACACCACCGCAGGAGCCGCGAACAGCGCCGCGAACGATCTCGCGAACCAGGCCCGTCAGCCACCCGCGCCGGAGGAGATGCCTTCCACCATCACGGTCGAGGTGCTCGGCTACGGCGGATCGGAGGACAGCGCCCGCGCCGCGATCCCGCGCGATGGCGCCTGACCGCGCGCGCTTTTTTGCATCGAACCGCGGATGCCTTCGGCCCACGATCCCTCCCCGACATGATTCGCACCTCGATCTTTCGCGTCACCGCCTACAGCGCCAGCACCTCCCATTTCACCGTGTGCGCCGAGCGCGCGGCGCATTTGCACCAATTCCTGACGTCCCAAGGCATCCACGTGGAGCCCATGGTCGAAGCCACCGGCACGATTCTCCGCGGCTACGTCGACGAAGCCGACGCCATGTGCCTGGACGCCGAGCCCGCCATCATCACCTTCGTCGCCGACGCCACGCCGATCATGTTGCAGCCCCTGCTCCAGCTCTGGTTCTCCGCGTCAGGTGCAGCCCCGAAGCACGAAGAGAATCAACAGGACGGGAACGGGAATGCCGATGAGCCACATCGCGACCCATCCCCAGGCGCCTGATTGCGTCTTGCCGTAGAGGTATTTCATCGTCGGAGGTTCGCGCTTCCCCGATCCCCCGGACGCCTCCAGGCCCCGACCAATGAATAAGCGACCGCGCCCCGCGTTAGCGCTTCCATGAAAATCCCTCTCCGCGGCCCGGCCCTGTCGTCCCTGGCCGCAAGCTTCGCCTTGCTCGGCGGGTGCGCGCTCTACGGTCCCGATGGCTCGGCCGCCGTGCTTCTGCCGCCCCCGCCGCCCATCGTCGTCGCCGCCCCGCCGGCCGTCGTCGTTGCCAGCCCGGTCTACGCGTACCGGCCCGCTTACGGCTATTACCGCGGCGGCTATTATAACCGTGGCTACTACCGCGGCGGGTACGGCTATCGCGGCTATGGCTGGCGATGATCGCGCCGTGAAGCTTTTCCCGCGCTCGACTTCCGCCCATTTTGGCCGAGGGTGACGGCTCGAAAGCTGCTTTCCTCTTCCGCCCCATGCGTCTTCTCCTCGCCCTCTCCTGCTGGTTCGCCCTGTCGCTTCCCGCCTTCGCCTCGCCTCTCACCGTGGTCACCTGGAATACGAAATGGCTGCCCGGCGGCCGACCCGACGCGGGCGAAAAAGCCAAGGCCAACCAGATGAAAAAGGCGCAGGCCATCGTCAAGGCGCTCGATCCCGACATCCTCCTGCTCCAAGAGGTCGCCGACTGGAAGGCCGCGCAGGAGCTCTGCTCGGTCGTTCCCGGCCTCACCGTCCAGACCGTCAGCAACTTCACGACGCGCCCGCAAAATCTCGTCGTCGCCTCGAAGACGCCCGCCGATTCCTCCTGGTGGTCGCCGTGGAAGCCCACCCTCGGGCCCGACCTCCCGCCGCGCGGCTACGCCTTCGCCGCCTTGAAAATGCCCGGCGGAGGCTTTCTCCTCACCTACTCCGTCCACCTCAAAAGCAACCTCGGCGGCATCGCGCCGAACGTAAAAACGCGCGAGGAAGGCGCCCGGCAGCTCGTCGCCCACATCCAGGCCATGACCGCCCTTTACGCCCCCCGCGGGAAAGTTTCCATCCTCGTGGGCGGCGACTTCAATTCCGACCCCGCCGACCCCCGCTACGCCGCCGACCACACCCTCGCCACGCTCTGGGATTCCGGCCTCGACTGGGCCTGGAAAGGCGCGCCGCACCGCGAGGCCGTCACCATCCCCGCCTCGCGCGACTACCCCTCCGGCACGTTCGACCACATCTTTTCCCGCGGCCTGAAGCTCGCGCGCGTGAAATCCCCCGACGGCTCCGCCTCCAGCGACCACAACCCCGTCGTCGCCGTCTTCCAGTAGCACCGCGCCACCTTCGTTCTCGCGGCCCGCGCCCGTCGCCTGTTAGATGCCCGGATGCGCGTCCGAACCCAGCTGGCCATCGCCCCGTCGGCGCGCGCCGGTTTCCCCGCGGCCCTCGTCCGCGCGTCGCCGATGAAAATCCTCCCGCTCGCCGATTGATCATGCGCGACGCCTGGCTGCAGTGGATGACCCAAAGCCTCGACTGGGTGGAAAAAAGCGGCTGGCTCGGGTGGCTCGTCTTCATCGCGATCTACACCGTCACCTGCGTGCTGTTCCTGCCCGGCTCCGTGCTCACCGTCGGCGCCGGCGCGATCTACGGCTTCTGGGGCGGCACGCTCCTCGTCTCCATCAGCAACCTCGTGGGGGCCGTCGTCAATTTCCTCACCAGCCGCTACCTCCTCCGCGCGTGGCTGCAGCGCCGCTTCGCGCACAACCGGAAATTCCACGCCCTCGACGACGCCATCGCCGAGGGCGGCTGGCGCATCCTGCTGCTCAGCCGCATCTCGCCGGTCGTGCCGCACAGCGTCGTGAGCTACGCCTGCGGCCTCACCCGGCTGTCGCTCGCGAAATTCTCCCTCGCCTCGTGGCTGGGCTTCATCCCCATCAGCGCCGCGTATTCCTACGCCGGCGCCTTCCTCGGCAAATTCGCCCGCCTTCATCTCGGCCGGTCCCACGGCGGGGAATCCTCGGTGACGTGGGCGCTCTACGCCCTCGGCCTGGTCGTCACGCTCGTCGTCACCGTCTGGTCCACGCGCCTCGCCGCGCGCGCGCTGAACGTCAAGCCGCCTCCTTCGTGAAAAGCGGGAAACGACGAAGCGCTTCCGGCGCCGTCACGCCTCGGCGGCGAGGCGCAGCGCGTCGAGCTCCTCCCACCGCGCGTAGGCCGCCTTCGTGCGGGCCTCGAGCTCCTTCGCCTCGACCTCGAGCTTGGGCAGAATCCCCGGCTCGCGCTGATACGTCTCCGGCGCGAGCAAACGCGCGGCGACCGCGGCTTGCTCGGCCTCCAGTTTTTCGATGACGCCCGGCAGCGACTCGAGCTCCGCGCGCTCGCGGTTCAGGAACTTGCGCGCCTTTTCCATTTTGGCCCGGGGCTTCTCCCCGACGGGATCGAGCGCCGGTTTTTCGGCCGCGACCTTGCGCATCCGCACCCAATCCTCGTAGCCGCCCGGGTATTCCGCAACGTGGCCCCCGCCCTCGAAGATCAGCGTGCTCGTCACGACGTTGTTCAGGAATTCGCGATCGTGCGAGACGAGCAGCAGCGTGCCGGCGTAGTCGATGAGCAGCTCCTCGAGCAGCTCGAGCGTCTCGGCGTCGAGGTCGTTGGTCGGCTCGTCGAGCACGAGGACGTTCGCCGGCTGGAGGAACAAGCGCGCGAGCAGCAGGCGGTTGCGCTCGCCGCCCGAGAGCAGTTTCGCCGGCATGCGGATGCGGTCCGAGCGGAACAGGAAGTCGTTCAGGTAGCTGTGAATGTGGCGGTCGCGGCCCTGGAAGGTCACGCGCTCCGAGTCGCCCGCGACGTTTTGCGCGACCGTCTTGTCGCCGTCGATCTGGTCGCGCAACTGGTCGAGGTAGACGACCTGCAACGCCGTGCCGATCTTCACCGCGCCGTCCCGCGGCGGCAGCTTGCCGAGCAGCAGGCGCAGCAGCGTCGTCTTGCCCGTGCCGTTCGGCCCGATGATGCCGATCTTGTCGCCGCGCCAGATCGTCGCGGTGAAATCGCGGACGATGGGATCTTCGCCGTAATCGAAGCTCACGCCCTTGGCCTCGATGACCTTCTGGCCGGACATCGCGCCCTCGGAGAGTTCGATCCGCGCCTTGCCGTCGCGCTCGCGGCGGGCGCTGCGCTCCTTGCGCAGCTTGAGGAGCGCGGTGACGCGGCCCTCGTTGCGCGTGCGGCGGGCCTTGACGCCCTGGCGGAGCCAGGCCTCCTCCTGCGCGAGTTTTTTGTCGAACGCGGCCCACTGCTTTTCCTCGGCCTCCAGCGCCGCGGCCTTCCGCTCGAGGAACTGATCGTAGCCGCACGACCAGCTCGTGAGCTTGCCGCGGTCGAGCTCCACGATGCGGGTGGCGAGCTTGCGCAGAAACGCCCGGTCGTGGGTGACGAAAAAGAGCGTGATGCCCTTCGCGAGCAGGAATCTCTCGAGCCACAGGATCGACTCGAGGTCGAGGTGGTTCGTCGGCTCGTCGAGCAGCAGCGCGTCGGGCCGGCCGGCGAGCGCGCGGGCGAGCAGCACGCGGCGCTTCAATCCGCCGGAAAGCGACGTGAACTCCGCCGGCTCGGGCAATTTCATCTCCTCGGCCAGCGTGTAGAGGCGGTGGTCGATCTCCCAATCCTCCTCGTGCCGCTCGGGCGAGACGCCGGCGCGGATCACCTCCTCGACGCGGCCGGTGATGTCGGCGGGAATCTCCTGTTCCAGCCGCGTGATGACGGTGCCGCCCGGCCGGATGACCTCGCCGCCGCTCGGCGTTTCCTCGCCCGTGAGCACGCGCATGAGGCTGGTCTTGCCCGCGCCGTTGCGGCCGATGAGACAGACGCGCTCGCCGGGATCGATCTGGAAATCGACCTGGTCGAGCACGGGGGCGCCGCCGTAGCGGAGGGTGAGATTGCGAAGCTGGAGAACGGGCATGGAAAGGAGTGAGAACTAAGCAGGATTTGGCCGGGATCGAGAGGATTTACGGGATTCGGGATCTGAATTTTTCCATTTCCTGACCGCCCGGCGGCTCCGTTCGACCCTTCACCAAACCGGCCTCCCTCGCCCGCCCGCCCATCCACCTCCCGAAGGGGCGGATGATGTTTGGCCCATCGCGGCGTCGAAGGCCGATTCGACCTAGGGCGGGTCAATCGAGAGTGCCGACCGCCGCCCGGCCGTCGTGCGTGAGAGGGAGGGCTCCGTCGCGGGACGCCTTGGGAGAGCGAGCGGCGATCGCCTTCATTGAAATGCGGGGGCAGCGGCAGCGTGTTGTCAGGTCAACGGCGAAGAACAAGGCCGAACCCAAACCTCGTCCACGCCGACTTGGTCATGACGCACGCCGAGTTGGTTAACCTCCACACTGACTTGGTTGGCACGAACACCGAACTGATGACGTTCAACGCCGGCCGGATGAGAACGAACACCGAGCTGATGACGTTCAACGCCGGGCTGATTATGGCGGGTGCCGAGCCGATCATGGCGCCGCGGTCCGAAAGTCCTTGTAGCCGCCCCGCTCCGTCGGGGCGCTGGGGGGGCGCGTGATCTCACGCCACACGGCGACGGAGCGCCGTGGCTACAAGGAGACATACCCCGAGGCGCACCTCGCCTTCGGGCAAACCGCCGCGGTCCGAAGGTCCTTGTCGCCGCCCCGCTCCGTCGGGGCGCTGGGGGGCGCGTGATCTCGCGCCACACGGCGACGGAGCGCCGTGGCGACAAGGAAACATGCGGGGCGCGCTTCGTCTTCGGGCAAACCGCCGCGGTCCGAAGGCCCTTGTAGCCGCCCCGCTCCGTCGGGGCGCCGGGGGGCGCGTGATCTCACGCCACACGGCGACGGAGCGCCGTGGCTACAAAGAAATGTGCCGGGGCGCACCTCGCCTTCGGGCAAACCGCCGCAGTCCGAGGGTCCTTGTAGCCGCCCCGCTCCGTCGGGGCGCCGGGGGGACGCGTGATCTCGCGCCACACGGCGACGGGGCGCCGTGGCGACAAGGAAACATGCGGGGCGCGCTTCGTCTTCAGGCAAACCGCCGCGGTCCGAAGGCCCTTGTCGCCGCCCCGCTCCGTCGGGGCGCCGGGGGGCGCGTGATCTCGCGCCACACGGCGACGGAGCGCCGTGGCGACAAAGTCGGAGCGCCGTGGCGACAAAGTCGAGGCGCCGCGGCGACAAGGAAACATGGCCGGGACGCGTTCCTCCGACGAGGGGCTTCGTCTTCGCGCGGGCGCGAAAAAAAGCCGGGCGAACCGGCGCGCGGCGGCAGCGGACGGAAAGACGCCCTCCCGCATCGCCGGGGCGCCGGAGGGTGACCGCGGCTCCCCGGCAAAATGTCCACCCGCGTCTCCGCCCGCGTCATCTGAACGTCGATCCGCCCTAGTTCGCGTTCGCCGTGGCCGTTTCCCACGCGGCGGTGGCTCGCTCGATCCGGTCGGCGATCTCGGCGAGCTCGCGGTTGGCGCGATGGGCTTTGCCCGGGTCGTCGTAGGTCGCGGAGTCTTCGAGGGTCGCGGTGAGCTCCTTCCGGCGAGCCTCGAGCGCGAGCACTTCGGCCTCGAGTTTTTCCGCCTTTGCGGCGGCTTCGCGGCGTTCCTTCGCCTTGGCGTTGCGCGCCTCGGCTTCCGCGCGCTTTGCCTCCTTTGTCTTGAAGATGCGCGCGCGCTCGGGCGCGGCGGCCTTTGGCGCCTCGCTCAGGCGTTCGCCGGATACGAGGGCCTCGCGCTCGGAGGTGGCCGCGGTCTTGTCGAGGAAATACTGGTAGTCGCCGGGGTAGAACTTCGTGCTGCCGGCCTGCACGTGGAGCACCTGCTTCGCGATGGCGCGGATGAAATACACGTCGTGGCTGATGAAGACGACCGTGCCCGAGAACTGCTTGAGCGCGGTGATGAGCGCGTCGATGCTCGGGATGTCGAGGTGCGTGGTCGGCTCGTCCATGAGCAGCAGATTCGGCGGGTCGAGCAGCAGCTTCACGAGCGCGAGCCGGCTTTTTTCGCCGCCGCTGAGCACGCCGACGTTCTTGAAAACGTCGTCGCCGCGAAAGAGGAACGCGCCGAGCACGGTGCGCACGAACTCCTCGTTCACGCCCCGGGCGCCGGCCGCCGCCTCCTGGAGGACGGTGCGCTTCTCGTCGAGCATCTCGACGCGATACTGCGCGTAGTAGCCGATCTTCGCGTTGTGCCCGGGCTCGCGCGTGCCGCCCTGGATCGGGATGACGTCGGCGAGGATCTTGAGCAGCGTGGACTTGCCCGCGCCGTTCGGGCCGACGAGCACGAGCCGCTGCTCGCGCTCGATCTCGAGGCTCAATCCGCGGTAGATCTGCTTTTCGCCGTAGGCCTGGTCGACGCTCTCGAGCCGGATCACCCGCTGGCCGGAGCGCGGCGGCTGCGGGAACGAAAAGCGCACGACCGGCGCCATCGCCTCGGGCGGCTCGATGCGCTCCATGCGGGCGAGCTGCTTCACGCGGTCCTGCGCCTGCGCGGCCTTGCTGGCCTTCGCGCGGAAGCGGTCGATGAAGGACTGGAGCGCGGCGATCTCGCGCTGCTGGTTTTCGTAGGCGGCCTGCTGCTGGACCTGCTGCGCCTCGCGTTGGGTGAGGAAGCCGTCGTAGTTGCCGACGTAGCGCCAGAGCCGCCGGTTGCGGATCTCGATGATCGTGTTGCAGAGCACGTTGAGGAATTCCCGGTCGTGCGAGATCACGAAAAACGCGCCGGGGTAGGCGATGAGATATTCCTGGAACCACCGCAGCGCCTCGAGGTCGAGGTGGTTCGTCGGCTCGTCCAGCAGCAACAGGTCGGGCTCGAGCACGAGCAGCCGCGCGAGGTGGGCGCGCATCACCCAGCCGCCGCTGAAGGTGTGGGCGGGCTGGTCGAAATCGGTCTCGCGGAAGCCGAGGCCGGAGAGGATGCGCTTGGCCTTCGGCTCGCGGCTCATCGCCTCGTAGTCGTCGGAGAAATCCGCGTCGGGGTCCTCGGGGTCCATTTCCCCGGTGGCGATCTCGCGACCGGTCGCGAGGTCGAGCACGGTCTCGTTGCCGGCGGGCGCGCTCTCCTGCGGGAGGAAGCCGAGGGAGGAGCCGCGCTGGAGGCTCACGCTGCCCTCGTCGGGCGAGTCGTGGCCGAGGATGAGCGAAAAGAGGGTGGACTTGCCGGCGCCGTTCGGCCCGACGAGGCCGATGCGGTCGCCGCGGTTGATCTGGACCGACGCGTTTTCGAAGAGCACGCGACCCGCGAAGGATTTGGTCACGCCGGAAATGGAAAGCATCCGCGACCTTGGCAGAAATCCTGCCGTCGCCGCAACGTCCGGCGTGCGTATTCTCATGACGATGATCGAAGTGCGTTACGAATGGGGCGTGCACCTGCCGGCCGAGCACCTGTGGCTCGACCCGCGCGGGCCGCGGGAATTCGCCTTCGTCTCGCACGCGCATAGCGACCACACCGGCCGCCACCGCGAGACCATCCTGACCGAGGCGACGTCGCGGCTCATGCGCGCGCGCATGGGCGAGCCGCCCGGCCGGGAGCACGTGCTGGGCTACCGGGAGCGGCGGCGGCTGCGGAACTTCGAGATCGAGCTGCTGCCCGCCGGGCACGTCCTCGGCTCCGCGCAATGCCTGGTCACCGCCGACGCGGGCACGCTGCTCTACACCGGAGATTTCAAGCTGCGCTCCGGGCTGAGCTCGGAGCCGGCCGAGGCCGCGCCGGCCGACACGCTCATCATGGAAACGACGTTCGGCCTGCCGCGCTACGCCTTCCCGCCGGCGGAGCGCGTCGTCGCGGACGTCGTGAAATTCTGCCTCGAGGCCCGCGAGGACGGCGCCACGCCCGTGCTGCTCGGCTACTCGCTCGGCAAGGCGCAGGAAATCCTTTTCGCCGTCGCCGCCGCGGGCCTGCCGATCATGCTGCACGCGTCGGTCTGGAACATGTCGCAGGTCTACGAGTCGATGGGCGTGAAATTTCCCCCGCACGAGAAGTACGCCGCGGGGACGGTCGGCGATCACGTCCTCATCTGCCCGCCGAGCGTGGCCGGCTCGGCCATGCTGCGGAAAATCTCGCCGCGCCGCGTCGCCGTGCTCACGGGCTGGGCGATGGACGGCGCCGCCGCGCATCGCTACCAGGTGGACGCCGCGTTCCCGCTCTCCGACCACGCCGATTACCCCGACCTGATCCGTTACGTCGAGATGGTGCGGCCCCGGCGCGTGCTCACGCTGCACGGCTTCGCCCGCGAGTTCGCGCGCGACCTCCGCGCGCGCGGCATCGAGGCCTGGGCGCTCACCGCGCACGACCAGCTCGAGTTCGCGCTGGCGACGCCTTCCGCGGTCGTGGCGATACCGGGCGAAATCCGACCCCCCGCCGCGGCGGACCACGGATTCTCGGGCTTCTCCGCCCTGTGCGAGCGGATCGCCGCCACCACCGGCAAGCTCGTGAAGACGAACCTGCTCGCGGACTATTTTCGCCGCCTCGACGACGAGGAGCTTCCGCTCGCCGCCACCTGGCTGACCGGCCGGGCTTTTCCGCAAACGGCCGCGCGCCCGCTGCAACTCGGCGGCGCGATCATCCGGCGCGCGTTGCTCGCCGCCTCGGGCCTGACGCCCTCCGACCTCCAGGCGATCTCCCGGCGCCATAACGACGCGGGGCTCATGACCGAGGAGGCGCTGGCCGCGAACGCCGGCGGCGAGCCGTGGACGCTCCCGGCGGCGAACGCGTTTTTCGAACGCCTCGGGCAGGCGCGCGGCCCCATCGCAAAGGGCCAGCTGCTCGAGGGCCGGCTGCGCGGGCTCTCCGCCCTCGACGCGAAGCACCTGGTGAAAATCCTCACCGGCGACCTGCGCATCGGGCTGAAGGAGGGCCTCGTCGAGGACGCCGTTGCCGCGGCTTTTCTCCGCGCGCCCGAAGCCGTCCGCGAGGCGCACATGCTGCTCGGCGACCTCGGCGAAACCGCGCGGCGCGCCCGGCACGACGATCTCGCGTCGATCGAGCTGCGGCCCTTCCGGCCGGTGAAATGCATGCTCGCGGGGCCGGAGCCGGACGGCGAATCGGTCTGGGATCGCATGACGGCGGACGGGAGCGGGGAGGTCTGGCTCGAGGACAAGCTGGACGGAATCCGCGCGCAGCTGCATTGCGCCGGCGGCGAGGTCGAGATCTATTCACGCGACCTGCGGCGGATCACGGCGACGTTTCCCGAGATCGCCGCGGCCGCGCGGGGGGCGGGGGCGGAGTTCGTGCTCGACGGCGAGATCGTCGCGTGGCGCGAAGGGCGGCCGCTGGGATTCTTCGAGCTGCAGAAGCGGCTCGGGCGCGTGGAGCGCGATCTGTTCATGAGCGAGGAGGTGCCGGTCACCTTCACGGCCTTCGACGTGCTGTGGCTGGACGGCGCATCCGTTTTCCGAAGGCCTCTGGAGGAGCGCCGCGCGTGGCTGGAGGCGCTGCCGCTGGCCGATCCGCTGCAGACGATTCCCATCGCGCGGGCCAGGTCCGCGGAGGAGATCGAGATCGCCTTCCTGGCGGCGCGCGGCCGGAACAACGAGGGGCTTATCGCGAAGTCGCCGCGGAGCCTCTACACGCCGGGGCGGCGCGGGCTGTCGTGGGTGAAGTTGAAAAAGGCGTTCGCGACCCTCGATTGCGTCGTGGTTTCCGTCGAATACGGGAACGGCAAACGCAAGGGCGTGCTGAGCGACTACACCTTCGCCGTGCGCGACGAGAGGGGCGCGCTGGCGAATATCGGCAAGGCCTACAGCGGGCTCACGGACGTCGAGATCGCCGCGCTTACGGAGCGGTTTCAGGCGATGATCGTGCGGCAGCGTGGCCGGGTGTTCGACGTGCGGCCCGAGGTCGTGCTGGAGATCGCGTTCGACGCGATCCAGCCGAGCGACCGGCACGCGAGCGGGCTGGCGCTGCGTTTCCCGCGCATTCATCGCATCCGGGACGACAAGACCGCGGAGGACATCGACACGGTGGCGGACGCGAGGCGGTTGGCGGGGATCGCGTGAGGGGGAGGGGAGATCGCCTTCGGTGCGGTTTTCGGCGGGAGGCCGAAGACCGCGCGCCGGAAGCGTGCGCTCCCCGTCGCGGCGCTACTTTTTTTTGCAGCTGCCCTGGCTGCCGGGCTTCTTTCCGGGCACGGGCTCGTAGCCGGGCTTGCAGGGATTGCCGCCCTGCTTTTTGCGGTGCTCTTTCATCTCCTGGGCTTTGGCTTGCTTGGTCATCTTGACCGGTTTTTCGCTCGTCGAAGCGGGCGCGGACGTGACTTACAGGCCGGCCAGGCAGACGTATTTCAACGTGAGGTAGTCTTCCAGGCCGTATTTCGAGCCTTCGCGGCCGAGGCCGGATTCCTTGATGCCGCCGAAGGGCGCCATCGCGTTCGAGATCGCGCCGGTGTTCACGCCGGCCATTCCGCATTCGAGCGCCTCGGCGACGCGCCAGGCGCGGGCGAGATCCCTCGTGTAAAAGTAACCGGCGAGGCCGACGCTGGTGTCGTTCGCGAGGGCGATGGCTTCCGCCTCGGTCTCGAAGCGAAAGAGCGGGGAAACGGGGCCGAAGATTTCCTCCTGGGCGAGCGCCATGTCCGGCGTGGCCTCGACGAGGATCGTGGGCTCGTAGAAAGTGCCGCCAAGCGGGTGGCGCCGGCCGCCGAGCAGGACTTTCGCGCCCTTGGAGACGGCGTCCGCGACGAGCGTCTCGACTTTCTCGATCGCGTGATCGTCGATGAGCGGACCCTGCTGCACGCCGGGGTCGCGGCCGGGGCCGACGCGAAGTTTTTTCACGGCGGCGAGAAGTTTTGCGAGGAAGGCGTCGTGGATGCCGGATTGCACGAGCAGACGGTTCGCGCAGACGCAGGTCTGGCCGGCGTTGCGGTATTTCGCGGTGATCGCGCCCTCGACGGCGGCGTCGAGGTCGGCGTCTTCGAAGACGATGAACGGGGCGTTGCCGCCGAGCTCCAGCGTGACTTTTTTCACGGTGGCGGCGCAGGCGGCCATGAGTTTTTTGCCCACCGCGGTCGAGCCGGTGAAGGTGAGCTTGCGCACGATGGGGCTGGACGTGAAGGCCTCGCCGATCTCGGCGGCCGGGCCGGGGAGCACGCTGAAGAGGCCGGGCGGCACGCCGGCGCGTTCGCCGAGCGCGGCGAGCGCGAGGGCGGAGAGCGGGGTCTGCGCGGCGGGCTTGAGGACCATGGCGCAGCCGGCGGCGAGGGCGGGCGCGACCTTGCGGGTGAGCATGGCGTGGGGAAAATTCCACGGCGTGATGGCGGCGCAGACCCCGACCGGCTGGCGCAGCACGACGATGCGGCGGTCGTTCGACGGGGGCGCGACGAGGTCGCCGCCGATGCGTTTGGCCTCCTCGGCGAACCATTCGACGTAGCTCGCGCCGTAGGTGATCTCCCCGCGGGCTTCCTCGAGCGGCTTGCCCTGCTCGGCCGTGAGGATGAGCGCGAGGTCGTCCGTGTTCGCGACGAGGAGGTCGAACCAGCGGCGGAGGATCCTTGAGCGTTCGGACGCGGTGCGGGTCCGCCATTCCTCCATTCGTCGGGCGGCGACGGCGATGGCCTCGTGCGCGTCGCGGGCGTCGAGCTCCGGCACGGTGGCGATGAGTTCGCCGGTGGCGGGATCGCGGACCTCGATCGTGCGACCGGAGCGGGCGTCGCGCCATTCGCCGCCGACGTAGGCCTGGGTTTTCAGGAGCGAGGGGTCGGCGAGCGGGAGCATGGAAAAAAATTTAACATGCCGCGGCCGGATGCAAAAGGACGCGGGTCATGGCAACATGATGGCCATGGCGATCTGCGCGCTTTGCGGCCGGGAGGAGGAGGTGACCCGTCATCATCTCGTGCCGCGCTGCCGCCATGCGAACAAGCGCAACAAACGGGAGTTCGACCGCGCGACGGTCCGCCAGACGGCGCCGTTCTGCCGGCCCTGCCACCGCCAGGTGCATGCCGTGCTGACGGAGAAGGAACTCGAGCGCGAGTGGAATACGGTCGAGAAATTGCGCGCGCATCCCGAGATCGCCCGCTTCCTGGCCTGGATTCGCGCGAAGCCGACGGGTTTTCGCTGCCCGGCGCGCCGGCGCCTCGGTTGATGGAGGGCGGCGCTTCGTCGGGGCCCATTTTTCCAGCGGCGAACGTGGGCGGAGACGAGTTCCGCCCTTTTTTTCGCCGATTCGCGGGTCGCGTGGGAGGGAGCGCGCGGCGTCGCGGAGGATGAAGCCGATTTCCTCCTTGGGCGCGCGGGGCTCGTCCATCGCGCGGATGGCGTCGGCAAAGATGCCGGCGGCTTCGTCTCGTTTCACGAGTTTTGGATTTCGAACCGCGGAGGCACGGAGGCACGGAGGCACGAGGCACGAGGCACGAGGCACGGAGGCACGGAGGCACGGAGGCACGGAGATCGACGGGGTTGTTTGTCTCCTCGGTGTCTCGGTGCCTCCGGGGTGCAAGGACTCCCGTTCCGGGCGCCCGGCCGGGGGAAAATGCGGCGTGAACTCGCGTTGCGCCGACGTGAGCGGCGCGCATCGATCGTCGTGAACGATCGCGCGGGAGCGGGTCGTGCCCTGGTCGAGGGCGGGGAGATATTTTCTGGCGGGCATCGAACCGGAGGGAATTTTGCCGGATCTTTACGATTTCCGGGACGATCAAATCGTCCTTTTCCGCCTCGAAATCCTGTCAATCCTGTTTCGTTCGATCATTTTGCTTCCATGAGCCTGAGCCCTCTCGCCGGCAAGCCCGCCCCCGCCTCGATCCTCACGAACATTCCGCGCCTCGTCGCCAGCTACTACTCCGAGTCGCCCGACCCCGCGGTGGCGGCCGAGCGCGTCGCCTTCGGCACCTCGGGCCACCGCGGATCGTCCTTCAAGCGCACGTTCAACGAGGCCCACATCCTCGCGATCTGCCAGGCGATCTGCGAATATCGAGCCGGCATCGGCACGGACGGACCGCTTTTCCTCGGCATGGACACCCACCCGCTCTCGGAGCCCGCGTGGATCTCGGCGGTGGAGGTCTTCGCCGCCAACGGCGTCACCCTCATGCTCGACCACGACGGCGGCTACACGCCCACGCCCGCCGTTTCGCACGCCATCATTACCTACAACCGAAGCCGCGCCACCGGCCTCGCGGACGGCGTCGTCATCACGCCCTCGCACAATCCGCCCACCGACGGCGGCATCAAATACAACCCGACGAACGGCGGCCCGGCCGATACCGACATCACCGGCTGGATGGAAAAACGCGCGAACGAACTGCTCGCGGGCGGCTTGCGCGAGGTGCGGCGGACCACCCTCGCAAAGGCCCGCGCCGCCGCCACCACCCGCGAGTTCGATTACGTCTCCCACTACGTGAACGACCTCGGCTCCGTCATCGATTTCGCCGCGATCAAGGCCAGCGGCCTGCGCATCGGCGTCGACCCCATCGGCAACGCCTCGCTCGCCTACTGGCCGCCCATCGCGGACCGCTACGGCCTCGACCTCACGATCGTGAACCAGGAAATCGACTTCACGTTCCGCTTCATGAGCGTGGACTGGGACGGCAAGATCCGCATGGACTGCTCGTCGCCCTACGCGATGGCTGGGCTGATCGGATTGAAGGATCAATTCGACATCGCCTTCGCCAACGACACCGACGCCGACCGCCACGGCATCGTCACGCCGAACGCCGGGCTGATGAACCCCAATCATTACCTCGCCGTCGCCATCTCCTATCTTTTTGCAAATCGTCCCGGCTGGCCGGCCGCGGCGCGCATCGGCAAGACGCTCGTGAGCAGCAGCATGATCGACCGCGTGGCCGCGAAGCTCGGCCGTCCGCTCGTCGAGGTGCCGGTCGGGTTCAAGTGGTTCGTCGACGGCCTGTTCGCCGGCACGCTCGGCTTCGGCGGCGAGGAGAGCGCCGGCGCGTCGTTCCTGCGCCGCAACGGCGACGTCTGGACCACGGACAAGGATGGTCCGATCCTCGGCCTGCTCGCCGCCGAAATCACCGCGACGACCGGGCGCGACCCCGGCGAGCACTACGTCGCGCTCACCGAGGAATTCGGCGCCCCGGTCTACGAGCGCATCGACGCCCCGGCGAACGCCGCGCAGAAGGCGGTCTTGAAAAATCTCTCCCCCGCCCAGGTCCCCGCCACCGAATTGGCCGGCGAGCCGATCACCCGCATGCTCACCACCGCCCCTGGAAACGGCGCGGCCCTCGGTGGCCTGAAAATCGAAACCGCCTCCGGATGGGCCGCCGCCCGCCCGAGCGGCACGGAGGAGGTCTATAAGATCTACGCCGAAAGCTTCCGGGACGCGGACCACCTGGGCCGCATCCAGGCGGAGACCCAGGAAATCCTGGCCCAAGCCTTCGCGTTATAGCCACCGCGCTCTGGCCGCGCCCTCTTTGTAGCCACGGCGCTCCGTCGCCGTGTCCCCGCGCTCCGCTCGGAAGACGGCCATCATCCCGCGCCCCGCCCCCGCGGAGCGGGGCGGCGACAACTTGCGGCCGCGCATCATCCAAGATCGCGCTTGCCTCGCCGGGAGACTTCCCTATTCCTGCGCGGATGAAATCGATCCTGAGAGTTATACCGGTCGTTCTGGGAATTTCCGCTGGCGTGGCCGTCGCGGCGGACAAGCGGGACGCGCAGCTGCAGGAAATCTCCGCGATCAAGGAGGAACTGAAACCGCTGCGCGAGCGGGCCTACGTCGAGCCGGAAGTCATTGCCGCGCGCCGGAAACTGGACGCCGCCTACCGCGAGTATTGGGAGTCGGTCCGCGGCGCCATGGAGCGGCTCGACCCGGCGAAGAAAAAGCTCATCAAAAAAGAAATCGCCCTGCGCAAGGAAACCGGCGCCGTCGCCGGCGGCAGCCGCGCCGAGGACTACGAAAAAAAGGCGGCGCAGGCAAAAGCGGCCGAGACGCCTTCGTCGAAAGCGAAAAAACCCGGCGACTAGGACCATATCTGTCCGATGCCGGTTCATAAACTCCGTTGAAATGAGCCTGGAATATGAAGTGCACACCGATCCGAAGTCATCGGACGCGCGCAACGGGGAATCCCGCTCTTCACGCCGGAGCGCAACGCGTTTGCCGAAGGCGAGTGCGCCTGGGCCCAAAGCGATCCAAGCGGACGGACCCTTAGCCGAATCGGATTGCGAAAACTTGCATGTCAAACGATATTCGAACGTATGACAACGTCACTTTTATCACCCAAATACCAAGTTGTTATCCCGAAGGAAATTCGGAAGCGGCTCACCCTGAGACCCGGACAACGCCTGCAAGTCCTGGAAAAAGACGGCTACATTGAAATCCGCCCCATCCTCCGGCCCGACCAACTCATCGGGATCCTTTCCGACTGCAAGCATATCGCATTCGAGCGGGAACCAGATCGCGAACTCCCATGAGGAGGCCCCCCTCGCTCGATAGTTCCGCCTGGATCGAGATCTTTCACGGCGGGCCGAACGCCGAACGATTTCTCGACGCGCTGGGAGATCCCGCTGCCGTCATTGTTTCACCCGTCGCCATCTACGAAGTGTGGAAATACACCATTCTTCACGCCGACGAATCGCGCGCGCAGGTCATCTTGGCATTCATGCGCCAAGGCACCCTCGTCCCCGTCGATGCCGATATCGCCATCCTCGCAGCCGCTCTAAGCATCAAGAAGAAAACCCCCATGGCAGACAGCCTCATCTACGCCACCGCCGTCAGCCGGCAGGCCACCCTCTGGACGCAGGACCAGCATTTCGAAGGACTCGACCACGTCCGCTACTTCCCCAAAATCAACCCCTGACCCTCTCTCCATGGCCTACGGCGGTCAAACGCCATGCCTCAGGCGACTTTGCCCGCTTCACCGGCCCTGAAATGAAAGTCGGGCGCGAGTCCGACTGTTTCGCCGCCCGCTGGAGCGACACGGAGGAGGTCTCTAAAATCTACGCCGAAAGCTTCCGGGACGCGGACCACCTGGGCCGCGTCCAGGCGGAGACCCAGGAAATCCTGGCCCAAGCCTTCGCGTTATAGCCACCGCGCTCTGGCCGCGCCCTCTTTGTAGCCACGGCGCTCCGTCGCCGTGTCCCCGCGCTCCGCTCGGAAGACGGCCATCATCCCGCGCCCCGCCCCCGCGGAGCGGGGCGGCGACAACTTGCGGCCGCGCATCATCCAAGATCGCGCTTGCCTCGCCGGGAGACTTCCCTATTCCTGCGCGGATGAAATCGATCCTGAGAGTTATACCGGTCGTTCTGGGAATTTCCGCTGGCGTGGCCGTCGCGGCGGACAAGCGGGACGCGCAGCTGCAGGAAATCTCCGCGATCAAGGAGGAACTGAAACCGCTGCGCGAGCGGGCCTACGTCGAGCCGGAAGTCATTGCCGCGCGCCGGAAACTGGACGCCGCCTACCGCGAGTATTGGGAGTCGGTCCGCGGCGCCATGGAGCGGCTCGACCCGGCGAAGAAAAAGCTCATCAAAAAAGAAATCGCCCTGCGCAAGGAAACCGGCGCCGTCGCCGGCGGCAGCCGCGCCGAGGACTACGAAAAAAAGGCGGCCCAGGCAAAAACGGCCGAGACGCCTTCGTCGCAAGCGAAAAAACCCGGCGACTAGGACCGCGTTTGTCCCATGCCAGATCATAGACTCGTTTGAAATGAGCCCGGAGTTTTACGCGCACACCGACCCGGAATCATCGGACGTGCGCGACTGGGAACCGCTCTTCACGCCGGAGTGTCCCGCGCTTGCCGGAGGCGAGTGCGCCAAATGCGAAAGCCTAGACCGCTTCCACGGCCACCTCAACAAAGTCGCCTGGTGGACCGCGAAGTTCGCCGCGGAAATGTTCCCGCCCGGCCCCGACCGCGAAGCCGCTCGCGAGTGGGGCCGCCTTGCCGGCCTGTGGCACGACCTCGGGAAGTTTCATTCCCGCTTTCAGCAAAAGTTGAACGGTGAGCGCCTCCAAATCGAACATGCCGGAGCGGGCGCGGCTTTGGCGCGACGCTGTCAGATCCCGGGCTGGGAATTAATTGCCTTTGCCATTGCAGGACATCACTGCGGCCTGGCGAACATGTTGAATGCCGAGGCCATTGGTGATCGGCTGACACCTCTCGACGAGAGACTGACGAGAGGGGCGGGGACTCTCCGCGAATGTGAGGCGACGGCCGGTTTTCAAATCGGTGAGGTCGCCAATGTTCAGTTTACCGCTGAGCGGAATGCCATCTTGGCATCTGTTTTCGCGCATTGCCCGGACCGCGGCCATTTCATCCGCCGGCTCTTCTCGGCGCTGGTCGATGCGGATGGCCTTGCGACCGAGGCATTCTGTTCGCCGTCAGAACGCAAAACCCGATTTCGCCAGGACTGGATTTACGATTCCGTGGAGGCGCTCCTCGATCGACTTGACGGTCATTTGGACAGCTTCTCGCGGTGCGGCGCGCAATCTGCGGTGAATGAGGAGCGGGCTCGCATCCTGCAGTGGAGCCGATTGGCGGCCGCGGAGTCACCTGGATTCTTCCAGCTCAATGTTCCAACCGGGGGCGGAAAAACGCTATCCGCGATGGCGTTTGCATTGCGCCACATAAAAACACATGCAGGCAAAGGCCTTCGTCGTGTCGTGATCGCCGTGCCCTACACGAGTATCATCGAACAGAATGCCGGCATCTATCGGGACATCTTGGGGGCGCACAATGTCATCGAGCACCACTCGAACCTTGACGATTTTGCCGAAGGCGAAGAAGGCGGTGACGAGTTGGCGGTGCGTCGCCGTCTCGCGTGCGAAAATTGGGATGCGCCGATCGTCGTGACGACGAACGTGCAGTTGTTCGAATCGCTTTTCGCGAACAAGCGACGTCGCGCCCGCAAGTTGCACAACTTGGCGGGCAGCGTGATCATCCTCGACGAGGCACAGTGCGTTCCGGCCGAGTATCTGCACCTCATCCTTTCCGCGACGCGAGGTCTTGTTGAGAAACATGGCTGCACCGTCGTCATCTCGACGGCGACCCAACCAGCCTGGAAGCACCGAGCCAAGCTCCCGTTCGGTATCCCCGCGGAACAAATCCGGCCAATTGTTCCTCCCGGTGTCGAACTGGCCAAGGTGGACGCCTTCGACCGCGTAACCGTTGAATGGCCGCGATCTTTGGTGCCGACCACGCATGAGGAACTGGCCTCATTGCTCCTGGATGAAAATTGCGTGATGGCCATCGTCCATCGGAAAAAGGACGCGCGAAAC
This sequence comes from uncultured Chthoniobacterales bacterium, assembly GCA_964247025.1. Lineage (GTDB taxonomy): Bacteria > Verrucomicrobiota > Verrucomicrobiia > Chthoniobacterales > JAATET01 > JAATET01. Next base: position 114,675 of record CAXTSM010000001.1, read on the forward strand.
CTCGCTCGACGCCTTCGGGAGGAGCGACCGGACGAGTCGGTCTTTCACCTTTCGACCAACATGTGTCCGGTCCATCGACGGAAGGTGCTCGAGGAAATCCGCTTTGCGCTTTCGGATTTTCGCAAGAGCGGCACGCCGTGCCGCGTGGTCAGCACCCAGCTTGTGGAAGCGGGGGTCGACCTTGATTTTCCGGTGATTTATCGGGCTCTGGCAGGACTTGACTCCATCGCGCAGGCAGCGGGCCGGTGTAATCGGGAAGGCCGCTTAGTTGGCAAAAAAGGAAGGGTCGTAGTTTTCATTGCGGAGACCGATCCGCCAGATGGGCATCTCAAGCACTGCGCGGAAATCACGCAAAAGATGCTCGCGGAATACGAGGGAAAGCTAGACTTGCGGAATCCTTCAATCTTCGAGGGATTTTTTTTCCGGCTTTATCGAGATCGCAACCTCGACGCGAAAAATCTCGTCCGCCACGCAATGGATCTGAATTTCGAAACGCTGGGACGCGAGTTCCGACTTATCGAAGAGGGCGATCAGATGCCCGTCGTCATTCTCTTCGATAAGGAAGCTCGAAAGCGTCTCGCCGATATTGAGCGGATCGTGCAAAACGCGGATGAACCCGTTGCCGCCCGTTTTGCCCTGCGTGCCCTCCAACCCTACACGGTGCTCGTGCGCCCGGCTGACCAAAGAAAGCTCAGCAACGCATCACGTCCTCTTTCCGCAGGAAATGCCGTCTCCGTTCTAGATCCCGATTTCTACTCCGGCTCCTACGACTCCGTTTTTGGACTCTCCACCGATGATGAACCACGAATTTATCCTGACCAACTTATTGCAGAGTAAAAACCGCTCCCTCAGATGGGAGCGGTTTCTATTCGATCCGCCAAACCTACAGGTTTCAATCCGCGCTCCCGCGTCGGGAGCGAACTTCTACTCATATCGGTCGCTCCCTCACGGGAGCGCGGATTGAAACGATTTCCTCCCACTCGAAAGAGTGGCAACCTACGTCGCTCCCTCACGGGAGCGCGGATTGAAACGTCGCGCTGAGCTTAGCTAATTTCGCCGTTGCGGGTCGCTCCCTCACGGGAGCGCGGATTGAAACATGAAGCCCGAGGGCATTGTAATCTTTCATGTCGGTCGCTCCCTCACGGGAGCGCGGATTGAAACTGGCGCGGATGGCAGACAAGGTCTTGGAGCCTGGGTCGCTCCCTCACGGGAGCGCGGATTGAAACGCGACCTGCCGCAGCTCGGTGAACTCATCGGGCGGTCGCTCCCTCACGGGAGCGCGGATTGAAACCATGAAGCGATCAAAAGATAAGATAGAAGCTTTTGTCGCTCCCTCACGGGAGCGCGGATTGAAACGTGAACGGGAAGGGCTCGTCCCCTGCCCGGCCGCGTCGCTCCCTCACGGGAGCGCGGATTGAAACACCGATCGGGAAACGGAGCGTGCATCCCGAGAGGTCGCTCCTTCACGGGAGCGCGGATTGAAATACGGCGCGGCCGATGGGCGTCGCGGCGGGCACTTGTCGCTCCCTCATGGGAGCGCGGATCTCGGGGCGGAGGTTACTTGAAGGAATAGGTGCCGCCGGTGGGCGCGCCGGGGAAGGGGGAGGAGATGGTGAATTTTCCAACGATGCTCAGCTTTGTGCCGGAGTAGCTGGCGGTGCCGTCGACGACGTAACTGCCGCCGGAGTCGCGACCCTTCACGTGGTAGGTGAGGATGCGGCCTTTCACGCTCCAGGTGCCTTTACCGCTGGCATCGCTGTAGCCGGGGATGATCGAGGCGGCGGTGCACTTGCCTTTGTCGCCGAAGGTGAGCGTGGTGGAGTAGGTGATCGCGGGATTCGACTTGTCATGCGCGGAGACGACGAGCGAGCCCTGGGTGTCTGCCTTCTTCGTGGTGAAGACCGACTTGCCGGGGCCGCTGCCCGCGAAATTTTGGAAGGAACCGCCCGAGGTCATGAAGGTGAAGGTGCCCTTGCGGTTGCCCTTGAATTTGACGAGCGGTCCGCTCTTGGCGACCGCGGCGCCGGCGACGGCGAGCGTGCAGATAGCGGTAAGGACGAGACGGGTGACGAGGGAGCGAGGAAATTTCATTTTTGGAGAGAAGATAAAATCATGTCGAAGGCCCGTCGGGCTGTAAATCAGGACAAATCCCTAGATGTCGGTAGGCGGACCTGGCCCTCGCGCGGGGAGTTGATCTCGAGCCTGCCGACGGGGCTCCTTCCGGGTTCTTGCGGCCGGCAACCGTCGTCGTTACGCTGTCGCCATGAGCAAGCCCGCGGAATCGGTGGCCTTTTTCTTCGACGTCGATAATACGCTTCTCGACAACGACCGAGTCACCGAGGACATCCGGCACACGCTCGTGTCCCGCTTCGGCCGGGAGGCGAGCGTGCATTATTGGGATGCGTTCGAGGGGTTGCGCGCCGAGCTCGGCTACGCCGATTACCTCGGCGCGTTGCAGCGCTACCGGTTGCGGGAAATGCACGACGCCCGCCTGCTGCGCCTGTCATCCTTCCTCGTCGATTACCCGTTCGCGAACCGCCTTTTCCCCGGCTCCCTCGACGCGATCGAGCATTGCCGCCAATGGGGCACGGTCGCGATTCTTTCCGATGGCGACGCGGTTTTCCAGCCGCGCAAGGTGGAGCGGTCCGGGCTGTTCGAGGCCGTGCGTCGGCACGTGCTCATCTACATTCACAAGGAGGAGGAGCTCGCGCGCGTCGAGGCCATCCATCCGGCGGCGCATTACGTCATGGTCGACGACAAACTGCGCATCCTCGCCGCGATGAAAACGATCTGGGGCGACCGCCTCACCACCGTGTTCGTCCGGCAAGGGCACTACGCGCTCGAGCCGGGGATCGAGGAGAAGTATCCGACCGCGGATCTCGTAATCGACCGCATTGGCGATCTCGTCAGGCATGACTTTTCCCGCCTGGTGAATAAATGAAGACGGTCCGCCGATGTCGCCGATCTCCGCCGATTCATGCGGAGGCCGGACGCTTCGATCTTCGATCTGCGAAACCGTCGTAATCAAAAAAAACACCAAAATGAACCACGATCAATTTCGAGTCGAACCGGGCACGAAAGCCCGGTTGCACAAGCGCGATACGGCCGCCACCGGCGGCTACAAATCGAAGGAGGAGGCCGCGGAAAAACTCGAGCGTGACATCGCGCGGATGCAGAAGTTGCAGGACGTCTTCTACGCCGCGGACACGCATTCGCTGCTCATCGTTTTTCAGGCCCTCGACGCCGCCGGCAAGGACGGCGCGATCAAGCACGTCATGTCGGGCGTGAACCCGCAGGGCTGCCAGGTCGCCGCGTTCAAGACCCCGAGCGCGACCGAGCTGGACCACGATTACCTCTGGCGGTGCAACGTCCACCTCCCGGAACGCGGGCGCATCGGCATCTTCAACCGCTCCTACTACGAGGAGGTGCTCGTCACGCGCGTGCATCCGGAAATCCTCGCGCACCAGAGGCTGCCCGCCGAGGCCCGCCGCGGCAACGTCTGGAAGCGCCGCTTCGAGGAGATCAACGCCTACGAAAAATACCTCCACGCGAACGGCACCCACGTCGTGAAGTTTTTCCTGCACCTCTCGAAGGACGAGCAGAAACGCCGGTTCCTCGCGCGCATCGACCGACCCGAAAAGAACTGGAAACTTTCGCCGGGCGACGTCGTCGAGCGCGCCCGCTGGGACGATTACCAGCGCGCCTACGAGGATGCCATCACACACACCAGCACGGAGGATTCGCCCTGGTACGTGATCCCCGCGGACCACAAGTGGTTCGCGCGCGTCGCCATCGCCGACGTCCTCGTCAAGACCCTCAAGGGGTTGAACTTGAAGTATCCCGTCGTCACGGATGCCCAGCGGGCGCAGCTCGCGGAGACCAAGCGCGCGCTGCTCGCGGAGGGCTGAACACCACCGGGGATGAGCACGGGTGGGACGCGGATGAACAAGGCGGCGGTTTCTTCCGTCCCGGAAAACCCGGGTCCATTCGCGGCGGCATGGCGATGCATGGCCTGAACGCGCTCGTCCTCGGGCTCGGGCTGTTTTTTCTCGGCATCCAGCTCGTGGGCGAAAATCTCCGCCGGCTTTCCGGCGCCACGTTTCGCCATGCGATTCATCGCGTGAGCGAGCGGCCGCTTCTTGCGGGCCTCGCCGGCGTCGGTTTCGGCGCGTTGATGCAGAGCGCGACGGCGGTCACTTTCATCGTGGCCGGAATGGCGCGCAGCGGGCTCGTCACGGCCCGCGGCGCGGCGCCGGTCATCCTCTGGTGCAACGTGGGGCTTACCGCCCTCGCGTTCATCGTCACGTTCGACATCCATCCCTCCGTGGCCTACCTCGTCGGAGCGGCCGGCATTTTTTCCGGCCTGGTGCGGGAGCCGAAATGGCGGGCCGCCGCGGGCGTGCTGCTCGGCGTGGGGCTGGTGCTCTTCGGACTGCAGAGCATGGGCGACGGGGCGGCGCCGATGCACGGGCAACCTTGGTTCCGGCACATGCTGGCCGCCACCGTGGGCGCGCCCGGCATCGCGTTCGGCATCGGGGTTCTCGCGGCGGCGATCCTGCAATCGAATACCGGCGCGGCGATGCTCGTGATCACGCTGGCGGGAGTCGGCTCGTTCGCGCTCGAGTCCGCGGCGATGCTGATCTACGGGACGAACCTCGGCGCGATCGTGCTGCGGATCTTTCTGGCGCTGAATTTCGACCGTCCGTCGCGCCGCTTGGTGCGGTTCGAGGATATCTTCTGCGTCGCGAGCGGAGCGCTGATGGCGGCGCTGTTCCTGCTCGAAAAATCCGGGGTGCCGCTCGTGCTCGCGGCGGTGCAGGCGGCCATGCCCGGGAATCTCAAGCTGCAGCTCGCGGCGGTTTTCCTGCTCTCGAACCTGCTGCCGGCGGCGGCCTTGAGCTTCGCCATCGGACCCATTCTCCGCCGCCTCGAGGGGTGGTTGCCCGGCGAGTCCTCCGCCGCGCTGGCCCAGCCGAAATTTTTGTCCGAGTCCGCGATTTCCGATCCGGCGACCGGGGTGGAACTCATGTCGAAGGAGCTCGCGCGCCTGCTGGAGGCCGTGCACGTCGAGGCGCGGCGGGCGGAGTTCGGCGAGGATGGGGAGCCCGAGGGCGATCCGGCGTTCGGTCAGCTGAGCGCGGAGATCGAGCGCTTCGGGGCGCGGCTTGCGGCGAAGAACGAGCTGAGCGAGAAGCAGGCGCACCACCTGCACCTGTTGCGCGCGGAGCTCTCGCTCGTGCGGTATTTCGAGGATTCGGTGCGCGAGTTCAACGACGCGCTCTTCGAGTTGCGCGCGGATCGGGAAGCGGAGGCGGCGACCTACACGCTCAAGCACGGCCTCCACGAGCTGATCCGATCGGCGCGGCGCGCGACGCAGGAACGCAACGCCGGCACGGTCGAGCAACTTCGCGCGCAGACGAAGCGACGCGGGGATTTCGTGACGGCGCAGGTGAGCCGGGCGAAGGCGGAATCGGCCGGCCCGCAGATCGCCGCGCTGGCGGACGCGTTCGAGCTCGGCGCGTGGATGCTGCACCGGCTCTCGAAGGTGCTGGGGCAGTTCGTGGCGGAAGAAGGCGGGGCGGCGGCGCCCTCAGCCGCCGGCAAGAATCCGGGTTAACGCGTCGACCAGCTTCGACGGCGCGCCGTCCCGCGAGCGCCAGCCGACCACGCCGTCGGGACGCACGAGGACCGCGCCGCCGGGATTCAGGCCGTAAAGCGCGAGAAATCGGCCTTCGGGATCCCCGTAGCCGTCTTCCCGGCCCACGCTGAAAATCTCCAGGTAGAAGCCGGCGAATCGGGTGGTGGCATCGGCGCCCGCGCGCCAGGGCGCGGCGTTTCCGGCGACGAGAAGGACGAAGCTGGCGCCGAAAAGATCGAGCGTGGAGAACGTGCGGGCCGGCCCCTCGAGGAGGACGTGCGGGGCGCGGCGACCGGGCGCGGCGTCGGGGAAGTAGGCGTCGTCGTCGCCGCGCGGGCCGGGCTCGCCCGCGTCGGGGATGAACGCGCCGCGTTCGTAGCTCCAGCCGAGATCGAGGCCGAGACCGGAGCCGCGCCGGCGGCTGCCCGCGACGAGCTCCCGGACGCGCGCAAAGTCCTCCGCGAGGCCGGCGGCGATGGTCTCGCCGATTTCGGATCCGAAGCTTGCGGAGCGTTCGAAGGTGCGCATGACCTGGGTGCGGCGTTCGGCGTCGTAGCTGTCGAGCAGCGCGGCGGGGGCCCCGCGCAGGACGGCGGAGAGTTTCCACGCGAGGTTGTGGGCGGATTGCAGGCCGGTGTTCATCCCGAGGCCGCCGGAGGGCGAGAGCCGGGCGGCGGCATCGCCGGTGAGAAAGGCGCGGCCCTCGCGAAACCGGACGGCGACCTTCGGACTCATGACCCAGGGACTGACGCCGAGCACGTCGACGGGCACGGCGGGCAGCCCGGCGGCGAGCTTCACGATTTCGGCCAGGACCGCCGGCGGGAAGTCGGCGGGCGTTTCGCCGGGCCGCAAAAAATGATGCATGAGCCAGAGGTCGTCGCCGTTCACCGCGACGAACAACTCGAAGAAATCCTTTCGCAGGACGTGGGTGAGCACGGCGGCGCGGTCCTTCAAATACGCGGCGTAGGGCGCACGGAAAAAGACGTTCAGGAAGGACCCGAGATCGCCGGGGCCGACGGCGTCGATGCCGAGCGCGCGCCGGGCGGGGCTGCCCGCGCCATCCGCGGCAACGACGTATTCGCACGAGAGATCGAGCTCTTTCTCGAGGCCGGCGCGGCGGGTCAGGACGCTCACGGCGTTGCCGACGTCGACGAGACCGGTGACCTCGTGATCGAAAAAAATGCTCGCGTCGACCTCCTGCTCGAGCGCGCCGAGGAGGACGGATTCCGTGAGCGTCTGCGGGCAATGGATGCCGGGATAGGGGACCAGCGCGGGGTCGTCGTCGGCGCGGGGGATGACCCCGTAGACCTCGCCGGTGAAAGATTCCATCCACGCGCCGACGGGCTGCCCGGCCGCGCGTCGGTCCTCGGCGCGCATCGCTTCGCGGAGGCCGAGTTGCTGGAAGATCTCCGCGCTGCGACGGCTGATGGCCATGGCCCTCGGGTGGAGCAGCGGCTCGGCGCGGCGCTCGAAGAGGGCGCAGCGCACGCCCTGCCGCGCCAGCAACAATGCGGTGAGCAGGCCGCAGGGGCCGGCTCCGACGATGCCGACCTCGTAGTCGGCCGCGTTCATTGCAGGTCGTCGTGGGTGACGGTGGTCTGCGCGCGGGCGGCGAGGGATTTCGCCTGCGCGATCACGGCCGCGGCTTCTTCGTCGAAGCGGTAGCCGTTGCAGTTCGGGCAGAGGGCGACGCGCCGCGCGACGATCGAGTCGCAGCTTTCGCACACCTTGAAATTCCCGGGCTGCGCGATGATTTTCGCGGCCTTTTCGGAACGGTCGGTGAGGTGGGGATCCTCCATGGGCATCGGGGTTGGAACCTCGGTCCGGACCGGGGGGAACGCAAGTGCGATCAGGCGTCGACGTGAGCCGACACGCCGACGGTGATCCGGCTCAGCTGCAGGGGGCCGAACTGCGTGAGCAGGGCGACGTCGGCGGCGTCGCGGCCGTAGGCGATGGCGATGCGGTTGCCCTTCGGACCGGACTGCGTGGCGTCGAACGTGAACCAGCGCGTGCCGACGTAGGCCTCGAACCAGGCGTGAAGATCCATGGGATCGAGTTCGTGGAGGAAACCGCAGACGAAGCGGGCGGGAATGTTCAGCGAACGAGTGAGCGCGATGCCGAGGTGGGCCATGTCGCGACAGACGCCCTGGCGCGAGTCGGCGGTCTCGACGGCGGAGGTCGAGGCGTTGCTCGTGCCGTATTGATAGGTGACGTTTTCATGGATCCAGCGCGTGATCGCCTCGATCTGCGGGTAGCCGGGCGCGAGGTTGCCGACGATGGAGTGGGCGAGACGGGAAAGCTGGTCGGACTGGCAGTAGCGGCTGGGGAGAAGAAACTTGAGGATGGCGTCGGGCACGTATTCGACCGGCACGAAGTCGGCGCCGGGATCGACGTCGATCCGGTCGGAGGTGTCGACGACGCAGCTTGCGCGCAGGTTGAGCGGACCGGCGGGAAGCATCGCCCGCTGGCAGAGATTACCGTAATCGTCGGTGTATTCGGCCATGGGGAGGTGGGGCTCGATGACGTATTCCTCCCGCATGACCCACTGGCCCCAGCCGCTGCGGGGGCGAAGCATGAAGATGGCGGGCGTGGGCGCGGAGGCCATGAGTTCAAGGTGGCAGTGGGCTTCGAGGATCATGGATCGAACGGCGGAAAATACGCCAGGCGGCGACGATTGTAACGCGCGTTTCGGCGGGGGATCGCGGTCCGCCGAGAGAGCGGCGCCTCAGGGGGTCGGGGAGGCGGCTGCGTCGAACGGGTTCGAGATCGCCGGGGTCCCCGCCGGCGGAGCGGGTGAAGCCGGGGGCTCCGGCTCCGGCGCGGGGGTTCCGGCCGGCGCGGGAGGGGGCGGCTCGATTGGGGCGGGAGCGGGGGTTGCGGCGGGCGCGGCGAACGCGAGCTGGATCACGCCATCGGCGGGTTTTCGCACCGCGAAGTGGCCGGTGATTTTACCGGCGGTAAAAATCGTCTGGAGCCGGGGGCCGAGATTTTTCCAAAGCTGGGCCGCGAGGGATGGCGGGCAGTCGAGCGCGCCGATGCGCACGCCGGCCATGACGGGAGCGGCCTGGTCTTCGAGCCCGAGGTCGTAGCGCACGATCCAGGTGAGGCCGAGGCAGCGGACCAGCTCGAAGATCATCAGGCGGCCGGGCAGTGACCGCGCGGCGATCGCCTGGCGCGTGGCGGACCAGGGATCGAAGGCGTCCGGCCGGGCCAGGCGCACGTGCCGGGAGAGAAAGGAATTCAGGGCGGCGTCGGAGATCGAGCGGGTCGCCGGGGGATCGGGGGTGATCCCGGCGGCGTCCGCCAGGGCGGAAATGACCGCGGGGCTTTCATCGGTCGCGACCGAACCGGGCAGGAAATCCGGCGTGCGCGTGGCCAGAAAAAAAAGCGCGGCGAGCGCCAGCGGCGAGGCGGCGACCAGCATCGCGCCCGCGAGCCGCCACCTGCCGCGATGGCGCATGAAGACAACGAGGGCGACGCCCACCAGGAAGACGGCGGCGGCGGCGGCGAGGAGCTCGAGGACGAGGCCGCGCACGACGGAGGCCGACAGGACTTCGGCGGGCAATTCGTGGTCGAGACCGCGCCGGAAGGCGGCTTCGCGCTCCGCCTCGACTCGTTGCGCGAGCTCCTCCCGCGTGACCCAGCCGCCGTTTTCGTAGCGGCTTCCCGCCTTCAACTTCAGGAGGTGATCGCGAAACGGAGCGGCCCATCGATCGATCCGATCAGCGGTTTCGGGCCTCGCGGAGCGGACCTCGTCGGCGGGAGAAAGGATCGCCTCGAGCGCGGCTTCGTCGTAGCCGGCCTCGGGGCGGTAGACGGCGGAGGTGGCGGCGGCAAGCCGGTCGGCGGCGGCTTTCTCAAGCGCGAGGCGCTCGTTTGCGCGGGCCTCGACGATGCCGCGGAAGCGGGCGGCCTCGTCGGTGAGGAGCTTGCGCATGGCGGGCAGGCGCAGCGCGTAGGTCTCGTAGGCGGTCGCGAGGGCGGCGAGGTCGACCTTGCCGCCGGCGATTTCCTCGTCGGAGAACCAGGGCACGTGACCGGCGACCGTGCTCATCTGCACCACCGCGCGGCCGCCGGCGTCGTCCACGAGCACGAGCACGGCACCCTGGCGTTGAAACGATACGGCCCGGATGGCGGTGAAGCGGTCGGGCGTGCGAACGAAAAAAAGCGTTTTGACGGATGAGACGGCGGCCGCCGGAGCGGGCGCGGTCTGCGCGGGCAGGGAGGAGGAAAGCGCGGCGAGGCCGAGGACTCCGGCCAGGCAGGCGAGAATCGGGAGAGCGAAGAGACGCATGGATGCAGGATGAACCCCGCGAGCCAATCCGAGTTTCCCAGGTCGGGCAAGTCCGGCGAAATCGAGCCGGCGGGCGCGGCGGGTTTGTGGCATGGTCGGCGCGTGAACCTGGAGGAAAAGCAGGCGGCGTGGCGCGAGAGATACGCGGTGATCCCGGATCCGCAGGAGCGGCTTGCCGCCATCGTGAGCCGCCGGCCGCGCGTGGCCCCGGTGGACGAGGTCGACCGGACCGACGCGAATCTGGTGCCCGGCTGCCTCTCGCGCGTGTGGCTGGTCGGCGGCGCGATCGACGGCCGGCTCTGGCTGCGGGTGAGCGCGGAGGCGACGGTCGTGGCGGCGCTCGCGGCGTTCCTGGCGGAGTTCTCCGACGGGGAGGCGGCGAAGGAGGCCGCGGCGTTCGAACCGTCGCTGCTCGACGATCTCGGCGTGGGCCGGCTGCTCACGCCGACGCGCCGGCACGGCCTGGAAAAAGTCGCCGCGCGCATTCGTGCGCTGGCGGGGAAATCATGAGGCTCTTCGACGCGCACAATCATCTCCAAGCCGGCGAACTTGCGCCGCATCTCGGCGCCATCCTCGCGGGCCGATGCGCGGCGGGGATGGTCGTGAACGGGACGAGCGAGGCGGACTGGCCGGCGGTCGCGCGGCTGGCGGGCGAGCACGATTGGATCCGGCCGAGCTACGGGGTGCATCCGTGGGAGGTCGCGGGCGTGACGAGCGGCTGGCGCGAGCGGCTGGGCGGATTTCTGGATGCGGGGGGATGCGTCGGCGAGATCGGACTCGACCGCGGAAAGACCGACGCGAATTTTGGCCGGCAACGGGAAATCTTCCGCTGGCAATGGCGCGAGGCGGCGCGGCGCGGCGTGCCGGTCACGGTGCATTGCGGGCATGCCTGGGGCGCGCTGGCGGAGGAATTGGCGGAATTGCCGGCGGCGGCATTTTTACTGCACGCGTATGGCGGCCCGGTGGAAATGGTGGCGGGATTCGTGGAGCGCGGCGCGTATTTTTCGTTTTCCGGATCGTTTCTCGGGGATCGGGCCCGAAAGAAGCGGGCGCCGTTCGAGGCGATGCCGACCGGGCGATTGCTGGTCGAAACGGACGCGCCGTCGCGGGCGCTGCCGCCGGAGCTCGCGCGGGAGACGCTGCCGGACGCGCCGGACGGGCGGCGCGTGAATCATCCCGGCAATCTCGTCGTCGCCTACGAGGGACTCGCGGATCTGCGGGGCTGGCCGCTCGCGGAACTCGCGGAAATGGTGGCGGAGAATTACGCGCGCCTGTTCGGCGCCTGACCCGCGATGCGGCGGACGACTTCGCCGGCCGCGAGGAAGCCGAAGGCGCCGGTGACGAAGCAGGCCGCGCCGAAGCCGGTGGCGCAGTCCATTTTCAGATCGGCGCCGGGCTCGGGGTCCGGGCGAACGGTGCCGTCGCTCCACGGGTGCGCCGGAGGCTCGGAGGAAATGATCGTCGGGACGTCGTAGAAGTTCCCGTTGCCGCCGGCCCATCCGTGGTCGCGCCGCAGTTTTCGCCGCACCTGGCGGATGAGCTCGTCGCCGCCGGCCCGGGCGAGATCCACGCAACGGATGCGGGTGGCGTCGGAGCGTCCGCCGGCGCTGCCGACCGTGAGCGCGGGCGAACCGCGCTCGCGGGCGCGGGCGAGGATGGCGGCCTTCACGGACATGCGGTCCGTGGCGTCGATCACGAAGTCGAAGCGGTCGCCGAGCAGGCGCGGAGCGTTCGAACCGGTGAGGAACTCGCGGATCTCCCGCACGGCGCAGGCGGGATGGATCCCGGCGATGCGCGCGGCGAGCACGGCGACCTTCGGCTGGCCGACCGTGGCGGTGAGGGCGGGCAGCTGGCGGTTGACGTTCGTGACGCAGACGTCGTCCATGTCGATCAAGGTGAGCGCGCCGATCCCGGAGCGGGCGAGGGCTTCGACGGCCCAGGAGCCGACGCCGCCGACGCCGACCACGGCCACGTGCGCGGCGCCCAGCCGCTCGAGGGCGGAGGCGCCGAGCAGGCGGCCGAGGCTGGAAAAACGGGGGTCGGAGGCGACCGGGGGGCTCACGGGATCAGGCGGCGACGGATTCGGAGGCGGCGTCGCGGCGGGTGCGCGCGGCGAAGTCGATGGCTTCCCAGACGCTGAGGTCGCGGCCTTCGTTCCATTCGCGGAGGCGCCGGGAGGCGTCGAGATTTTCGTCGAGCCGCTGCATCGTCGCGTCCCATTCGGGGCGATCCACGGCGTCGAGCATGATGCCGAGGGCTTCGCGGCCGGCCTCGGCGGCGCCGAGCACCCGCGCGGCGGCGGCGAACTCGCCTTCGGAGACCAGGACGTTGCCGTAGATGTGAAGCAGGTAGGGCGTGACCCAGCGGTTGCCGAGCCGGCGGGCGATGGCGGTCCATTCCTCGAGGGCGTCGCGGGCGGCGGGTGAGTCGCCGCCCGCGACGCAGGCGGTGGCGATGCCCCATAAAAGGTAGCCGGTGACCCATTGGTCGCCGGTGGCGCGATAGATCGCGAGGCTCTCCTCGCGCAGGCGGCGGGCTTCGGCCATGTCGCCCCGCGCGGCGGCGGCGCTGCCGAGACCGCTCAGGCCGACGGCGGTGAGCGTGACGTCGTTCATTTCGCGGCCCGCGGCGAGGCAGCGGTGAAAGCGCTCCTCGATCCCGTCGGTGAGGCCGAGGTTGCGCTCGACGAAGCCCATGAAGGCGGATTGCAGGACAAAATCGCGCTCGCGGCCGAACTTCTCGAGCAGCGTCACGCCCTCGCGGTAAAAACGGAGGGCGTCGCCGGAGTTGTCCCGGCACCAGGCGATCCGGCCGGCGCCGACGAGGGCGTAGGCGCGGGCGAGCGTGGGCTCCTCCGCGCCGGGGGCGTTCATCAGATCGTCGAAGATGGTGCGGTTCTCCTCGAGGTTCCCGCGGATTTCCCCGAAGCGGGTGAGCGAGCCGGCGATACGCAGGCCTTTTTGCGCGCGCTCGGGCGAAGTGGCCGCCCACTCGATCGCGAGGCGGATGTTGAATTGATCGGCGCTGATGCGGTCGAGCCAGACGGTCATCTGGTGGCCGTCGAGGTGGGGGCGGGCCCGCTCGGCGAGGATGACGAAGTAGTCGAGATGGCGGTCGCGGAGCCGGTCGAACTCGCCGGAGGCCGAGAGTCGCTCGCGGGCGTATTGCCAGACGGACTCGATCATCGTGTAGCGGGTCTCGTCGTTCGCGTCCGACTCGACGGAGAGGAGGGATTTTTCCACGAGGAGCTGGAGGAGGTCGAGCGCGTCGTAGGCGTCCACGCCGTCGCCGGCGCAGACCGCTTCCACGGCCTCGAGCGAGCGCCCGCCGCCGAAGACGCTGAGGCGGAGGAAGAGCACGCGCTCGCTTTCGGAAAGGAGGTCGTAGCTCCAGTCGATGAGGGTGCGGAGCGTCTGCTGGTGCGGAAGGACGGAGCGTCCGCCGCCGGTGAGCAGGCGGAAGCGGTCGTCGAGCCGCCGGGCGATCTGCTCGGGGGTGAGGACGCGGGCGCGGGCGGCGGCGAGCTCGATGGCGAGCGGGATGCCGTCGAGCCGCCAGCAGATCTGGGCGATGGCGGCGGCGTTTTCGCGGGTGAGCGCGAAACCGGGCTTGACGGCGGCGGCGCGGTCGATGAAGAGGCGCACGGCCTCGTATTGGGAGACGCGGGCGACGACGTCGACGACCTGGAAGAGGTCGCGGACGGGATCGAGCACGGAGAGCGGGGGCACGGGCCAGACGCGCTCGCCGGCGATGCCGAGGGCGGCCCGGCTGGTGGCGAGGATTTTGATCGTGCCGCAGTTTCGCATGATCTCGGCGGCGAGCTCGGCGCAGGCGGCGAGCAGGTGCTCGCAGTTGTCGATGATGAGAAGGATGCGGCGGCCGGAGAGAAAACGGATGAGGGTGGCGCGCAGGGATTCGCCGGGCTCCTCGCGCAGGCCGACGGCGCCGGCCGCGATCTCGACGACGAGGTCGGGATCGGTGACGGTCGCCAGCTCCACGAACCAGACGCCGTCGGAGAAATCGCCGAGCGACTCTTCGGCGACCTGCAGGGTGAGGCGGGTTTTTCCCGTGCCGCCCGTGCCGGTGAGCGTGAGCAGGCGGGTGTCGGCGAGCAGGCGCTTCACCTGGTCGCGCTCGCGTTCGCGGCCGACGAAGGTGTTCAGTAGCGTGGGCAGGTTGTTCGGCGTGATCTCGAGCGAGCGCAGCGGGGGAAATTCCGACGGCAGGCCGGAGAGGACGAGCTGAAACAAATGCTCGGGGCGCGTCACGTCGCGCAGGCGCCGCTCGCCGAGATCGCGAAGCAGGATGCCGGGCGCGAGCTGGTCGCGCACGAGCTCTTCGACGGGCAGCGAGAGCAGGACCTGCCCGCCGTGGGCGGCGGCGAGGATGCGGGCGACGCGGTTGAGGCTGTTGCCGAAATAGTCGTCGTCGCGAAATTCCGCCGCGCCGGCGTGGATCGACATGCGGACCTTGAGCGGCCCGGTCTCCGGCCATTCCTCCTCGTGCAGGAGGTTCTGGGCCAGGGCGGCGGCGGAGACCGCGTCGCCGGCGACATCGAAGGCCACGCAGAACGCGTCTCCGATGGTCTTGAAAATATGGCCGGAATGCGCGGCGGCGGCTTCGCGCATGATGTCGTCGTGCCGGCGCAGGGCCACGCGCATCGCCTCGGGATAACGCTCCCAGAGGCGCGTGCTCCCCTCGATGTCGCTGAAGAGGAAGGTGATGGTTCCCGTGGGCACGGCCATGATTTCCGGCCAGCCTACCGTCGCTCGCGCCTCGCGCCAAATGGAATGCGCGTCATGCGGCCGCGAGATGGAATCATTCGCGGAAGGTGGCGCGCACGGCGGGTCGCGTGAGCAGGATCAGCGCGCAGATTCCCAGGACGGTGCCGACGGGGAAAAAAAGAATCGTGACCGCCGAGAAGAGCCGGGTGCGTTTCCAATTTCTCCGCTGCCAGATGGATCGTGCGATGGTCGCGTAGATGCCCGCGAAGGCGAGGCCGCCCGTGGTGATGAGGGAGTCGGCGAGCAGGTGCTTGTTGTCGATGGGCAGGGTGCCGCGCTGCGCGTCGAGCATGGCGGCGGCCACGAAGGCGAGCACCGCGGCGACGGCGAGGACGGCGGCGGTGGCGAAGAGGGCGGCAAGGATGGGAACGGCGCGTTGCATCGGGCGGCGTCCGGTTTCGCACGGCAGGACGGCGGAATCAAGGCGGCGTCAGGGCGGCGTCAGGGCGGCGTCAGGGCGGGCCAGCGCCCGAGCGGACAGGAGGCCGTGCGCCAGGCGATTTTTTTCGGCACCGAGCAGCCGCATTCGCCGCAGCGTTCGGTCGCGGCCAGGTAGCGGCCGCAGGCGTCCGAGCGGCAGATCGCGTGGCGGCGGGAGATTTCCGCCGCGGGCATGCCGGGATCCCCGCGATGGATGGCGGCCCGCTCGCGGGCGGCGGCGCGGAGGTATTCGCGCAGCATCACGAGAAATCCGGGCGGACGATTCATCGGAAAAAATCGGGGCGACAGGATTCGAACCTGCGACCTCCTGGTCCCAAACCAGGCGCTCTACCAAGCTAAGCTACGCCCCGAAAGGAAAAGGATGCCCGAGATCGCCGGCGGTGGCAAGCGATGGTCGGGTTTATCTTTCCACCGCGATGGTGGTCCCGTTCAACCCGCCAGCCGGGCGACGTAGACCGTGCTGGCGGAGTCCTCGTCGAGAAGCGGATTCGCGAAAGGGACGACTTCCGCCCGCGCCTCCGCGAAGACCAGGCGAAGCGCCCGCAGGAAATCCCCGTCCGGCGGATCATCCGACCACAGCCCGAACGTGCCTCCCGGATGCAAGTGCGCGGCCAGCGCGCGCAAACCGCCCGGCTCGTAAAACGCGGCGTGGCGCGGATGCAGCAGGTTGCGCGGGGAATGGTCCACATCGAGCAGCACGGCATGAAACCGACGGCCGGGCGACGCGGGATCGAACCCCCGCCCGGGCTCCGCCGCCCAGGCGAAAAAATCCCCTTCCACGAGCCGGCAGCGGGGATCCGCGACGAGCGTCGAGCCGAGCGGCACGAGCCCGCGCTCGTGCCAGCCGATCACCGGCGCGAGCGCGTCGACGACCACCAGCGAACGCACCGCGGCATGCCGCAGCGCCGCGGCGGCGGTGTAGCCGAGCCCGAGTCCGCCCACGACCACGTCCAGCGGCGGCGCGAGATCCGCGAGGCTGAGGTTGGCCAGCGCGACTTCGACTTCATGAAACAGGCTGGACATCAGATAGGCGTCCCCGAGCTTCACCTCGAAGACCTCGAGATCGTCGAGAAGACGGACCCTTCGTCGTTGCAGAACGAGCTCGCCCATCGATGTCGATTGGAAGTCCAGCTCTTCGAAATCGCGGCTCATCCGGATGATGCTGAGGGATTCGGCGGGAAACGCCAGTTCGGCGACGACGGATGAATAAATGGACGGAACGGGGAAATATTTTTTGCGCGATAAGAAAATGGCCCTAGCCTTGCTCCTGATCGTTGAAATTGCTCCCATGGACCGCCGAAAAAACCGCATGTCACGGACCCCGAAGACACCGGTCTTCATTCTCTGCCTCCTGTTCGGCGTCTTCGGAATTCACCGATTCTACGTGCAAAAATTTCGTTCCGGCGCGTTGCAGCTTTTTACGCTGGGCGGCCTCGGGCTCTGGGTGATCCGTGATCTGATCCGGATCCTCAGCGGGGAATTCACCGACCACCGCGGTCTGCGCATCCAGCGCTGAGGCGACCCGTCTCTTTGTTGCCGGCCCGGCGAAGTTGCGCGTAGTCTCGCCCGATGCCGAGACCGTTCACCGTGCGAGCGCCCGCCGCCTTGCTTGCCCAGTGCTTCGCCGAATGGCCCGAGGTGAAAAAAACCCAGGTCCGCACATGGCTGAAGTTTCAGGCCATCACCGTGAACGGCCGGGCCACCTCCCAGTTCGACCAGCCGCTCGTTCCCGGCGACGTGGTCGCCGTTCGCACCGAGCGGTTCGCGGCGCCGAAGACCGTGCTCGGCTCGGGCCTGAAAGTTTTTTTCGAGGACGCCCACCTCATCGTCGTCGACAAGCCGGCCGACCTGCTGAGCATCGCGAGCGAGTCCGAGCAGGAGCGCACCGCCTACCGCCAGCTCACCGATCACGTGCGCCGGGGGAAGCCCCACGGCCGCGAGCGCGTCTGGATCGTCCATCGCCTCGACCGCGAGACGTCCGGCCTGATGATTTTTGCCAAGACCGCGCAGGCGAAGGAGATCCTGCAAAGCGGCTGGGACGAGGCCGAAAAATGCTACGAGGCCGTCGTCGAAGGCCGTCCCGCCGAGCCGAAAGGCACGTTCGAGAGCCACCTCGACGAGTCGAATCCCTTCCGGGTCATCAGCACGCAATCCGGCTCCGGCACGCGGCACGCCGTCACCCACTACCGCGTGCTCGGGAACACGGAATGGCGCTCGCTGGTCGAGCTCACCCTCGAGACCGGTCGCCGCCACCAGATTCGCGTGCAACTTTCCGACGCGGGCTGCCCGATCGTCGGCGATAAAAAATACGGCGCGAAGAGCGACCCGGCGAAACGGCTCGGGCTCCACGCCTGCGCGCTGCGTTTTCCGCATCCCATCACGCGGAAGGACCTCCGCTTCGAATCGCCGCTGCCGAAGGAACTCGCCCGGCTCGTGCCGGTGGTCCGCCGAGAGGCCCGGGAATAAACCGCCCGCCCGTCGAGGCCTGGCTCGCCGCGTCACCGGCGGATCCAGGATTCTGGAAACGATTCGGGCCGGTCGCGTTTCACGTGGACGATTGGGATAATCTGGGCTCGCCGGATCGGTTGCCTCCCCCGACTTCACGCGCCGCCCGCGGGATGACGCCGCCACGGTCTCCCCCCGCCGGATTTCGTGGGCCATGGCCGGGAACGGCGCGCGCGCACGTTGCCGCGCGGCGGGGACGAGCCGGGCGTCCCCGCGCGTGGGAGCCGACGGGCGCGAGGCGCGACGTCGTGGTCTCCTTCGCTCCGGCCGACGCGCCCCGCCTCGCGGCGCGGATGCACGCCGTCGACGACCGGAAGCCGCCCCAACGCCGCCGGCGGGTGGCTGCCCAAAGATCCGCCCCACGGACCGAGTAGTAGAAATATCCTGTCGCCGGCACCGGTATTTCTGCTAATCCGCTCCACCGTGAGCAAAGATTCTGGTTCGTCGCCCCGGAAATTCGCGATCATCGGCATCGGCTGCCGCATGCCGCCGAATGCGAACTCGCTCGCGGCCTTCTGGCGATTCCTGCTTCGCGGCGGCAACGCGCTGCGTCCGATCAAAAAAGACCGCTGGGACTGGCGGCAATATTTCGACGCGGACCCGCGTCGCCCCGGCAAGACCTACGCGCCGAAGGCGGCCTCGCTCGACGCGGACCTCACGCAATTCGACCCGCTCGCCTTCGGCATGTCGCCGCGCGAAGCGGCCTCGCTGGACCCGCAGCAGCGCCTGCTCCTCGAGGTGACGTGGGAGGCCTTCGAGGATGCGGGCATTCCGCTCGAAAAAATGGCCGGCTCGGCGACGGGCGTGTTTATCGGCGGCTTCTGCCTCGACCATCTCGTCTTCTCGATGCAACCCGCGAACCGCCACCTCGCCAACGCCCACACCCCCGGCGGCGTGATGATGACCGTGCTCTCGAACCGCCTCTCGCACGCGTTCGATCTCCGCGGCCCCAGCCTCACGTTGGACACCGCCTGTTCGTCCTCGCTGGTTTCCCTGCACTACGCCTGCCAGAGCCTGCGGAACGAAGAATGCGACCAGGCTCTCGCCGGCGGGGTGAACGTGATGAGCCGCCCCGAGTTCCCGATCATGATGAGCAAGGGGCACTTCCTTTCGCCGCACGGGGAATGCCATGCGTTCGACGAGAGCGCCGCCGGCTACGCGCGCGGCGAGGGCGCGGGGATTTTCCTCCTCAAACGTTACGAGGACGCCGTGGCGGCCGGGGACGTGATCCACGCGGTCGTGCGCGGCACGGGCGTCAATCAGGACGGCCACACCGACGGAATCTCGCTGCCGAACGGCGACGCGCAGGAAGCGCTCGTGCGCGAGGTCTATCGGCAGGCGGGCGTCGCGCCCGGCGAGGTCGATTACGTCGAGGCGCACGGCACCGGCACGCAGGCCGGCGATCCGGCGGAACTCGGCGCGCTCCACCGGACGTTCGCCCCCGGGCGCGAGCGCAAGCTCCTCGTCGGTTCGGTCAAGACCAACATCGGCCACCTCGAGGCCGCCGCCGGCGTGGCGGGCATGCTGAAGGCCATCGCCGTGCTCAAGCACCGCGAAGTTCCGAAAAATCTCCACTTCAAGAAGCCGAATCCCCGGATTCCCTTCGCCGACTACTGCGTCGAGGTGGCGAAGGAAACGACCAGGCTTCCCCCGGCCGACGAGAAGCCGACGCTCTTCGTCGGCGTGAACTCCTTCGGCTACGGCGGCACGAACGCCCATGTCGTGCTCGAGTCCGCCCCGTCGATGGCGGCGCCCGCGGCCGGCGCGCCCGGCGGCGAGCCGCGCCTCGTGCCGTTCTCCGCGCGCGACGAGGGGGCCCTGCGCGAGCTCGCGGGCAAGTTCGCGTTCCAGCTCGGGCAGGGAGCGTCGGGCACGTTCGAGGATTTCGTCCACGCCGCGGCCTTCCGGCGCAGCCACCTCGGGGTGCGGGCCGGCGTGGTCGCGGCGGGCAACGAGGAGCTGCGCGAGCGCCTCATCGCGCTCTCGACCGGCGAGCCGCACGCGGGCGTGGTGACCGCCGGCCGCGGCGGCCAGGCCGGGCCGCTCGCCTTCGTCTACACGGGCATGGGGCCGCAATGGTGGGGCATGGGGCGGGAACTTTTCCGCGACGAGCCCATTGCCACCGCCGCCCTCGACGAGATCGACGCGCTCTTTCGGCCGCTCGCCGGCTGGTCGCTGAAGGAGGCGATGCTCGCGCCCGAGGCGGAGTCGCGCATGGCGCGCACCGAGCTCGCGCAGCCGGCGAACTTCGCGATCCAGGTCGCGCTCACGCGGCTGTGGGAATCCCACGGCATCCGGCCGGCCGCGGTGGTCGGCCATAGCGTGGGCGAGGTCGGCTCCGCCTACGTCGCCGGGGTTTACACGCTCGAGGAGGCCGTGCGCATCAGCTACCACCGCAGCCACCTGCAGCAGTCGATGGCGGGGCGGGGCGGGATGCTCGCGGTGGGATTGCCCGAGGCGGACGCGGAGCGCCTGATCGCCGGCCGTCCGGAGGTCTCCGTCGCCGCGGTGAACAGCTTCGGCGCGGTCACGCTTTCCGGGGACCTCGCGCCGCTGCAGCGGCTGGCGGCGGAGCTCGAAGCCGGCGGGGTGTTCCACAAATTCCTGCGCGTCGAGGTGGCCTACCACAGCCCGCAGATGGAGTCGTTGCGGGAAGGAATTCTTGCCGCGCTCGCCGATCTGTCGCCGAAGCCCGCGCGCATCCCGCTCTACTCCACGGCGCACGGCCGGATGATGCCGGACGAGGCGTGGACCGCGGAGATCTGGTGGCGCAACGTGCGCCAGCCCGTGCGTTTCGCGGCGGCGATGAAGGCGATGCTCGCGGATGGTTACGCCGCCTTTCTCGAGGTCGGCCCGCACCCCGTGCTGGGCAACTCGATCAAGGAATGCGCGGCGCACCTCGAGCGCAAGGCGGCGACGTTCGTTTCCCTGCGCCGCGCCGAGCCGGAGCGCGCGCGCATGCGGCTCACGCTGGCAGAGCTGTATTGCGCGGGGGCCGCGATCGACTGGGCCGCCCTGGCGCCGGCGGCCGGGCGGTTTTTTCCCGGGCCGCCGTATCCCTGGCAGCGGCAGCCCCATTGGCTCGAGTCCGAGCGGTCGCGCATCGAGCGGCTCGGCCGGCCGGGGCCGGTGTATCTCAATCGCCCGGTGCCCGGCGCGCATCCCGCCTGGGAGGTCGAGGTGAACCGGAATTATTTCCCGTTTCTCTTCGATCACGGCGTGCAGAACCAGACCGTCTTCGCGGGCATGGGCTACGTCGAGGCGGCGATCACGCTCTCCGCCACGGTGCACGGAGTGCCCGCCGTCGTGCTCGAGAACGTCAGCTTCGAGCGCGTGCTGGTGGTGGATTACGCGAAGATCCAGGTGCTCCGGTCGGAGTGCGACGCCGAGGGCGGCCGCTTCGCGATTTCCTGCCTCGTCGAAGGTGAGGAAGACTCCGCGCAGCGCCAGTGCCACGGCCGGTTTTTTCCGGTGACGCCGCCCTCCGCCCCGCGGGTCGACCTGGCCGCCTGGCGGGCCGACTGCCCGCGGGCGGTGGACGTGGAAGCCTTCCACGACGACCTGCGCGCGCGGGGGTTGCACTACGGCCCCGCGTTCCGCCCGACGGCGGAGGTGCGGGTGGACGACGACCGGTTCTTCGTTCGGATCGACGCGGGCGCGGTGCGGAACGAGGACCTCCACGCGCTGCATCCGACGCTTTTCGACGCGGCGATCCAGCCGGTGCTTTTCTGCGCGCGGGCGGGCCGGTTGTTCGTTCCGTTTTCCATCGACCGATTCCATTATTTTTCGCGGCCGGCGGGCGCGGAGGTCTTCGCGGTCGGCCGCCTGCGGCGGCAGGCGGAGACGATGGTCGTCGCCGACGTCTGGCTCACGGATGAAGCGGGCGGCGTCCATGCCCGGGCGGAGGGCATCGTCTGCCAGATCATCGAGACGGAGAACCGCGCCGCGCCGGTGGAACTGTTTTACGAGATGCCGTGGCAGGCTTCGGCGCCGCCGGAATCCGGCCTCCCGCCCGCGTCGGAGGTCTTGATCGTCGCGGAGGAAAATTCGCCGCTGGCGGCCGCGATCGTGGAGGCGCTGCCGGGGGCCTCCGTCGCGTCGTTCGAGTCGCCGGTTTTTTCCGCGGAACGGCGCCGCGTCATCGTGCTCATGGATTTCGCGTGCGACGCCCTTCCCGCCGATGCGGGCGCCGCGCAGGACGTGCGTTGGATCGCGGTGTTGCGCCTCCTCGCCGCGGCCCACGAGGGGGGGGAGGTCGACGTCACCCTCGTCACGCGCGACGCGCAGCTCGCGGGCGAAAACGCGGCCGGCTACGGCCTCGCGGCGATCGGCCTCGTCGCGCAGAACGAGTTCGACGCGATTCGTTGCCGGGGGATCGATTTGCCCGCCGCGCCCGATGCCATGGACGCGGCGCGCGTCCTCGCGGAAATCGCGGCGGCGACCCGCGGCGAGATCGCCTGGCGCGGCGGCGAACGTCTCGTGCGCGGGTTGGCGCGCTTTCGGCCCGCGGCGGCGACCGACGAAATCGTTTTCCGTCCCGTCGCCGAGCCGCTCGCGCTGGAGGCCGGCGCAAAGGGGAAGCTCGACCAGTTGCGATTCGTTCCCGCCGTCCGCCGCGCGCCGGAGCGGGGAGAGGTCGAGGTGCGGGTCCTCTCCGCCGCGCTCAATCACGACGACAACCTCCGGCTCGAGGGGCGTGCGACGGCGGGGTCGCGGGCGGGATTTTTCGACGCCGGGCCGGGAATGGAATTGGTCGGCGAAGTGGCGCGGGCCGGCGAAGGCAGCCCGTTCGCCGAGGGCGATCGCGTCGTCGCGCTCGCGGCCGATGCGTTTCGGACTTACGCCACGCTGCCGTCCGCGCTGGTGCGCCCGCTGCCGGCGGGATTCGGCCTCGAGGCGGCGGCCATTCCCGTTGCTTTCGTGGTGGCCTGGCGCGGGCTCGTCGAGCTGGCGGGCCTCGGGGTCGGCGAGCGGGTCCTCGTTCATCACGCCACCGGCGGCGTGGGCCGGGCCGCGGTCGAGGTGGCGCGCCGCGCGGGCGCGGAAATTTTCGCGACCGCGGGCACGGAGGAAAAGCGCGCCTGGCTTCGGGACTTGGGAATCGGGCACGTGTTCGACTCGCGCACGCTCGACTTTGCGGCGGAAATTCAAACCCTCACCGCCGGCGCGGGCGTCGATGTGACGATCGGCGCACAATCCGGCCCGGCCCGCCGCGCGAGCCTCGGCCTCCTGCGGGCGGGCGGGCGCTACGTCGAGATCGCGCGCCGCGATCTCGCCGCCGATCACGAACTTCCGCTCCGGGCCTTCCAGCGAAATCTTCAGTTCGTCTCGATCGAGCTCGACCGCCTCGCCGCCGACCGGCCGGACCTGGTGGCCGCGACGCTGGATCGCGTGCTCTTGGAATTCGCGCGCGGCGCGCTCGCGTTGCCCGCGGCGCGCTCCTTTCCGGCGAACGAAATCCGCGCGGCGTTTCGGGCTTCGGCCGAAGGCTCCGGGATCGGAAAAATCTGGATCGATCTTTCCCGGGGCGAGGTCGAGGTGGCGTTGCCGCCCGCGGCCGCGCCGCTCGTCCGCGCCGACGGCGCCTACGTGGTGACCGGCGGCACCTCCGGCTTCGGCGTCGTGACCGCGCGCTGGCTGGCGGAACAAGGCGCGGGCCGCATCGTGCTCGCGAGCCGCTCCGGCGCCAAGGCGGCCGGCATCGCCGCGGTGGTGGGCGAGCTGGAACAACTCGGCGCGCAGGTGGAAGTGATCTCGGCGGACGTCGCCGATCCCGCGCAGGCCGCGGATTTGCTGGCGCGCGCGGACCGCGGGGGATTTCCCCTGCGCGGCGTGGTCCACGGGGCCATGGTGCTCGACGACGCGATGATGGCCGACCTCACGGAAGAAAGCTTTCGCCGGGTCCACGCCCCGAAGGCGGTCGGCGCGGCGAACCTCGCCGCCGCCCTCCCCGCGGAAGCGACGCTCGACTTTTTCGTGTTTTCCTCTTCGATCTCAGCCGTGATCGGCAACCGAGGGCAGACGAGCTATGTCGCGGCGAACGCCTTCCTGGACGGGCTCGCGCACCGGCTGCGCTCGCGGGGCGTGCCGGCGCTTTCGATCAACTGGGGGGCGTTGGCCGAGGCCGGCGTGATCGCCCGCGATCAGCGACTCGGCGCCGTGCTCTCCACCGGCGGCATCACCGGCCTGACGAATCGACAGGCGATCGAGGCCTTGACCGCCGCGATCCGCTCGGGGAAAAGCCAGCTCGGCGCCTTTCTCGTCGATTGGCCCGCCTGGCTCGGCGCGCACCCGAAGCTCGTCGACGACCCGCGGTTCCGCGACTTGCGGGCGCGCGGCGCCGGTCCCGACAACGAAGCCGCCGCCCGCGTGCGCGGCGAGCTCGAAGGCGCCACCCGGGAGCAGCGCCGGCAGGCGCTCGAGGCCCACCTGCGCACCGTGCTCGGCGCGACCCTCAACATGGCGCCGGAGGCGATCTCCGTGACGCAGAAGCTCAACGAACTCGGCGTGGACTCGCTCATGGTGCTCGAGCTCAGCCTCGGCATCGAGGAGCGCATCGGCGCCCGCTTCTCCGCGATGGAATTTCTCCAGGGTCCGACGCTCCGGCAGCTCGCCGCCGGCGCCGAGACCAAACTCTGGCCCGAGTCCGACTAAACCCCCAACCAGAATACCAGCGTGGAAAAAGCCCTGCCCGGCATCGACAGCGTCGTCGCTTTCACCAACACCTCCGGCGTGAAGGGGCGGGGCACCCTCGTTCACATCTCCCGCTCGCTCGCGGTCTTCGAGGTTTATAACCCCTACTCGCTCATCCAGCTCAGCGAGGTGCTCCAGGAGCTCACCGTCATGCGCGGCGAGCGGGTGATCTACGCGGGCAAGGGCGTGGTGACGAGCATCGTGGCCACTGGATTGATGGTGATCATTTCCGTCACGCTCATCGATGCCTGGAACAATCTCGACCACCTCCAGCCCGGTCCGGCCCTCAGCGGCGAGCTTGAGCGGTTCATCCGTGACTGGGAGGAAGGGCAGGACCTTTCCGAAAGCTACCAGCTCGTCGTGAACCGCTTCGCGAGCTTTCTCGCGGAGGCGAGCCGCTGGATCACCGAGGCCGAGACCGCCATCGTCGGGCCGATCGACGACGATCCGAAAAAATCCGCCGACTTCCGCGCCGCGGTCCAGAATCCGGTCGCGGAGAAATTGCAGGAGCTCATGACGATGTTCGAGGGCGAGGCCGCGCAGGTGCCGCCCGAGGAGGTGACGGTCTACAAGGCCTTCGCGCGCCGCGAGATCCACCCCTTCATGCTCTGCGCGCCGTTCGCCTACCGCTGCTACACGAAGCCGCTCGGTTACGCCGGCGATTACGAGATGGT
Source organism: uncultured Chthoniobacterales bacterium (assembly GCA_964247025.1). Taxonomy (GTDB): domain Bacteria; phylum Verrucomicrobiota; class Verrucomicrobiia; order Chthoniobacterales; family JAATET01; genus JAATET01. The sequence continues at coordinate 139,704 of CAXTSM010000001.1, forward strand.
GAACATGATGCTCAAGGAATCGCCGTCCGTCGGGACGAGCACCTACGCCCGCATCTTCCAGGATCTCACCACCGACGTGGCCGCCGCCGCCGCCCACCGCAACCGCATCGACATCCTCGTGGCCTCCCTCGTCGAAGAAGCCGGGCGCGTGACCGAAGAGCAGCGCATCTTCACCGTCCTGAGCGTCGGCTGCGGGCCGGCCGTCGAGGTGCAGCGGTTCATCCGGCATCACGACCTCGCGAACCAGAGCGTGATCCACCTCATGGATTTCAACGACGAAACCATCGCCTACACGAAGCAGCGCACCGCGCTCTCGATGGAGGCCTCCGGTCGCCGGCCGACGCTCAAGTTCATCCAGAAATCCATCGACGAGCTGCTCAAGGACGTCCACCAGGACGCCGGCGCCTTCCCGCCGACCTACGACATGATCTACTGCGCCGGCCTGTTCGATTATTTTCCCGACAACGTCTGCCGCAACCTCGTCGCGCTCTACCACCGCTGGGTGCGGCCCGGCGGTCTGCTCCTGCTCACGAACGTTCATCCCAAAAACCCCGAGCGCTTCACGATGGAGCACCTGCTCGAATGGTATCTCATCTACCGCGACGAGCGGCAGATGGAGACGCTCGCCCCCCGGGGCGCCGAGCCGGAGGTCTTCGCCGACGAGACCGGCGTGAACGTCTTCATGAAGATTCGTAAAATGGGATGATCGCCGACCCCACCGCGGACGAGGCCGCCGCCTTCCGCGCCGCCTACCGGGAATACGACGACCGGCTGCGGGCCCGCCGCCTGGTGATCGCGAACGGCATCGCCATGGCCGGCATGATCAGCGGCGTCTCGCTCGATCATTTCATCTATCCGCGGATGCTCGGCCCGTTCTTCGGCATCCGCGTCGGGGTCGACGCCATCCTGCTCGCCGTCATCGCGTCGATCGTTCTCTCGCGCCGGTCCCACCCCGGCTGGCTGCGCGTGAAAGGCGTCTTCTCCGGCCTGGTCGTGAGCTTCTCGTTTTGCCTGATGATGTTTCTCACCGACGGCGCGCGGTCCCCTTACATCGTCGCGCTGAATCTCATCATCATGGCGCTTTCCGTCATGCTGCCATGGACGGTGATCGAAACCGCGGTCATGTGCCTCGGCTCCCTGCTGCTCTACGTGGCGGCCTGCGCGGCGAACTCCCGGTTCTCCCGCCCCGAGGAGCACGCGCTCTTCGCCTACAACGCCTCGTTCGTCCTCATCACCGCCGCCGTCTGCATCGCCATCACCTACTTCCTCGCCCGCGCGCGCTTCGAGGACTTCCGCCTGCGCCATCAGCTCGACCGGCAGAACCGCAAGCTGCAGGATCTCGACCGGCTCAAGACCGAGTTTTTCTCGAACGTCAGCCACGAGCTGCGCACCCCGCTCACCCTCATCCTCGGCCCCGTGGAATCCCTCCTCGGCCGCGAGGACCCGCTCGACGCCCGGGCCCACGAGGGATTGATGCTCGTCCACCGCAACAGCCTCCGCCTGTTGAAACTCATCAACGACCTGCTCGACCTCACCCGCCTCGACGAGGGCGCCGACCTCCTGCGCAAGGAGACGTTCACCGTCGGCCCGCATCTCCGGGGCATCGTGGAATCCGTGCGGCACCTCGGCCTCTCGAAGAACCTCCGCTTCAAGGTCGAGGAAGGCGACCCCGCCCTCGCGGTGACCGCCGACCCGTCCCGCCTCGAAAAAGTGCTCGTGAACCTGCTCACGAACGCCATCAAATACACCCCGCCCGGCGGCACGATCACCGCCCGCTGGCTCGCCGCGGAAGACGCCACCGTGATCGAGATCGCGGACACCGGCGTCGGCATCCCCCCCGGGGACCTCGGCCGCATCTTCGACCGTTTTCACCAGGTGCGCGGAAACGCCGCGAACCAGGTGCAGGGCGTCGGCCTCGGCCTCGCGCTCGCGAAGGAGCTCGTCGAGCAGCACGACGGCCGGCTCGAGGTCGACAGCGCCGTCGGGCGCGGCTCCACGTTTCGCATCATGCTGCCGGAACCCGTCGGCGCGGCCGCGCGGGTGGAAGCGGTGGGGATCCCGGCCGACGAGCCGTTCGAGAGAGCCTTCCGTTCCGCCGACCGCACGCTGCGCAGCTACGTGGACGAACCCGACGACGCCCGGCCCACGCTCGGCAAAGGCCGCGACGTCGTGCTCGTCGCGGACGACGAAAACGACATGCGCCAGTTCGTCGTCTCGCTCCTCGCGGAGGACCATCGCGTCGTCCAGACCCGCCACGGCGGCAACGTCCGCGAGCTCGTCGCCCGGCACGCGCCCGCGCTCGTGTTGCTCGACTGGATGATGCCCGGCCAGGACGGCCTCGCCGTGTGCCGCGAGCTCCGCGCCGACCCCGCCCACCGCGACCTGAAGATCATGCTGCTCACCGCGCGCATCGACGAGAGATCCAAGCTCGAGGCGCTCCGCTCCGGCGCCGACGACTTCCTCACGAAGCCGTTCAGCAGCGTCGAGGTGAAGACCCGCGTCGCGAACCTGCTGCGCGCCGCCCGGCTCCAGCGCGACCTGCGCGCGCGCAACGACGAGCTCACCGCCGCGATCGGGAAATTGCAGCGCACCGAGCTCATGCTCGTCCAAAGCGAAAAGATGAACGCCATCGGCTCCCTCTCCGCCGGCCTCCTGCACGAGATCAACAACCCGCTGAACTACACCCTCACCGCCATCAGCCTCGCCCGCCGGAGCCGCGACGCGCTCAGCGACGACATGAAGGAACTCGTCGACGACATCCAGGAGGGCATGATCCGCATCCGCGACGTGATCACGCACCTGAAGAATTTTGCCTATCCCGAGAAAGCGGACCAAAAATCCACGTTCACGCTCGGCGACGCCTTTCGAGACGCGCAAAAAATCGTCGCCAAGGAGCTGCTCGATCTCCGCGTCGACGTCGACCTTCCCGACGATCTGACCGTGCGCGGCCAGCGGACCCAGCTCACGCACGTCTTCATGAACCTGCTCGGAAACGCCGCCCGGGCGCTTGCCGGCAAGCCGCGCGGCGAGACCGGCATCGTGTCCGTGCGGGGCTCGGCCGGCGGGGAAATGGCCACCCTCGAAGTGAGCGACAACGGGCCCGGCATGCCGCCGGAAGTCCTCCCCCGCGTGTTCGAACCGTTCTTCACGACGGCCGACGTCGGTTCCGGCATGGGCATGGGACTGAGCATCTGCCACACGATCCTGGAGTCCCACGGCGGCACCATCCGCGCGGGCAACCGCCCGGAAGGCGGCGCCGTTTTTACGATCCACATCCCACTGGCCGTTCCGGCCCCCAAACCATGCTGAAGCACGAAACCAAATCCCCCCGCGGCATCCTTTACGTCGACGACGAAGACAAATCCCTCAAATATTTCCAGAAGGCCTACGCGACGAAGTTCGAGGTCTTCACGGCGATGTCACCCGCCGAAGGCATGGAGATTCTCCGTCGCGAAGCGGGGAAGATCGTGGTCGTCGTGTCCGATCAACGCATGCCCGAGACCTCCGGCGCGCAATTTCTCGGCGCCGTGCGCGAGGAATTTCCCCGGATCATTCGCATCTTGACCACGGCCTACGCGGATCTCTCCTCCACCATCTCCGCGGTGAACGTCGCTTACATCTACCAATACGTCGTCAAGCCATGGGACGTCGACGTCCTCGAACTCGTGCTCGAGCGCGCCCTGGATTATTCCCGCATCCTTTCCGAGCGCAACGAGCTTCTCGCGGTCAAGCTGTCCACGCTCCAGCGCATCCTCTGCAGCGACCGCGTGAAGTGGCTCCTGCTCCATGCGCGCGTGCTCCCGGGGCCCGACCGGGCCACGTTCTCGCGATCCCTCGTCTCGCTCATCAAAGCCCTGCCCGAGAATTTGAATCCCGTGACCGCGACGGAGGATCCGGCGCATCGGCGCTTCGAAATCGGCGGATTGATCCGGGACGAATTCGACAACGCCACCCGCATCCTCGACCTTTTGGCCGCGCCGTCCGGGGCTTCCCCCGTCGTTCTTCCCGCGGCGCTCGTCGCCGGTCTCGGAACGGACCCAGGGACGACCCCGGCGCTGCAACGTCTTCTCGGCGCGATGCTGGCCGGGCCCGGAGTGACCGCGGAATCGCTCTCCGTGGAGATGGAGACACCGGCCGATTTCCGGGTGAGCGTGAGAGCGACCAGCGGGCGCCAGGCATTGGCCGTCGAGTCCCGGCTTTTCGGCCTGTTGACCGAACGGGAATCCCCCGAGCTCGGCGTCATCCTGCTGCACACGCTCCAGGCTTTCGCCTCCGCGGGCGCCACGCTCCGCCTCGCGGTCGGCCCCGACGAATTCACGTTTGCGCCCGGCGCCGAGTCCGATTCCGCCGTCGAGGCCATCGACGCGCTCTACGAGAAATTTTCCGCCGCCGACATATCGCGTTTGTAAAAACGGACCGGCCCGCGTAATTAGGTGATTCTACCTAAAACCATGACGCGAAACGGAGTGTTGCTGGTCGACGACGAGGCGAAAGCCCTGAAATATTTCAGCCGCGCCTTCTCGCACCGGTTCACCGTGTTTTCCGCCTTGTCGGCCCGCGAGGCCCTCGCGGTGCTCGCCGCCCATCATCGGGAAATCGGCGTCATCGTCACCGATCAGCGCATGCCCGAGGCCAACGGCGTCGAGCTTCTGCAAACCGTGCGGCGGGATTATCCCCGCACGGTGCGCATCCTCACCACGGCGTATTCCGAACTCGACCTGCTCATCCAGGCGATCAACAGCGGGGCGATCTATTCCTTCGTCTCGAAGCCCTGGCAGCTCGACGATCTCGAGCGCACCCTGGCCGGCGCGCTCGAGCACCACGAGACGGAGACGCGCAATCACCAGCTGCTCGAGCAAAATCTCGACCGGTTTCAGGACAAGATCCGCGAGGGGCGGACCTACGACATCGCCCTGATCGCCGCGAAGATCGGCCATTACGTCCACAATGCGCTCTGCCCCGTCACGCTGCTGATCGACCAGCTCATCGAGGAACAGGACCGCCGCGGCGACCTCTCCGGGGAGTTTCTCCAGAACGTGCGTGCCCACGTGCACGAGATCGCCCGCACGCTCAAGGATCTGGCCCAGGTCAGCGTGCCGCCGGATCCCGCCGAGTTCGAACGGATCGACCTGCCGGCCGTTCTCGCCGGAGCCATGGCGCGCACGGAGATTCTTCGCGCGGAAAAAGACATCCGGTTCGAATGCGACATTCAGGCCGGTCTTCCGCCCGTGGCCGGCGTGCCCGCGCAGATCGAGAAACTTTTCCGGTTCATGATCGCCGAGGAGGTCGTCTCCCTCTCCCCGGGCAGCCTGGTGCAGGTCCGGATGCGCGCCGCTTCCGGAACGGACGGGCCGCCCGGGCTCCGGGTCGAGTTCGAGGATTTCGAACCGATCCGGCCGAATACCTTCCGCGACCGTCTGCTCCATCCGTTCGAGCTTCGCGGAGAGAATCCCCGGGAGTTCGGCCTCTTCCTGGCGTCGAGCTACTTCATCGCCAACCATCACGGGGGCTCGCTGGCCGTGCGGATCAAGCCCAACGAGAGCCTGTTGTTCACGTTCCATTTGCCCGCGCACCCCGGCCCGGGCGTTGACAAGACCGCTCGACGCGGCTTTATCAGGGGCGATATTTCCCGCTAAGATGGTGACGGAACGTCCTTCGCGTAAGCTTTTGGTGGTCGACGACGAGCCTCTCGTCCGTCAGACGCTGAGCTTTGTCCTGCAGGACGAATACGAAATCGTCGCCGTCGGCAGCGGCGAGGAAGCGGTGGCCGCCTCGGAGAAGGAGGACTTTCCCGTCGTCATCCTCGACCTTTGCATGCAGGGGCTGTCGGGCATCGAGACGCTCCAGCGCCTCAAGAAGCTTCGCGAGAGCCAGAACGTCATCGTTCTCACGGCCTACGAGAGCACGGAGACCGCCATCGATGCGCTCAACCTTGGCGCCTTCAATTATCTCACGAAGCCGTTCGAGCGCGTCCACCTCAAGCGGGTCGTCGCGCGCGGGTTCGATCTTTACGAGCAAAGCGTGGCGCGGAAGGAGGATCTCCAGCAACGCCTCATGGGCGTGCACGACACGTTCTTCTCGCTGCTTTGCCACGAGTTCAACACGCCCCTCAACGTCATTCTCGGCTTCTCCGATCTGCTTTCGACGACCACGGACGACCCCGAGCACACGGCCTGGGTGAGTCATATCCGCGAGGCTGGCACCCATCTCCATGACATCCTGATGGAAATCGTCGACTACACCGCGGCATCCCATCTCGCCACGGCCGGCATCGAGAGGCCGTTCGTGCCGCGGGAAATCTTCCGGCCGGCCCTGCTCGGCTACGCCGAGAAAGGCGTGACCGTCGAGTTCGCGGACGGCGCCGCCGCCCGCGCCCGCTGCCACGGTCCGGCCGAAGCCGTGGCCATGATCGCGAAAAAGCTGGTGCGCATGGCCGCGCAGCGTTCCCCGCGCGTGCGACTCTCCGTGGAGATCGAGGACCAGGACGGCCCCCACCTCAAGATGGTCGTCGGCGGCACGGGCATCCGCCGCGACGGCCTGAACGGCCGGGATCTCGAGCAGCTCTTCCAGCCCTACGAAGTCGTCACGCACGACGACTCCGCCTGTGCCATGAGCCTCGGCCTCGAGCTCGCGACCTGCCGGAAGATCGCGGATTACGCGCATGCCGTCGTGGAGGGGAAATTCGACGCCCACGGCGAACTGGAGCTGATTTCGCGGATCCCGGTTCATGTCCTGAGCTAGGACGGTCCGCCCGGCGGGACGACCGGCGGATTCTCCCGGCTCCCGGCTCCCCACGAAGCGACGGGCTTCGACCGCCGTCGTGGCGCCCGTCGCATCTTTTCCGGGCGCCGAAAGCAATCCTTCCGCGCCGGCGCCGGGGATCTGCAAGCCCCGGGGTGCCCCGCTCCATCGGGGCGCTTGGTGGCCGGGGATCGCGCGAGATGGCGGGACGCGCGCGACGGAGCGCCGTGACTCCCCGGAAACCCCGCGCCGGAGTTGGACCGTTGTCGCCGCCCCGTTCTGCTTTCGGATCGATGCCCGCTCCCCTCCGCCTTGGACCCGCCCCAGGCCGCGCAGTGGCCGATCGCGCCGAAAAGTGCGTCTCTGCGCTCTCGGCGTTCTCCGCGGCTGGGCTCCCTCTAGTTCCTCAGGAAGAGGTAATAGCGCTTCTCGTTCTTATCGAGCAGCGGCCCGGAATCGAGCGCGGGTCTCGGCGTCGCGTCCGGAAGGAAAAAATCCTTCGCCGCGCGATCCGACAACACCAGCGCCACCGGGCCGCTTGAACGCCAGCGGGTCTGGGCGGCGTTTTTTCCCGTCGGCCGCAACCGGTCGAAATAAAGCAGGAGACCTTCGTCGCGCGGCCGCGGCAGCGTGACTTCCGAAACGCCTCGCGAGGCCGCCATCGCCCGGGCCCGGCGCGAGAAATCCACGATGGCGGGCGTGCGCTCCCGCAGGCTCAGCGGCACGAGGCCGACGAAATAACCACCCGCGAAGGCGAGCCCCGCGAGGATGGCCGCCCCCGTGGCGACGCGCACCCGCCGGTCGGTCCACCGCGCGGCGCACCATTCCACCACGAGCAGGCAGAGCGGCGGAATCACCGGGTAGATGCGGTCGACGCGCTTGGCGGGGATGAACGTCATCAGCAGCAGGCCGCCCAGGGACCAGAGCACGAGCCAGAGCACCGCCGGGCGCGAGCGAAGATCCCGGCGGATGGCCGGAAAGCAGACCGGAAGCGCGACGAGCAGCGCGCTCCATGGCGCGAACTTATGGAGGAGATGCGGGAAGTAGAACCAGAGGGGCTGCGGGCGTTCGTCGGATCGGCCGGCGATTTCGAAGCGGGAGAAAAATTCGCGCTCCACGACGTCGTGGTAGAAGGCGGGATGCGTCAGGAGGAACGCCGCGCCCCACGCCAGGAACAACGCGAGCGGAACGAGCCACGTCCACGCGCCGCTCCAGGCGAGCCCGCGGCGCTCGCGCGCGAGCAGGGGGAACGCGATGACGCCGGGCAGCAGGAAGGCGTAGATGACCGGGCCCTTCGTGAAGAGCGCGGCGACCATCAGGCCGAAAACGATCCACTTTTCACGGGGCGTCCACGCGGCCCCGGCGCGGATCTTTTGGTAGATCATCCAGCCGATGAAAAAGATCAGCGCCGCGAGCAGCATGTCCGTGCGGACGAGCGTCGCGAGCCGCGGGGTGAGCAGATTCAGGCCGAACGCCGCCGCCGCGATCGTGGCCCCGGCCGGCCCGAGCGCGGCGCGGCCCTCGCGGATCAGGGCCGCGAGGATGGCGAGCGCGGCGAGGAGGGAGGGCAGGCGCCACGCGAGGTCCCACGACAATCCCGCCGCGCGCAGGCCGGCCGAGAGCCACCCCAGGAGCGGGGGCTTCGAGGCGGAGAGACCGGCCGGCGTGTGCTGGAACCAAAGCTCGCCCGTTTTCGCGATCTCGAGGGAGACGAACGCCTGCTTGGCCTGGTCGTAATTGTCGAGGTGCCACGGCAGGTTTCCCGTCGCGAAGATCAGCAGAACAAGGGCCAGCAGCCCGAAGAAAAACGGGCGGCTTTCCGGCACGCGCGCGAGGAACGTGGCGGCGCGGTTCACGGCCGGCGGGCGAGCTTTTGGCGAAGCCACGCGGAGATGGCGTCGCCGCGGAAGCGGGCGGCGCGCCAGCACAGCCACGCGATCCAGAGGGCGACGATCGCGGCCGTCACCACGTCGGAAAGATGGTGCGCGCCGAGCAGCATGCGGGAGAGGCCGATGGCGAGGGCGGCGACGAGGGCGAGCGAGCCGAACAGCGGCCGGGCGAAGAGCAGGACGCCGGCGAAGCCGACGGCGGTGGCGGTGTGGCCGGAGGGAAAGGAGTTGTAGGCCGGGTTGCCGATGGTGGTTTTGCCGTTGTGCCAGGGGCCGACCCAAGCCTGCTCGATGCGGGGGCTTTCGCGCGGGCGCGTGCGGCCGGTCGTGAGCCGCAGGGCGTTGACGAGCAGGCCGGCGAGGGTCGAGGCGACCATGGCGGCGACGAGGATGCGCGTCCATTCGCGGCTTTTCGCCCGGCGGGCGGCGAGCAGGCCGGCGGCGGCCAGGGCCATGAGCGGCGGCCAGTCGCCGTAGCGGCTCACGTTGCCCTGGAGGCGGTGGGCCTCGCTTTTTTTCCAGCGTTTGTCCTGCGAGGCGACGATGCGCGCGCGGACCGCGCCGTCCCAGCGGAGGGCCGCGATGGGCGCGGCGACGGAGGCCGCGACGAGGGCGACCAGGAGCCAGCGACGGGCGAAATTTGATTTCCTTTCAGGTGCGGGCATGGGAGCGTCCGCCGCTAGAGAAGCGAAAGAAATCTTCATGCGCGAGCGAATCCGAAACGGCCCCGGCGCCGCGGGCCCCACCCTTTTCCGCGGATGAGCGACGCCGGCCCGGGGCGCCCGCGCAACCTCGACTGGCCGCGCGCGGCGGCGCTGCTCTACGGCGATTGGGGCACGAGCAAGGCCTACGTGATCGGCCTCGCGTTCATGGCGGCGGGCTTCGGTTCGCTTCCGATCATCCTGGCCGTCTGCCTGCTCACGGCGCTCGTCGGCTACAACTACATGACGGTCTGCCGGTGTTTCCCCGACGGCGGCGGCGTGTATTCCGCGGCGCGCTCGCAGGGAAAGACCCTGGCCGTGGTCGGCGCGCTTCTGCTCGTGGCGGATCTCACGGTCACCGCGTCGCTGAGCGCGTGGGAGGCGTTGAGCTATCTCGGGGTGCCGGGGCCGTTCGTCGCGCCGTGCTCGATGGCGGCGATCCTCGTGGTCGGGGCGCTGAATTATTACGGCCCGCGCCACAGCGGCTCGCTCGCGGTCGGGCTGGCCGTGCCGACCGCGCTCGTGGTGATCGCGATCATCCTGTTCGCCTTGCCGCACCTCACGCTCGCGAACCTCGAGCCGCCGCACGAGGATTTCGCCCGGTCCTGGGTCGCCTTCGTCGGCGTGATCCTCGCGCTGAGCGGGGTGGAGGCGGTCGCCAATCTCACCGGCACGATGAAGCCGGACCGCGGGTCGCCGCCGGGCGCGCCGAGCGTGGGCCGCAACGCCTTCAAGGCCATCCTGCCCGTCGGGCTCGAGGTGACCATCGGCACGGCGCTGCTCGGCTGGGCGATGCTGTCGCTGCCGAAGTCGCTGGCGCCGCAGATGGACGCGCGGCACGAGGACATGCTGCGGTTCGTGGCGGAGCAATACGGGCAAATGGCGTTCGGCCCGCATTTCGGCCAGGTCTTCGGCCTCGTGGTCGGCATCATCTTCGCGCTGCTTTTGCTGAGCGCGGTGAACACGGCCGTCGCGGCGTTGATCGGGCTTTTTTTCATGGTCGCGCGCGACGGCGAGATGCCGAAATCCTTCACGCGGCTGAATCCCCACGGCGTGCCGTGGATTCCGCTGGCGATCGCCGCGGGCTCGCCGGTCGTCGTCCTGCTTTTCACGCAAAATCTCGGCGCGCTCGCCGGGCTTTACGCGATCGGCGTCGTCGGCGCGATCAGCGTGAACCTCGGCTCGTGCACGCTGAATCGCGCGCTGGCGATGAACTGGCGCGAGCGCGGCGTGATGGCCGCGACCGCGCTGCTGCTCATCGCGGTGGAGATCACGCTGGCGAAGACGAAGCCGGACGCGCTGTTTTTCGTGAGCTGCGTGCTGATCGGCGGGCTTGGCCTTCGCGCCTGGTCCCAGCGCAACGCCGTTCCGGCCCCGGACGGCGCGGCCGCCCCGCCGCCGAACGTGACCGACGAGCGGGTGCTCGCGCGGGCGAAGGCGCCGCCGATCGACGCGCCGCGGATTCTGCTGTGCCTGCGCGGCATCACCCCGGTGCTCGCCTTCGCGATCGAGGAGTCGCGGCTGCGCGGCGCGACGCTCTACATTCTCTACGTGCGGGAGGTCGCGGTGCTCTACCAGGGCGGTCACGCGCCCCGCATCACATGGCAGGACGATCCGCGCGCGGCGATGGTGCTTCGCACGGCCTTGCGCGCGGCGGAAGAGGCGGGCGTGGCCGCGCTGCCGGTCTTCGCGAGCGCCGCGGCGCCTGGCCCGATCATCGTGGACAGCGCGTGCACGCTGGGCGCGGATTTCGTGATGCTCGGCGCGACGCACCGCCACTCGGTGACCCGGCTGCTCAAGGGCGATGTCGTGAGCGAGGTGGCGGGTCGTTTGCCGGAGTCGATCCGCTTGATCATTCACGGCTGACGCGTCCCGGGGCCGATTTTAGTTGGCCCGGCGGGCCGGCGTCCTTAAAACGCGGCGGTCGTGAGGGAATGGATCCGCTTTTGCAGTTTGGCCGTGGCGCTGGCGTTGACGGGTTGCTCGGTCATCGAGCACGAGCGGCGGCCCGCGCCCGCCCTCACGCTGCGGGCGACGGGCCTGCCGGCCGAGCCTCCGCCCGGGATCGCGCTGCCGCCCGCGGGCGCGCCGGAATCGTGGCCCGTGGACGCTCCGGCCATCCGCGCGACGTCGGCGATCCTCATCGACGCGGATACCGGCCGCACGTTGTTCCAGAAAAATGCCGACGCGCCGCGGCAGGTCGCCAGCACGCAGAAGCTGCTCACGGCGCTCATCGTCGCGGAGGGCGGCAACCTCGAGGCGCCGGTTCGCATCGTGGCCTCCGACACCTTCGTCGAGCCGACGAAGGCGGGCTTCCGCGCGGGGCAGGTGTATCCGCGGCGGCAATTGCTCATGGCCCTGCTCGTGCACAGCTGCAACGACGCGGCCGTCGCGCTCGCGCGGGATCACGCCGGCAGCGTCGCCGCGTTCGCCGGGGACATGAACGCCCGCGCGGAGTCGATGGGGGCGCGGTCGAGCCATTTCGTGAATCCGAACGGATTGCCCGCGCCGCAGCACTCCACGGCCCGCGACATGGCGCGCATCGCCCACCGCGTCTACCGCCACCCGGAGCTGCGCGAGATCATGCGGCAGCCCGGATTTTATTTTGAATTCAGCGATGGCCACCGGTCTTTCTTCAAGACGACGAACAAGCTGCTCGGGGTGTTCCCCGGCGTGGACGGCATGAAGACCGGTTACACCGACGCGGCCGGGCGGTGCCTGGTGACGAGCGCCACGATCGGCGGGCGGAGCTTCATCCTGGTGCAGCTCGGCAGCCGCACGAGCTTCATCTTCGACGACGCCGCGCGCGTGCTTTCGTGGGCGGCGTCGCGCTGACGGCGCTCAATCCCGCCACTTGATGCCGCAACCCAGGCTGGGCGATTGCGGCTGGGGGGCGGGCCGGCCGGCCATCACGGCCACGAGGGCCGCGCGCAGGTCGGCGCCGGTGAGCGGCTTCCCGTTGCCGGGCGTGCTGTCGTCGAGGCGGCCGCGGTAGGCGAGTTTTTGGTCCGCGTCGAAAAGAAAAAAGTCCGGCGTGCAGGCCGCGGTGAACGCGCGGGCGACCGATTGCGATTCGTCGTAGAGCATGGGAAACGGGAAGCCGCATTCGACGGCCATCGCGCGCAGGCCGTCGGGGCCGTCATCGGGATATTTCACCGCGTCGTTCGACGAGATCGCGACGAAGCCGGCGGTCGGAAATTCCTTGGCCAGGCGCACGAGCTCCGGGCGCACGTGCACGACGTAGGGGCAATGCGCGCAGAGGAACATGACGAGCAGCGCGGGACGGCCGGCGAAATCCGCGCGGGCGACGCGCGAGCGGGTCACCACGTCGGGCAGCGAAAAATCGGGGGCGGCGGTTCCGGACGGCAGGGAATCGGGGGCGATCGTGGGCATGGCGCGATCCTCGGCCGCGGCGGGGCGGAGAGCAATGGAGTTTGACCCGCTCCGATGCTTTCGTTAGCAGCGGGAGACATGAGCAGGCTTCACCTCAACCGCGACCGGCAGAATCTCGGCCAGTTCCCGCCCGAGGAAGTCGCGGCGGGCCTCGCCAGCGGGCGGTTTTTGCCGACCGATCTCGCCTGGCGCGAGGGGATGGAAACCTGGCAACCGCTTGCGGCGATCACGGATCTGCCGGTGATCGCGGAGGTTATCCCGCCCGCGGACGATCCGGATGCGACGGAGATCCGGCCGACTTCCCCGGGTGGGACGGAGCCCGCGTGGGAACGCCGCGACGAGATCGGCCACGCCCGCGCGGCGTTCGACACCGTCCGCCAGGTGATCACCGACCCGATCGCCACGTTTCGAAACATGGCGAGAACGGGCGGGCTGCTCTGGCCGTTCCTGTTCTTCTACGTGCTCCAAATCGCGTGCGGCCTCGTTGGCGTGCTCGAGTCCCTCGTCTGGGTGCGCGTGCTTCCCGCGAGCCTCGTCCAGCATCTGGGCAAGGACCCGGTGAACGCCATGACGAGCGGGCTGATTTTTTCCGTGCCCGCGATGTTTTTGAGCGGGGTGATCATGCCGTTCGTTCTGTCCGGGACCTATTACGGCGCGGTGCGGCTGCTCACGAAAAAGGAGACGACCTTCGAGACGATCTTCCGCTCGTATTGCTACCTGGCGGGCGCGATTTCGGCGCTCAATCTCCTGCCCGTGCCGCCGATCATTTTCGTCCAGATCACGTTCGCGGTGTTCCTCGTGGTCGTCGTCATCACCTACCAGGTCATCGCGCTGCGGGAGGCCGTCGGCCTGACGACCCCCGAGGCGGCCATGGTGGTGTTCCTGCCCATTTTGCTGTGCTGCTTCTGCCTGGTCGCGGCGGGCGGGGTGATCGGAATGGCGGGCGCCCTCCCGGCGCTGCAAAATCTCGGCCGGTGATCGCATGCTGGCGCTTCGGTCCCGCCGGCCGGACGAGCCGGACTACGAACTTTGGGGGCTTGCCGTCGTCGTCTCGACCGGCCTGCTCGGGTTCGCGTGGCTGAAGTTTGGGCCGCCGCCGCCGGTTTGCTGGTTCCACGCCCTCACCGGCGTGCCCTGCCTGACCTGCGGCGGCACGCGCTGCCTGCGGAGCCTGATCGATGGACGCGTGCTCGCCGCGGCGGGCTGGAATCCCCTGATCTTCGTCGGGGCGCTGGCGGCGGCGGGTTTCGCGGCCTACGCGGCGATGGTCACGATCTTTCGCCTGCCCCGCGTGCGCGTCGCCGCCCGGTCCCGCCGGCAGATGAACGGTCTGCGCGCGGGCGCCGCTTTTCTGCTCGCGGCGAACTGGATCTACCTCGTCTTCCGGCTGTCACGCGGACCGTGAGGCCACCACGAAGCGCGGGCTCACGACCTCCTGGGCCGCGCAATGGATCGTCACGTCGTCGCGGCCCACGCGGGCCAGCGGGGCGGCGACCGCGGCCACCGCGAGCGCGGCGGAGTTGCAGTCGCGGCTCAGGTGCCCGAGCAGGATCGAGGTCAGGCGGCCCCCGGCGAGTTCCGCGATCACGCCGGCCGCCGCGCGGTTCGAGAGGTGGCCGTGGCGCGAGGTGATGCGCTGCTTCACGGACCACGGGCGCCGCTCGTCGCGCTGGAGGAGTTCCTCGTCGTAGTTCGTCTCGATGAGCAGCGCGTCGGCTTCCCGCATGCGGTCGATGACGAGCGTCGTGGCGTGGCCGAGGTCGGTGAGCAGGCCGAACGTGGCGGCGGAGTTGCGAATCAGGAAGCCCACCGGGTCGGCCGCGTCGTGCGGCACGGAGAAGGCCTCGACCGAGAGCTCGCCGATGGAAAACGCCGATCCGCTCGCGAAATAGCGCCAGTTCCGATGGGCGTCCATCGAGCCGGCCTGCAGCGCGGCGGCGGTCATGCGATTCGCGTAGACGGGAATTTCCCGCTTCGCGCACAGGACGCGCAGGGCGGCGGTGTGGTCGCCGTGCTCGTGCGTGAGCACGATGCCGTCGAGTGAATCCGGCGTTGCGCCGCAGGCCGCCAGGCGCTCGCCCAGGCGCCGCGCGCTCAGCCCGGCGTCGAGCAGGATCGTCGTGGCCCCGCACCGCACGAGCGCGGAATTTCCCGCGCTGCCGCTGGCGAGAATCGTGACTTCGAGCATGGCTTCGAAAATACGCGGTTTTTGAACCTGGAAAACAGGAAAGCAGGAAAGGAATGCGATCCGGAATCTTTCCTGTTTTCCTGTGTTCCCAGATTCCAGATCTCCGATGCAGCAATACCACCGCCTCCTCCGCCTCGTGCTCGAACACGGCCGGCCGAAGCCGGATCGCACCGGCACCGGCACGCTCTCCGTTTTCGGCGCGCAGGAGCGATTTGACCTGCGCGACGGTTTTCCGCTGCTCACCACCAAGAAGCTGCACCTGCGTTCCATCATTCATGAGTTGCTGTGGTTCCTGCGCGGCGACACGAACGTCGCCTATTTACACGAAAACAAGGTCACGATCTGGGACGAGTGGGCGGACGCCAGCGGCGACCTCGGCCGGATCTACGGCGCGCAATGGAGCGACTGGCGCACCCCCGACGGCGGCTCGATCAACCAGATCGACGAGGTCATCGCGCAGATCAGACGCACGCCCGACAGCCGCCGCCTCGTCGTGAGCGCGTGGAATCCCGGGGAGCTCGACCGCATGGCCCTCGCGCCCTGTCACGCGCTGTTTCAATTCTTCGTGCAGGACGGCGAGCTGAGCTGCCAGCTCTACCAGCGCAGCGCGGACCTCTTCCTCGGCGTGCCGTTCAACGTCGCGTCCTACGCCCTGCTCACCCTCATGGTGGCGCAGGTCTGCGGGCTCCGGCCCGGCGATTTCGTGCACACGTTCGGCGACCTGCACCTGTATGCGAACCACCTCGGCCAGGCCCGCGAGCAGCTCGCCCGCGATTTTCGCCCCCGGCCGCGCATGCGTTTGAATCCCGCCGTGGCCGACATCCACGGCTTCCGGTTCGAGGATTTCACCCTCGAGGGCTATGACCCGCATCCCGCGATCAAGGCGCCGATCTCCGTCTGACTTCCCGCCATCGTCCTCTCAACCCTCAACTCTCAAAACCATCGACCAACCCATGATCGCCATCGCCGCCATGGCGCTGAACCGCGCGATCGGGCGCGGGGGCCGCATCCCCTGGCACCTCTCGAAGGATCTCCAATTCTTCAAGCGCACCACGCTCGGGCACGCCGTCGTGATGGGCCGCAAGACCTTCGAATCCATCGGCCGCCCCCTGCCGGGACGGGAAAATTTCGTTCTCTCCCGCGGCGGATTTCAATCCCCCGGCATCATCGCCGCGACGAGTCCCCGGGAGCTTCCCCGCGCGACCGCGGCGAAAAAAGTCTTCGTGATCGGCGGCGCGGAAATCTACCGCGCGCTGCTCCCGCAATGCGGCGAGTTGCTGCTCACGCTCGTGAAGCTCACGCCGCCCGCCGACACGTTTTTTCCCGAGTTCGAATCGCGGTTCGATTTCGCCGGGACGCTCGACGAGGACGGCGACCTGGAAATCCGCCGCTACGTGCGCCGCTAGTTTTTCTTCGCGGCGGCGGCCTTGATCTCGTCGAACGGGCGGAATTTCAGCGCCACCGAGTTCAGGCAATAACGCAGGCCGGTCGGCGCCGGGCCGTCGTCGAAGACGTGACCGAGATGCCCGCCGCAGCGCGCGCAGAGGATCTCCGTGCGCGCCATGCCGAACGAAACGTCCCGAACCTCGGCGACGTTTTCCTTCGCGAACGGCTGGAAGAAGCTCGGCCAGCCCGTGCCGGACTCGAACTTCGAGCGCGAGCTGAAGAGCGGCAGGTCGCAGGCCGCGCAGAAGTAGACGCCGTCCTTGTGGTTGTCGAGCAGCGTGCCGCAAAACGCGCGCTCCGTGCCCTTCGCCCGGATGACCTCGTAGGCCGCGCGGCCCAGTTGTTTTTCCCATTCCGCGTCGGTCTTCTTGACGGTCGGCATGGTCTCCGGCGCGCCCGGGTTGCCGTCCGGCTCGGCGAGGCGCACGGTGACGGTGTCGGGAAGATCGGCGGCGTGGGTTTTCATGAGCGGTGGAATAAAGGCCAGGGCGAAAATAGCCGCCGTGGCGAGGACGAGCAAGTGGAGGGGTTTCATGTGGGTTATTCGTGAGGGGCGGCGATCCCGGGTTTCCTTCCCGCGAAAGTTCTTGTCGCGTCGGGGGCGCCTCGGGGAAATATTCGCATGTTTTACGTCGTTGTCGCGATCGGGGCCTATCTGATCGGCTCTTTTCCCAGCGGCTTCGTGATCGGGCGCTTTCGCGGCGTGGATCTGCGCCGCGAGGGCAGCGGCAACATCGGCGCGACGAACGCCCTGCGCGTGCTCGGCAAAAAATGGGGCTACCTCTGCTTCGCGCTCGACATCGGCAAGGGCGCGCTGGCGGTCGCGCTCGCCGAATTCTTCGCCCCCGCGCTCGGCCTCGACGTGACGTTCGCCGGCATCCTCGCGGCCATCGGCGTGCTCCTCGGCCACACCTTTTCCGTCTGGCTCGGCTTCCGCGGCGGCAAGGGCATCGCGACCTCCGGCGGCATCGCCCTGGCGCTCTTTCCCTGGCCGGTTTTCGTGCTTTCCATTGCCGCGTGGATCGTCGTTTTCCTGATCACCCGCATCGTTTCCGTGGCGTCGCTCGTGGCGACGGGCGTGCTGGGGGGGACGTTGATCCTCCTCGTGGCCACCGGCCCCACGCCGCCCGCGCTCGCGGTGATCGGCGCCGCCATGTGCCTGCTCGTCGTCTGGCTGCACCGCGCGAATCTCTCCCGCCTGGCGAAGGGAACCGAACCGCGCTTTGAGAAATCCCGCAAATCCTGATTGGCTCGCCCCATGTTCGATCGCATTTCCGTAATCGGGGCCGGCGGTTGGGGCACCGCCCTGGCCATCCTGCTGGCGGAGAACCGACCGTCCGTCCGCCTTTGGGCGCACGGCGCGGACGCGGCGGAGCGCATCCGTCGGGAGCGCGTGAACCACGACTACCTGCCCGGCGTCCCGCTGCCGGCCAACGTCGACGTCACCGCCGACCTTGCCGCCACGGCGGATTCCGACCTGCTCGTGATGGTCGTGCCCTCGCGGGCGTTTCGCGACGTCGCCTCCCGCCTCGCCGCCCTGCCGGTCCGCGAGGACGCGGTGCTCGTCTCGTGCACGAAGGGCATCGAGCCGGACACGGGTTTTCTCATGACGCAGGTGCTCGCGGATTGCCTGCCCGGCCGCCGGCTCGCCGTGCTCTCCGGTCCGAACCTCGCCGGAGAAATCGCCCGCCGCGTGCCCGCCGCCGGCGTGATCGGCTCGAGCGATCCCGCGATCCGGCCCGCGCTGCAGGAGCTTTTTTCCTTCGCCACGTATCGCGCCTACACCAGCGAGGACGTCGCCGGCATCCAGCTCGGCGGCGCGCTGAAAAACATCTTCGCGATCGCCGCGGGCGCCTCCGACGGCCTCGGCATGGGCGATAACGCGAAGGCCGCGCTCGTCACCCGCGCGCTCGCGGAAATGATGCGCCTCGGCGTCGCGCTCGGCGGCCGGCGGGAAACCTTCGCCGGCCTGAGCGGCGCGGGCGACCTGATGGTGACCTGCTTCAGCCCGCGGAGCCGCAACCGCGGCTTCGGCGAACGCCTCGGCCGCGGCGAGGCGGCCGGCGCGATCGAGGCGTCCATGAAGATGGTCGCCGAGGGCGTGCCCACCGCGCGCAGCGCGCTGCAATGCGCGCGGCGGCTCGGCGTCGAGGCGCCGATCATCGCGCAGGTGAACGCCGTCCTCGCCGGCGGCCTCTCGCCCCGCGACGCCATGTGGAGCCTGCTCGTGCGGCCGCCGAAACCCGAGTCGGACGATTCCCGCCCATGATTTCGCCCGCCATCATCCGCGCCCGCGCGGTCCGCCGGGGTGCTTTGCGCTTGACCCGCCCGTGACGGCTGAAAAGCGTCTTCGCGTGCACCAGGCGAAACGCGCGGCCACGGCGAAAAAGAAGCGGAGTTCCGTCCATTGGAACGAGCTGCTCGACGCCTCGGCCCGGCCGCGCCCGCCCTACGAACGGCTCCTGACGAGGTTCGCCGAGGCCAAGCGGGCCGAGCTGACGCGCACCGACGAGCAGCTCGAGGCGACGATGCGCGAGATGGGGGTCACGTTCGACATCGCCCGCGACCGTTCCTGGGGCCGGCGCCCCTGGTTCTGCGACCTGCTGCCGCAGGTCTTCACCGCCGACGAGTGGAAAACGCTCGCCGCCGGCATGCAGCAGCGGCTCCACGCCTACGAATGCTTCCTGCGCGACGTCTACGGCGAGCAGCGCATCCTCCGGCAGGGCATCGTGCCGCTGCAGCCCGTGCTCGGGAGCCCGCATTTCCAGCGCGCGGCGCGGGCGCTCAAGCCGCCGGGCGGCCGCTATCTCCATCTCACCGGCATGGCGGTCGGACGCGCCGCCGACGGCCGCATGATGGTGAAGCACCATTATTTCAGCCACGCGTCGGGCATGTCCTACATGATCCAGAACCGCCGCGCGATGGCCCGCGTCCTGCCGCAGGCGTTTCTCGATTATTCGATCCATTCGATCACCGAGGCGCCCACCGAGATCCTCGAGGTGCTGCGGGCCTTCGCGCGCGAGGCCGATCCCACGGTCGTGCTCCTGTCGCCCGGGCAGGGCAGCGCGGCCTTCTCCGAGCACAGCTTTCTCGCCCGCCGCATGGGCATCCCGCTCGTGCAGGGCGGCGATCTGATCGTGCTCAACGACCGCGTCCACCTCAAGACCGTCTCCGGCCTCGAGCGCGTCGAGGTGATCTACTCGCGCATCTCGGATTCCTGGCTCGACCCGCTCGTTTTCCGCCGCGACTCCCTGCTCGGCGTGCCGGGCCTCGTGCAATGCATCCGGCAGGGCACCGTCGCGGTCATCAACGCCGTCGGCTCCCAGCTCGCCGACGACCGCGCCATGCTGCCCTTCGCGGGCACGCTCATCCGCTACTACCTCGGCGAGGCGCCGCTGCTCGCCGACCTCGAGACCTTCTGGCTCGGCGACCTCGACCAGCGCGAGTTCGTCCTGAACGACATCACGAAATTCATCATCCGCCCCACCTACGGCGAACGCATCCTCACGCCCGACGAGAGCGAGCCCTTCGACGAGCGCCGCCAGCGCGCGCTGCTGCGGGAAATCCTCGCCAATCCCGCGGGCTTCGTCGCGCAGCCGCGCGGCTCCTCCGCCCTCACGGTCTGCTACGAGGACGGCCGCCCGCGCGAACGGCACCAGGATCACATCCTGTTCGCGCTCGCGCGCGGCGCCGAGGATTGCGTGGTGTTCCCCGGCGCGTTGACGCGCGTCGCCGAGGAGGGCTCGTTTTTCACCGCCTCCGAGCTGGGCGGCGGCAGCAAGGACACGTGGGTCGAGGCCGCGGCCGGCACGAACTTCGACGTCTCGCACCGCCCCACGCGCGACGTCCATGCGCCCTCGCGCCACGTGACCAGCCGCGTCGCCGAGGCGTTTTACTGGACCGGCCGCTACCTCGAGCGCGCGCGCAGCCTCGCCGCGATGATCTCCGGCATCGAGTCGCTCGAGACCGAGGAGCTCAACTCCACCGAGCGCACGCTCTACCGGCCGGTCTGGAACCGCATGCTGCCCCCGCTCGACGGCGGCCGGGCCGAGCGCGAGAGCATTTCCAGCCCCGGCGGCCGGTATCGGCTGACCTTCGACCCGGCCGGCAGCGGCTCCGTCCGCAGCTCGATCGAGCGAGCGCTCGGGAACGCCGAGTCGATCCGCGAGGGCCTCAGCAACGAGGTCGGCACGACGCTCAGCCGCCTGCGCGCGCTCTTCGACGCGCCGCGCCGGCACGCGCGGCTCAGCCCCGAGAAGCGCGCCGCGGTCACGCACCGCACCTGCGACCAGGTCACCGAGCTCGTCGCGCAGTTCTTCGGCTTCGCGCAGACGACGATGATCGCCGACGGCGGCTGGCGGTTCTGCGAGATCGGCGAGCGCATCGAGCGCGCCGCGATCACGGCCAACGCGCTCGTCACGATGACGCGCTCGCTCTTGAAGTCCGCCGGGCCGGCCCGCGAGCACGCCCGCGAGATCCAGCTCTCGGCCTTCCTGCGCCTGCTGAACTGCCGCGACGTCTACCGCCGCGTCTACCAGATGCGCCTCGAGCCCGAGGCCGTCTTCCAGATGCTCTGGCAGGACCCGATGGTGCCCCGCTCCGTGAACCGCTGCCTCGTGCATTGCCGCGACCTGCTCGCGCGGTCGCAGCCCGACTCCGCCCCCGGGCTCCGGCGCACGTTCGCGGCCATCGAGACGCTGCGCGACGAGCTCATGCAGACCGACTGGGACCTGCTGACCGAGCGCGAGATCGAGCGCGGCCATCCCGTGCTCGCGATCCACGGCGACCTCATCAAGCGCGTGGAAGCCCTGCTCGACCGCACGCTCGGCGTTCACGACCTCATCGCCGACGGATTTCTCAACCACCAGATCCACATGCGGGCGGCCGACCAGCCGCTGCTCACCGGTTTTTCCAGTGCGGTTTGAGATCACGCATTCCACCGACTACCGCTACCGCGGCTCGGCCATCGAGGCCTACCTCGAAGCGCGCCTCACCCCGCCCGAGACCGCCGCGCAGAGCATCCTCAGCCATCGGATCGAGATTCTTCCCGACCTGCCGATGACGCATTACACGGACACGTTCGGCAATCCGGTCGCATTTTTTTCGCACACGCTGCGCCACGACCGGCTGGCCATCCACAACCGCCTCGTCGTCGAGACGCGCGCGACCGAGCTGCCCGGCGAGGCGCTCGAGGTGCCGGTCGCCGAGGCGCGGCAGCTGTTCTCGTCCGTGCTGCTCGACTACTTCGATTACCTCCAGCCGACGCCGAACGTCCCCGTCGGCGGCCCCTCCGCGAACTGGGCGCGGCAATACCTCGCGCCGGGCGTCTCCCTTCGCGAGGGCCTCGTGGCCTTGAACACCGCGATCTACCGGGAGTTCGACTACCGCCCGGGCACGACCGACAACTCGACCGAGCTCGCGCTCGTCTGGAAATCCCGCCGCGGCGTCTGCCAGGATTTCGCGCATGTCATGCTCGGCGTGCTGCGCACCGCCGGACTGCCTTCCCGCTACGTCTGCGGCTACATCGAGACCGACCCGCCGCGCTCCGCGAGCGGGCGGCGGCTCGTCGGCGCCGTGGCCACCCACGCGTGGGTCGAGGTGCTCGTCCCGGGTCTGCAATGGGTCGCGCTCGATCCCACGAATAATCGTTGGTGCGCCGAGCAGCACGTCGCGGTATCGTTCGGCCGCGACAACCGCGACGCCGCGCCGGTGCGGGGCACGTTCAAGGGCGGCGGCGGGCAGACGATGAAAATCCGGGTCAACATGAAGCGAATCAAGGGATGAACATTGGGATCCGCTACGGCGCCCGTTACGACTACGCCGAGCCGGCCAGCTTCTCGCCGCATCTCGTGCGGCTCTTTCCCCGGAACAGTCATAACGTCCGCGTCGCGCGCGCGGTTTTCGCGCCGAACGAATCCGCCGACGTCCAATACCGCCACGACCTTTTCGACAACGAGGTCGCCCGCTGCTTCTACCCGGACCGGCAGGCCGGCCTCGACTTCCGCCTCGAGCTCGACCTCGAGTTGATCGAAAAAAACCCCTTCCACTTCCTGCTCGATTCGCACGCGCTGCGCACGCCCTTCGAGTACCAGCCCACCGAGGGCGCGCTGCTCGCGCCCTTCCTTGGGCCGGGCCTCGACATCCCGTTGCCCGCCCCGCTCATGCGGCCGGCGACCCCCCGCCCGACGGTCGACACGCTCGTGGATCTGAACGAGTGGATCTTCCGGAATCTCGACTACGAGCGCCGGGACGAAGGCGCGGCCCTGGCTCCCGCCGAGACGCTGGCGGCGGGCCGCGGAGCCTGCCGGGATTTTGCGGTGCTGCTCGCCGGGGTGCTTCGCGGGCACGGCGTGGCCGCGCGGCTGGTGAGCGGGTTCTTGTGGGAACCGGCCGAGACCCCCCGGGAAGACCGCCGCGCCGAGAGCGCGCTGCACGCCTGGGTGGACGCGTACCTGCCCGGCGCGGGATGGATCGGGCTCGACCCGACGAACGGCGTGCTCTGCGACCACCACCGCATCCCGGCCGCCGTCGGCCTCACGCCCGCCGACATCAGCCCGATCGTCGGCTGGTATTACGGCCATAAAGCCATCGAGAGCCGCATGACCGCCACGCTGGAAATCCTCCCGCAATGAGCGCCGCCCCGAAAGGCGCCGCCGGCGCGGCGAAGTGGGCCGACGCGATCTTTGCCGCCGAAAACATCAAGCTCACCCTCGGCGGCGAGCCGACCTACGTGCCCGAGCACCCCGAGGGCGCCGAGTGGTCCTTCTCCGCCGTCGGTCCCACCAAGCTCGGCTACGCGCGGCGCATGGCCGACGAGTTGCTCAAGACGCGGATGACCGGCGGCGCCGTCTTCTTCAGCCCCGGCAAGCAATATCCCGGCGAGGTGAACCCGCGCTGGGCGCTGCGCATGATCGCCCGCCGCGACGGCCAGCGGCTCTTCCGCGCCATCCCCGCGAACCGCCGCACGGAAGAACACCAGGCGGTCGCCTTCACGGAATCCCTGCCCGTCCGCCTCGGTCTCGACGCGGGCTGGATCGCCTTCGCCGACCCGAAGGCCAAGTCGGTCAAAACGTGGGTGCTTCCGCTCGACCACGTCGACGGCAAGTGGGTCTCCGTCGAATGGAAATTGAAGACCCGGGAGCGCGTGCTCACCGCCGCCGAGGGACCGGCCGGCCTCCGCCTGCCGCTTTATCTCCTGCCGACCGACGTCCCCCGCCGCGCGCTCGTCGCCGAGCTGAACGAGGGGCGGCTCCACGTTTTTTTTCCGCCGCTCCTGCAGCCGGCCTTCACGGAACTCGTCCGCGCGATCGGCGAGTCGCTCGCCGCCGCGAAGGTCGGCCTCTACGAGCTCCAGGGCTACGTGCCGCAGGACGCGGAGCAGGTCTGGATCGCGCTCGGGCTCGCCGCCGACCCCGGCGTGCTGGAGATCAACCTGCCCGCCTGCGCGAGCTGGCCGGATTACGACGCGTGGATCCGCGAGGTCACCGCCTGCGCCGAGCGCGTCGGCCTGCGGTCCTGGAAGCAGCCCTACGGCGACTATCCCGGCGGCACCGGCGGCGGCAACCACCTGCTCTGGGGCGGCCCCACGGTCGAGGAAAACCCCTTTCTCCCGCGCCCCGCCTGGCTCGCCTCGATCCTGCGCCATTTCCAGCGCCACCCCTCGCTCGCGTATCTGTTCACCGGCTGCTACGTCGGCGCGTCCTCGCAGGCGCCGCGGCCGGACGAATCCTCGAAGGAGCTCTTCGACCTCGAGATGGCCTACCACTTCCTGGAGACGCTGCCCCCCGGGGGCGACCACCGCGCGCTCATCAACGAGACGCTGCGCCACCTCCACACCGACATCACCGGCAACGCCCACCGCTCCGAAACGAGCTTCGACAAATTCTGGAATCCCGGCTGGCCCGGCGGCTGTCTCGGGCTCATCGAATTTCGCGCCATCGAGTCGCTGCCGCAAGCCGGGTGGATGAGCGCCGTGATGCTGCTCTGGCGCTGCCTCGCCGCGCTCGCGCTCGCGCGGCCGGCCGCCGCGCCGCTGCGCGTCTTTCGCGGGGAGCTGCACGACCGGTATTTCCTGCCGAGCTGCCTCATGGCCGACCTCGAGGAATTACTGGGCGAGCTCCGGGCCGCGGGCTGCCCCATCGCGGGCGAAATTTTTCGAAAAATCTGGGACTGGCGCTTCACGCAGCTGCTCGTCCACCGGGAAGGCGAGGCGCGCCTCGAGCTGCGCCGCGCCCACGAGAGCTGGCCGCTGCTCTGCGAGACGCCGGTCGAGGGTGGCTCCACCAGCCGGTTCGTCGACACGTCGATGCACCGCTTCGAGGTGCGGGCGAACGCCGCCTTCGCCGAGGCCTTCGAAATCCACGTCCATGGCCGCCGCCTCCCGCTCGCGGCCCTTGCGTCCGACCTCCATCTTGCCGGCGTGCGTTACCGCCGCAGCTGCCTGTATCCCTGCCTGCATCCCGGCATCCCGATCCATCTTCCGCTCGACGTCGTCGTGGTGGAAGCGGCGACCGGCGAACCGCGCGCATCCTTCCGCATGGAGTTCAACGCGACGACGTTCGCCCGCGTCGAGAATGCTCCGCCTCCCCGCCGCGCCAGGCCGTGCCGCCCGATCTTCAAAGGCGCGCTCACGCACGACCTGCGCCTCGATTGATCCCGCCATGCCGCGGAACATCCTTCTGCTCATGGCGGACGAGCTGCGGTTCGACCTGCCCGGCTTCATGGGGAACCCCATCGCCCGCACCCCCCACCTCGACCGGCTCGCCCGCGAGGCGGTCGTCTTCGAGAACGCCTACACGCCCGCCCCCGTCTGCGTGCCGGCCCGGCAGTCCATCGCGACGGGAAAATACCCCCTGCACGCCGGCTGCGAGCGGTTCGGCGAGGATCTCGAGCCCGGCGCGCGCACCTTCGCCCGCGCCTTTGCCGAGGCCGGCCACCTCACCGTGGCCTGCGGGAAATTGCACCACCGCGGCCCCGACCAGATGCAGGGCTGGCTCCAGCGCATCGGCTCGGAATGTGCCGTCGACTGGCCGGCGTCCCACGGCGCCGAGGGCCGCGAGCAGATCGGCCGCCTGAAGTGGCGCGGCGCGCGAGAGCTCGAGATCGCGGGCCCCGGCACGTCGCCGCTCGCGCTGCACGACCGGCTCACCGTCGACGGGGCGGTCGATTTCCTGCGCATGCACTTCGAGGGCATGTATCGCTCCACCGCGGAAACGCCGCCGCTGCTGCTCATGGTCAGCCTGCAGCAGCCGCACTTCCCGTTTTTGGCCGACCCCGAACGCTTCGGGTATTTTTACGACCACGTGCGGCCCCGCCGGCGCGAAGAAGCGCCGAATCACCCCGCGCTCGGCCGCGGGGCGTTGCCGTGCGGCGAAAGCGTGAGCGCGGAACAAATCTGTCGCGCCACGGCGGCCTATTACGCTCTCGTGGAAAAAGCAGATTTCGAATTCGGCCGCGTGATCGAGGCCATTGCGTCGCACGGCGAAAACCTCGACGAGTGGATCGTGGTTGGACTCTCCGACCACGGCGAAATGCTCGGCGAACACGCGCTCTGGGAAAAAAGAAAATTCTACGAAGGCAGCGCGCGCGTTCCTTTTTTCCTGCGCGCGCCGAATCTTTGGCCGGCCGCGCGTCGTCGCGAGAACGTCAACACGATCGACCTTTTTCCCACGCTTTGCGCCGCCGCCGGCCTCGCCGCGCCCGCCGACCTCGACGGCCGCGACCTCGCGCCCCTGCTCGAAGGCCGCGGCGCGGGCTGGGAGAACGAGACGTTTTGCCAATACGGCCGCGACGAATTCATGCTCAAGCGGGGGAACTTGAAATACCTCACCTTCGGCGAAAAGGGCCCCGACGTGCTGTTCGACCTCGCCAGCGACCCCGGCGAGTCGACGAACCGCATCGCCGACGTGACCTATGCTCACGCCGCAGAGGAAATGCGCGGCCGGCTCGAGGCCTTCATGGCCAGCCGCAGTGCCGCCGCGCGCGTTTAGCGGGGCGTGGACTTTCGGGTCGACGTTCTTTCCTACCGGTAGCCACGGCGCTCTGTCGCCGTGGAGCTGCCGGGCTTTGCGCCCCGACGGAGCGGGGCGGCTCCATCGGACCCGCCCGCGCTCAGCGAGGTTTGGGTTTTGTGGCGAGGGTCGCGCCGTCGAGATCGCGCTGCAATTTTTGGCGGACATCATCGCTGACGTTCGCGCGGGCGAGCAGCGTCTTTGCGGCGTCCGGGCTTTCGTCGAGGATGGCGGCAAAGGCATCGCCGAGGGCGGCTTCGCGCCGGGCCGGGCTTTGGATCTCGCCCGCCTTCTGCCACGCGGTTTGCGGATCGTTGTCGGCGAGGGCGGCCGCGAGGCTGGCGAGCCCGGCGTCGCGATCGGCCCCGGTTGGCAGCGTCTGCACCCACTCCTCGGCGGCGCCGTCGTCGCTTTGCGCCCAGCCGGTCACGAGGCCGTCCACGGCGGCGGCGCGGGCGGCGGGATCGCCGATGGCATCGACCTGGGCCGTCGCGGCGGTGGGATCGGCGGCCGCCCAGGCTTCGAAGATCGTGCTCGCGGTCTCCGGTTTCGCGCGGGGCGTGGCGCGGTAGGCGGCGAAGGCGGCGGCGGGATCGCGTTCGGCGGCTCCGGCGAGGGCGGCGTTCACGGCCTCGGCGCGGAGCGGGCCCGCCGGCAGGGCGGCGGCCCAGGCCTGCGCGGCGGCGGGGTCCTGCGCGGCCCAGCTCTCGGCGATGGCGGCGGCGCTGTCGGCCATGCGCCCGAGCTGGTCGCGGCGGTTTTCTTCGATGGCCTGCCGCGGGGTCATTTGCGTTTCGCCGCCGTCCGGGCCGGGGCCGCGTTTGGGTGGGGAGGCGGGCGGGTTGGCGGCCACTTTCGCGAGGGCGGCGGCGGCTTCCGCGTCGATGCCGGTTTGGAACTGCTGCAAATATTGCGCGGCCTGCCGAGGCTGTTTTTCCGCGATGGCGGTGAGCGCGCTCTGCACGGCGAGCGCGCGTTCGACGCCGGCGGGCTGCTGGTTCGCCCACGCGAAGCCGGCGGCGGGATCGCGCCCGGCGAGCCCGGCGGCGACGCCCTGCAGGCCCTCGATGCGGCGGTAGGGTTGCCGGATCGTGGCGAGCAGGGCCTGCGCGCCGGCGGGATCGTCGGCCGCGATCTGGTCGATGATCGTGGCCATGGCCTGGTCGCGGGCGTCGCCGAGCAGCGAGGCCTCGGCCCAGGCCCGGGCGGCCTTCGCGTCCTGGCCGGCGTAGATTTCCACGAATTTCTGCACGGCGTCGTTGAACACGGGCGAGGCGGCCGCCTTTTCGTCGACCTGGGCAAAGGCCTCGCGCAGCGCGGGGATGAGGCGGTCCCACTTGCCCGCTTCGTCGGTGGCGTCGTCCACCTCGGCCGCTTCGAGGTAGGCCACGAACGTCATGCGGTCGGTGTTCAGCCACCGGACGGCGAGGGCGGTGACGACTCGCCGGCGCTCGGCGGGGTCGGCGATGGCGAGGGCGTCGTCCATCGTGGCGGCGAAGTTCCGCGCGTCGGCGCGGGCGATGCGGGCGGTCCAATCCGGAGCGGTCGCCCGCGGAGCGAGCGCGGCGCTCGAGGGCGGCGGGGGAGGAAGGTGTTTGGGCGCGGCTTTCGGCCAGAAAACGACCGCGGCGATGGCAAGGAGGACGACGGCGGCGAGGAGGAATTTCAGCTTCATGTTTCGGACGCGGGAAAAGGAGAAAAGGGGAAGGGATGCGGGTCGAATCGGGAACTCAGGAAAGCCGGAAAAACGCGGGGACTCACGCGAAAAGACGCCGCCAAGCAGCCCAGGGCTGATCCCGGCGTGACAATCCGCCCGGGATCGCCGAGGGTTCGCCAGGCCCGAGAAGAAAACGTCTTCGCGGCCAATCGTCAACTTCCATGAAGGCTGAATTCACCGCGATCATCGAGGCCGCGCCGGAGGGCGGGTATTGGGCCATTTGCCCGGAAGTTCCGGGCGCCAATGGACAAGGGGAAACGGTCGAGGAGACCAAGGCCGATCTCATCGAAGCCATCGGGCTGCTCCTCGAAGATCGCCGGGAAGACATCCTTCGCGGCCTCCCCGCCGACGCCATCCAGGAAAAAATCCTGGTGGGATGAAGCGACGAGATTTGGAGCGGCGGCTCCGAGTCGCGGACCGGCAAGAGTTTCATTCCTCGACGCATTTCCCCCTTTCCCTTTTCCCGCGTCCCAGAATTCCCTTCCTGGATCTTTCCTGAGTTCCAGATTCAAAATCCCGCCGAGGGTGGAATTGACGGTTTCCTGGGGTTGCCGTAGCTTCCCGGCCATGCACCCGCGCATTACGAGAAATCCCCTGGTGATGGGGGGCAAGCCGTGCCTGCGCGGCCTGAGGGTGACGGTGGGCACGATCACCGGGCTGACGGCGGCGGGCCGCTCGCCGGAGGAAATCCTGCGCGCGTATCCGTATCTGGAACGCGAGGATATTTCCGCGGCGCTGTCGTATGCGGCCTGGCTGGCGGAGGCTTTTGACGCCGACCTGCGGGCGGCATGACCTTGCTGATCGACGCCTGCCTGTCCCCCGAGTGGGTGACTTACCTCGATCTTCACGACATTCCCGCGGTGCATTGGTCCATGGTCGGGGCGGCCGACGCGGAGGATCGGGTGATCTTCGCGCACGCCTTCGAGAACGATCTCGTGATCTTCACTCACGATCTGGATTTCGGCACGCTGCTGGCCCACGCTGGCATGCATGGGCCGAGCGTGATCCAGGCTCGCGTGGACGACCCGATGCCAGACTTCCTCGGTCCCACGCTGCGGAAGGTCCTGGCGGAGTTTGCAGATTTGCTCCAAAGCGGGGCTCTCATCACCATCCTGCCCGAGCGGACCAAGGTGCGCATCCTGCCGATCTGACCGCCTGACCGCTATGCCGCGGGGATTTGCCGCGGGGACGCGATCCGATACCGCGATGCCGCGATGTCTTTCCGGGACGGCGCCGATGATTCCCGCCACGGCGCGGCTCGGAGCTGTTCGCGCGCGGCTTTTTGTTCCGAGGGCGCGGCTTTTTGTCGGGACGCCGCGGTTTTTTCCCGCGAGAGCGGGGTCTTTGGCCGGGAAGGGGCGACTTTTTATCGGGATGGAGCGGGGATTTGCCGGGATCACGTGGTTTTGAAGAGGGAGGGGGTGCTTCCGAAGGGGGGAGGCCTCCTGGCGAGGCGGGGAAGCTCACGCGAAGCCGCGAAGCCGCGAAGGAATGAGCTCACGCAGAGGCGCGGAGACGCGGAGAGGAAAGGACTCGCGCGACGCTGCGAAGCCGTGAAGAGGAAAAATTTTTTGGCGTCAGGATGCTGCCGTTCTCTGCGTCTCTGCGCCTCTGCGTGAGTCTGTTCCTTCTTTGCGCCTTCGCGGCTTCGCGTGAGATCATTCAGGGAGTGGGCGCGGCGGGGGCGGCCGGTTCGCTTTCGCTCTCGAAGCGTTTTTTCAGGCGCTCGTAGATCACTTGGGCGCCGGGGGCGCCGTCCTTCGCGGCGCGTTTGACCGAGTTGTAGTAGCTGAGCGCGGCCACGTAGGCTTCGCTGCCGGCGGCGGTGGTCGTGTCGGTCGCGGAGGCGGCGAGTGCCGCCAGGGGGGCGATGACTTTTTGGAGCTGCTTGAAGAGGGCGAGGTCTTCGCCGAGCTCGCTCACGCTCACGTAGGGCGGCATGAAGGCGGGGTCGGCCGAGGCGGCGGTGAGCGCGTCCTCGACGAAGAAGGCGGAGGCGGAGCTGATCTTGGGCAGGGCCTTGCGCTCGGCGGGGCTCAGCGAGATGAGGAAGGGCAGCAGGGCTTCGATCTCGCCGAGCTTGGTCTTGATCGTGGCGATGGTCGCGTCGGCGAGCGTGGCGGTGAGGTTGTGGTAGCTCATGGGTTTTTTTTGAATTTGGAACGCGGGGAATCAAGAAAAATACGGGGGCTCACGCAGAGGCGCGAAGGCGCGAAGAAATACGAACTGGAATCTGGAACTCAGGAAATCAGGAAAAAATACGGAAGGCTCACGCAGAGGCGCAGAGACGCGGAGGAATTCCCGGAACTGTTCTTTTTCTTCTTCTCTGCGCCTCCGCGCCTCTGCGTGAGATCCTTGCTTCGCGTCTTCGCGCCTTCGCGTGAGATTCTCTTCAGACGGTTTTGGGCAGCTTCACGGTCTTTGTCGTAACGGAGGTGTTGCCGTAGATGTCCTTGGCGACGACGGTTACCTGCACGTTCTTGGCCGAGCCTTTGACGAACTTCCGCAGCGTGGAAAGCTTCACCGTCGCCTTCCACTGCTTCGTCGGCCGGGCGGCGATCTTGCGGCCGTTCACGTAGACGGTGAGCGCGCGCAGGCCGCTCGCGTCCACCGCGCCGCCCTTGAGGACGAGCGTGGCTTTTTTGCCCTGGCCGGTGACCTTCGCTCCACCCGCGACGCGCAGCGCGGGCGGGTTCAACTCGGGCCGGCTCGGCGGCGGCTGGGCGGTCGAGTATTCGATCGTCTCGCCGGGCAGCGGCGGGGTGAGGGCCGGGGCGCGGCGGAGCTTCGTCGCCTGCTCGTAGGCGTAGGCGAAGCCGAAGAGCTTGGCTTCGCTGAAGGCGGGGCCGAAGAATTCCACGCTGCATTTCGGAGCGCCCAGGTCGGAAAAGCCGGCAAAGGCGTCGATGCCGGGCAGGCCCAGGCCAGGCAAGGTGGTCGAATACTTTTGATTGAGGTCGTAGTCGCCGAACGCTTCCGGGTCGTCTCGGAACTCGGCGCCCCAGCCTTCGACGGGGTAAATGACGGCCTCGACGTCGTTTTGCGCCATCCAGTTCTCGACACGGGCCCGGACTTGCGCGCGAATCTGGACGAATGTGTCGGAGACCGCGCCGACTCCGGGAGCCAGGGCGTTGAAAGCCGCCGTCGCGGCGCCCATTTCTCCCCAGACGTTGTCGAAGAGAAATTGGGGATCGATGCCGTTGCCGGAAAACTTACCGGCGAACTCATTATAATCCCACCGCCAGGCCGCTTGCAGGGTTTGGACGGTTTTGTAACCGGCACCATATTCTTGGCTGAAGTCGGCCACGTAATTGGCGGGAAAACCACCGAAGTCGCCGTCGAGCTGGTCGTATTTGGGAATGATGGCCACGTGAGCTCCCAACTTTTGCAGGTCCGCGATGGCCTGCAGAAACAAGGGTTTCTGCACGGGGCTGAGGCTGTCGATGATTTCCTGCGTATAACCGAGCCGCGCCCCTTGCAGCGCGCCCGTCGTGACGTGGGGGGCGTATTTTTGGGTCGGGAAGCGATGGTCGGGAAACCGCCAGACGCGGGTCGCATCCAGCGGATCGTCTCCAATCAGCGCATCGAAGGCGTAGGCGAGATCCTTGATCGTGCGGGCCATGGGAGCGGCCTGATCGCGCGTGGGAATCAGCGGGGCAACTCCCCGGGAACTCATCAGATCGTAGGTGATGCGGCCGGTCGCCAGCGCCTCCGCGCCACAGTTGCTGCGATTCGAGGTGCCGGTATCGCCGCCGAGGGAGATGACGGTGAAGTTCGACGCCAGCGCGCAGCCCGATCCCGTGCTGGAATCACTGGGCCAGAGGTTCAGGCCATAGGCATTATTCGCGGGCCCGTAAATGGTGGGGCCTTCGGGGTCGTAGAGCGCATCGAAGTAGTAGGCATCGAACTTGGCTTCGCCTTGGATCACGCCGCCGGCGGCGCGGATGCGGACGATGTTTTCTGCGTCCTCCGTCGCCACCACGTCCTTGAATTGGGGGATGTCGAGATTGAGCGGCAGGCCTTTGATGGCGTGATTCATCTTCGGCAGCACGGGAATGCCGTGGAGCGGGCCGAGCACGGTGCCGCTGGCGCGCAGGTCATCGGCGGCGGCGGCCTCGGTGAAAACGGCGGGGTTGATCTCGACGACGGAGTTGAGCTTGATGCCATTGCGGTCGTAGACGGCGATGCGGTTGAGATAGAGTGCGTTCAGCTCGACGCTGGTGAGCGCGCCGTCGGTCATCGCTTTCTGCATCTGGTCGATAGTGGCCTCTTGGAGGGTGAAGGTTTCCGCCCGGGCCGAATCGAGCATCGACAAAAACGTCGTGAGACCAATGATCGCGGCGTGGAAAAAGGCGGTGGGATAATTTTGCGCCCGCGGCTTTCGCTGCGGGGCCCGGCGCTGGATGGCATGAAATGCACTCATTTGACGGGCGGGAGAGTCCACGCAGCAGCCGTGCCAATGATCTCCGGGCGGGCCCCTCGGGAAGCCATTCGGGCAACCGCGCCAGAGTAGAAAATTTTTGGCAATCGCTTTTCGGAAACGAAAAAACGTCGGGACGGTCTGCGCTTTTTTTCCCGCGGTGGGCGAAAAACGGCCGGCGACGGTGGAACAATCTTGCGGGAAAATACGGCCCCGAGACTGCCGCTACGCCGGAACTTGCGCTATCGGCGCACGTCCCGGGGGCTGATGCCGAGCACGCGCCGCATCGCTTTTCCCAGGTGGGATTTGTCCGCGAAGCCGCATGCCCGCGCGGCGGCCTCGCTGGAAAGCCGGGGATCGGCCCGCAAGATCTCGACGGCCCGATCCAGGCGCAGGCGCAGCACCCATTGGTGGGGGCTCTCGCCGGTGGTGAGCTTGAAGGACCGGGCGAAGTGAAATGCCGACATGCCGATCACCCCGGCCAGTTGCCGCAGGCCAAGGGAAGAGCCGCCGGCGCCAGCGACGAAGGCGCGCAGCTCGCGCATCTCGCGGTAACCCAGCCGCCGGGCGGACGGGGAAACCGCCCGCCCGCCCGCGGCGCGCCGAAAAAGCTGCAGGATCACGGCGCGGGACAAGTGGTCGACGAACAGCGTGTCCACCGCGGCCGGCCGGCGTAGCGTCAAAGTGAGACGCTGGCAGGCGGAGCGAATGAATTCATCTTCGAAATGGCGCAGCGCGATCCGCTCCCAATCGGTCGAATCGAGGCCGGCGGCGGCGGCCACGTCTCGGACCATCTTATCCGGAAAAGCAACGTTCACGACCCCGTAGCGCCGCTGCATCCAAAAATCTTCGATCAAGCCGGCGGGCCAAAGCAGGAGCTGCCCCGCCCTCGTCGGAGCCTCCGTCCATGTTCCCCGATCGAAGCGCCAGCGAATGCGGGATCCCCGCGTCACGAGGGTCAGCAAATGATCCTGAGTGGGTCCAAGATCGACAAAATCTCCGCTGGGAAATTCGGCGACCGTCGCGGAGACCCCCGACGAGCCGAAGACTTCGCTGTCCACGATGGCATCCCCATAGTGACGCTCGGCCATCGCCCGGTAGCTGGGCAAAACCATGGATGGCGGCGGGTGAGTCATGGCGCAGGAAGTCCGGTTCAAGCAGTTTCCGGGCCGACGCAACGCGATGGCCAATGGCACCTTTCGTGCTCCCCCGGTCGCTCGTGTCACACGGGCTGGAAATTTTGGGGCTGATCTTCAACGTCTCGAGCGCTTACGGCTCGCTGCGGGGGGCGATCTGGCGCTGGCCGCTGGGCATTTTTTGCGCGTTGAGCTACGGCGGGTTATTTTGGGAGCTGAAGCTGTATGCCGATGTCGGGCTGCAGGGGTTCTTTTTCGTGACCTGCCTGCTGGGCTGGCGGGCGTGGGCGACGGCGGGGCCGAACCACGGACCCCTGTCGATCACCGCGCTCACCAATCCCCAACGGACGGTCATCGGGGCCGGCGTGTTGGCGGTCGCGCTGTCGATGGGAGCGATCCTGCATCGCTTCACCGATGCCTCGCTGCCTTTTTGGGACTCAATCACCGCGGTTCTTACGGTGGCCGCGCAGCTTCTGCTCGTGCGAAAAAAAATCGACACCTGGGTGGCATGGATGCTGGTGAACGGCTCTTCGGTCGCCCTTTACTACGTGAAAGGCATCTATCTCACGACCGCGCTTTATGCGTTCTTTCTTGTCTTCTGCGGCTTCGGGCTTGCGACCTGGCGGAGTCGCTTCGCCGTCGATGCCC
This sequence comes from uncultured Chthoniobacterales bacterium, assembly GCA_964247025.1. Lineage (GTDB taxonomy): Bacteria > Verrucomicrobiota > Verrucomicrobiia > Chthoniobacterales > JAATET01 > JAATET01. Next base: position 173,993 of record CAXTSM010000001.1, read on the forward strand.
GGAAGGTTCCCAACCCTTCTTTGAAGCAAGAAATCGCCATCGCGACGTAAATCGGTAGGACCCAGGTCGGTTCCTCCTTTCTACACACGAAAGGAAGAAATAAGAGGACTCACGCGGAGGCGCAGAGACGCGGAGAAATCTCCTGACCTTTCTTCTCCGCGCCTCCGCGCCTCTGCGGGAGATCATTTCCTTCGCGGCTTCGCGCCTTCGCGTGAGATTTCTTCAGACGATTTTCGGCATCTTCACGGTCTTCGTCGTCACCGACGTGTTTCCGTAGACGTCCTTGGCCGACAAACGAGATGCGAGCCGCGCCGCTAACTTGACGGTGCCCGGCGAGCCATGCATGGTCTGTGTATGGCGACGAAGACGATTTCCATCGAAGTGGATGCCTACGAACTCTTGAAGAGCGAAAAGCGGGATGAGCGGGAATCCTTTTCGCAGGTCGTGCGGCGATTGACGGCGGAGCGGCCCGCGCTGACCGCGGGGGAACTGGAGGAAGCCATGGCGCCTTTCGTCGGCAAGGGTGCAGGGAAAAGACGTGATCCTGCTTGATACGAGTTTTCTCGTGGACTACGAAGCGGAGCTGGCAGGAGCACGGAGCGGCCCGGCGCGGACCTTCCTGCGGGCCCGCGCCCCGGAACCGGTGGCGATCAGCATCATCACCCTGGGGGAGTTTGCGGAGGGGTTCGTGAATTTCCCGGAGGTCGAGGCATTCATATCGCGCTTTCGCATCGTGGCGCTGTCGCGGGCGATCGCTTATCGGGCGGCGGCGATCCAATCCCATCTCCCGCAGCGGCTGGGCGAAAACGACGCGTGGATTGCGGCGACGGCGCTGGCTTACGACGCAGAATTGGTCGGCCGCGAGCGTGCATTCACCCGCGTGCCCCGCCTGCGTTACGTTGCGATTTGAAGGTCGAACCGAGACTTCGCCTTGACCGCGCGAGGGCCTTGCCGGAAGCCAGCCGAAGGTGCTGGCTTTCACGTCGTTCCGAGCTCACGGCCTCACCCTTTGCGAGGCCTCGAAGGGGGCGGGCCGATCATTGACATGTTTTGGCAGGCCCCGGATCGCTTTTTAACCACATCGGCGTGATCATGTTCCGACGGCTTTTCGGCGTCGAAGGGTTCCCAAACTTCCCGCATCAGCCGCTCGGCAGAAGGCCTGATCGATGCTTCATTCATGACGGTTTGGGGGGCGGCTCGGCCTTTTTACGCGCGAGCCACTCCGCGCCGTGGGCGTAGCGGGTATTGACGGGACGCGCCAGGATCTCCGGCGGACAAGATTCCTCGGGCCAGCTCGGAACCTTCCATCGAAGGAGATGACGGAACGGCCATTCGCCGCCCAGGTCGGGATGATTGCCGCGATCCACATAGCATCCGACCCCGGCGACCCGCCCTCCGGCGCCCACGATCGCCGCGGCCGTCTGGCGCGCCGAATGCCCCGTGTTGACGACGTCGTCGACGATGAGCACGCGTTTGCCCCGGACCCAGTCGCCGTATCCGCGTCTCAGGATGAAGCGGCCCCGGAGTTCCGCTCCGTGCGCCGCTTCGTGTTCGGCGTAAACGGCCGGGATTCCCGCGCGGAAGCCGGTCCACAGCGCGACGATCAATCCCCCCTCGGCCGGGCCGCAGATGATCTCCGGCTCCAGGTCCTTCGTCGCCGCCCAGAGCATCGTGCAGAGTTCGTCGACGAGCGACAGGTGCGGATTGATCGCGTCCTTGTCGATCCAGCCGCTTCCATGATGGCCGTTTACCGAGACGAAATGCCCTTCTTCCAAAATGGCATTCGCCTGTCGGAAGATTTCCTCGGTTCTGACCGCGTCGTTCATCTTCGCGCGATGGTGTAGCCCCAAAATTCGCCGGACGAGCCAGAAGTTCCGACCCGCGAGGCCGGGGGATCCGTGCGTGTCGCTGTGAGCCCGGGCGAATTTGGAAACCACAGGGATCCACACAGGGGCGCGGAGGGCGAAAGAATCGGACTTGAAGCTGAAAACCGGAAAATACGGGGGCTCACGCAGAGGCGCGAAGCACGCGGAGGAGTTTCCGGAAACAATTTCCTTTTTCTCTGCGTCTCTGCGCCTCTGCGTGAGGTTATTCAGACGGTTTTGGGCAGCTTCACGGTTTTGGTCGTGACGGAGGTGTTGCCGTAGATGTCCTTGGCGACGACGGTGACCTGCACGGTCTTGGCCGAGCCTTTGACGAACTGCCGCAGGGCGGAGAGCTTCACCGTCGCCTTCCATTTCTTCGTTATCTGGGCGGCAATCTTGCGGCCGTTCACGTAGACCGTGAGCGCGCGCAGTCCGCTCGCGTCCACCGCGCCGCCCTTGATGACGAGCGTCGCCTTTTTGCCCTGGCCGGTGACCTTCGCGCCGGCCGCGACGCGGAGCGCGGGAGGAGCCAGTTCGGGCCGCGTGGCCGGTGGCGCCGCCGTGCTGTATTCAATGGTCTCGCCCGGAAGGGCTGGAGCGAGGATTGGCGGTCGACGCAGCTTGGTTGCTTCCTGATAAGCGTAGGCATAGCCAAGCAATTTGGCCTCGGAGAACTGGTCTCCCATGAATCCCATGGTGAAGGGCGAATACGCCACGGCGGGACTCATCGGAACGACCAGTAGTGGACACCCGAGGTAATTGATCACCTCGTAGCCCGGCAGTCCGGCGAGAGTCGTCTTCGTCCTTGAGCTGTGGTTGGGAAAGATGAATGCGTCGATCGAGTTCGCGGTCATGAATTGCCGATAGTCCCGCTCGAGGATCAGGTTGGAATCGGTCAGGGTCTTTTGGAACGGCTCCTCGCTCAGATTCGTGAAATCGCCCGCGTTCACGGCCTCGAGAAAATCATCCACATAATGTCCGATGATGGATTTTGGCATTTGACCGACCCGGTCGGCCAGATTGGTCACGCCGAGCGATTCGAAATGCCTCTTCAACCCGCCCATGGACTCGCTGGGGAACCCGCGTCCGATGCTGTAGAAGGAGAAGGGATCGGGAGCCCCGGGCGTCGTTCCCGCCTCGGCAAACGATTTGAAGGCCGGCAGATCCACTTCCACGATGGTGGCCCCCAGCGCTTCCAAGGCGCGGCGCGCGGCGGCGAAGGCCTCGCCGATGTCCGCGTCGACGACTTCGTTGGCTCCATACTCGCCATTTCCCAGGCCGATCAGATTCTTTGGAATCGCGAGTTTGACGCCCGCGAGCGTCTTGAGCTTGAGGTTCGTTAGGTAGTCCTGGTTGCCCGCGACATTCGGCGGGAGGTAGGGATACCAATCGTCCTGGGCACTCGGCTTGGCCGCCGCTTGCAGCGCGGCGGCGACGTCCTCGACTTTGCGCCCCAGCGGGCCGATGACGTCGGTCCAGAACTCCAGCGGACAGACGCCCACCGTCGGGATCAGGCCGCGGGTGGGCTTGAGTCCCACCAGCCCGTTGCGGTCGGCGGGATTTCGAATGGAGCCGGTCGTTTCGCCGCCGAACGTCAAGGCGACCAAGTTCGCGGCCGCGGCCACGCCCGAGCCGCCGCTGCTGCCCCCGGGAGCGACGTCTTGGGCGTAAGGATTCAAGGTGGTGCCGTAGGCGTCGCTGATCGCTTCGTCCCCGCTCCAGGCGTAGGACGACATGTTGGCCTTCCCGAGAATCAGGGCGCCGGCTTCGCGCAATTTTTCGACCGAGAAGGCGTCCTTGGTCGGGAAAATATCCTTCCATCCGGCGACCCCGGCGCTCGAAGGCAACCCGACCACGTTGAAGGAATCCTTCACCGCGACGGGGACTCCGGTCAGCCCGGGGATCGCTCCGCCCGCCGCGCGCAAGTCGTCCGCGGCCGCCGCTTGGTCGAAGACCTTCGCGTTGATGGCCGGAATCGAATTGAGCTTGATCCCGCTGCGGTCGTAGATCGCAACGCGATTCAGATAGAGCGAAGTGAGTTCCACGCTGGTCAACGCTCCGTCGGCCATCGCTTTTTGCATCTGCTCGATGGTCGCTTCTTCGAGCGTGAAGGTTTCGGCCCGGGTGGCGCCGAGGCTCGCGAGCGAGAGCAACGCGGCTCCGGCCAGACAATGGCGGTGGAAGGAAAATATGGGGTTCATTGATGTGGTGAAAGGATTTGGGATTGGAAATCAGGAAAAATACCGGGGCTCACGCGGAGGCGCGGAGGCGCGGAGGAGTTTCCGGATCTGGTTTTTCTTCTTCTCCGCGGCTCTGCGCCTCTGCGTGAGGTTATTCAGACGGTTTTGGGCAGTTTCACGGTCTTCGTCGTCACCGACGTGTTGCCGTAGATGTCCTTGGCGACCACGGTGACCTGCACGGTTTTCGCCGAGCCTTTGACGAACTCCCGCAGGGCCGTGAGCTTTACCGTCGCCTTCCATTTCTTCGTCATCTGGGCGGCGATCTTGCGGCCGTTCACGTAGACCGTAAGCGCGCGCAGGCCGCTGGCGTCGACCGCTCCGCCTTTGATGATCAACGTGGCTTTTTTGCCCTGGCCGGTGACCTTTGCGCCGGCCGCGACGCGGAGCGCGGGAGGAGCCAGCTCGGGTCGCGTGGCCGGAGGCTGGGCGGTGCTGTATTCGATCGTTTCCCCCGGAAGCGCGGGGGTGAGCGCTGGGGCGATTCGCCGCTGGGCCGCCTGCTCGATCGCGCTGGTGAGCTGCAGCAGTTCCTTGTCCTTCCAGGCCGGGGCGATGAAGTCGAGGGTCAGCCCGGGCCGGCCGTTGGCGTAGGCCCAGGGGAGGGCGACGCGGCTCAGGCCGATGTAGGCGGCGAAATCGGCCTTGTTCGTGTAGTAGTAGTTATCCGCGACGTATTCGCCGTCCAGAAAACCTTCGAAGGGATAGACGAGCGCGTCGAGCTCGTGCGCGGCCATGTAGGTCTGGATGGTGTCGCGCACTTCGGCCCGGGCGGACAGAAAGGCGGCAACCTCGGGATCGGTCTCCAGCGCGATGTGGCTCCGGTCGATGCAGCGCTGGCGCTGCTCGGGGGTGTAGGGATCGGGGCCCTTCCAGCTGTAGGGACTGCCGCCGAACCACCAGTATTGATACCAGTTGTCGAGGAAGAACTCGAAGGTGGCTTTCGGCTCGCCGAGGGCGTCGAAGTAGCGCCGCTTGGCGTTCAGGGAGCCCGCGAAGCCGGCCTGGCCGTACGAGGCGTCCAGGAAGTCGTTGAAGAGGCGCGTGTCGAGATTGAAATGCTCGACGTCGTAGGGAATGTCCGTGACTTCCACGACGACGGCCCCCAGGGCGCGGAGCGTGGCGAGGGATTCGTCGAAGAGCTGCTGGCCCGCGGCGGTGCCGGTGAAGGAGCCGTCGGAGTTCTGGAGGTGCTGGCGGAAAATGCCGATGCGCTTGCCGGCAAGGCTCGCCGCCCCGCCGGTCGGGACGAGGCTCTGGGTGAGTTCGCCGCCGGAGACGGTGGTCATGTAGTCGCTTTCGCTCCGGCCCTTCATGGCGTCCGTCGCGTAGGCCGCGTCCTTCACGTGCCGGGCGAGGATGCCGATGTCGTCGGTGGCGATCTGGTTGGGGTAGACGCCGTGCAGGGTGACGGCTCCCTGGGTCGGGCGGTAGCCGACGACGCTGTTCGCCGTGGCGGGCCCGGCGGTCGAGCCGTAGGTCTCGGAGCCGAGGGCGACGACGGTGAGATTCGCGGCCGCGGCCAGGCCGGAACCGCCGCTGGAGCCGCTCACGCCCTGGGTGAGGTCGTAGGCATTGTGGGCGGGGCCGAAGAGCGAGCTGTTGGGCTCGCCGTTCGTGAGGTTGCCGTCGGCGAAGTCGTCGAGGTTCAACTGGCCCTGGATCACGACCCCGGCGGCGCGCAGCCGGGCCACGGATTCCGCGTCGCCGGGCGGCAGGGCGGAGGCGAACATCGCGTTCCCCGAGGTGGAGGGGAGCCCGGCCACGTCGAAGATCGCCTTGACGGAAAACGGGACGCCCTCGAGCGGGCCGCGCCCGGCGCCGGCGGCGCGGCGCGCGTCCGAGGCGGCGGCCTGCGCGAGCTGGGTCGGGTCGAGCGCCACGACGGCGTTGAGCTTGATGCCCGCCCGGTCGTAGATCGCGATGCGGTTGAGATAGAGCGTGGTGAGCTCCACGCTGGTGAGCGCTCCCGCGTCCATCGCGGCCTGGATGTCGTCGACCGTCGCTTCCGCGAGGGTGAAGGTCTTGGCGGGCGCGGGCGACGGGGTTCCGAGGAGGAGGGCGGAGGCGCCGGCCAGGGCGAGGAATGCACGTTTCGTCATGATTTCGGGTCGGTGGTTGGGTTGAATCCCGCGCGGGATGAAGCCGGCGCGGGAGTTGCCGGAACGAGCCAGCCGAATGCCAGCGCCCAAGAGGCGGGCCTACCCGAACGGGTAGAAATGAGCCGCGGCGGAGGGCTACGGGCGCTTAAATCAACCGGGTGCGGACGGCGATGTCCACCGCCTCGACGCGCGAACGCGCGCCAAGCTTCTGGAAAGCGTTTTTGAGGCGGAGCTTCACGGTATCGACCGAGACGTGGCAGAGGCCCGCGATTTCCCGGTTCGTCCGGCCGGCGCGGACGTCCCGCAGCACCGCCCGCTCCGCGGCCGTGAGGCTGCGAAGGCCCAGGCGGGCGCCGACGTGCTCGCGGACGCCGGCGCCGTAAAAGGATCGCCCTCGCTTCAGGGCCGCGATGGCCGGGGCCAGCTCGATCCCGAGGTCGCTTTTCATCACGCATCCCGCCACCCCGGCGTCGCCGAGGTGCGCGGTGGCGATCTCTTCGGTGGCGTCGAGCAGAACGAGGAGCCTGGTCTCCGGCCGGCGGCTTCTCAACCGGTGGATGAACTCGAATGCGCCGGGCCTCCCGCCATCGAGCACGAGCACGTCGGGCCGCACGCGCCGGGCCAGGGCCATCGTGTCCGCCGGGGTATCGCAGAGGCCGATCACCTCGGCGGGGATTTCCGCGGTCTCGTCCTGGTCGTGAAGAAGGGCGGCGATCCCGCGCTGCATGCCGGCATCGGCCGGGCCGATGAGCACGCGCGCCGAGGGAATGGCCGCGCGTCCCGGACGGACCCGTCCCAAGGCCGCCCGAAGATCGGCCAATTCGGACCGCGCGGCGGCCGGCAGCGCGGCGAGCAGGCGGGGCTCTTCCAGCAGCCCCGCGCGCAGGACGGCCGCGGCCGCCTCGCGGCGGCGATCCTGCGCCAGGCTGAAAGGAGACCGCTCGGGAAAAGACGCGAGGTCGCCCAGCAAGTTCCGATACAGCCAGAGCGGCGCGAGGGACGCCATGAGACCGCCGGCCTCGACCCCGTGGGCGCTCCCATCGGAGAAGCGCCGCTCGGTCAGGAAGAGGAGCTTGCCGAAGACCCGGCCGCCCAGGACGAACGGCAAATTCAACATGTGCGCGTAGCTCGAATCGGCGGCCCATTCGTTCGACGCCGCGTCCGGCAGCGCGAACCGCTCGAGAAACCGCCGCGGGCTCTGCGTCGGCCGGGCCTGGAAGCAATGATTCCAGAGCGAACGCCGGTTCGCCTGCCACCCGGCCGGATAGCGTGACCGGTTGATCTCCGGGCACGTTTGGAACGACACGCCGTCGAGGTGAAAGACGCTGTCGTAACTGGCCATCCGCAACTCGTCGCTCCGCACGGCGATGGCGATCGAGGCCCGAAACCGCTTCGCGAGTCGCCCGGTCAGTTCGTCGATCCGACGATCGAGAGACTCCACCCGCGCCGACTCGCGCAAGCGGTCGAAGATCGGCGCGAGGGTGGACGAGAATGGCGGGAGCGCACCGGGCATGAGGGCTGCAGTCGAGCACATCCCGTGCCTCGTCGAGAATCGAGCGCAAACGGCGAGTCACCCGCTGGCGTCGAACTTACGATCGAGTGAGCGCGAAGCGAGGGTCACGAGAATCTTCTTGTCCTCACCAAACTTCGCCCCAACCGCCGGAGCCTTGCCGGAAGCCGGTTTTTTGAATCTGGAAAACAGGAAAATACAGGGACTCCCGCGGAGGCGCGGAGACGCGGAGCAATCTCTGGAACGGTTCCTTCTTCTCCGCGCCTCCGCGGCTCGGCGTGAGATTATTCAGACGGTCTTCGGCAGCTTCACGGTCTTCGTCGTCACCGCGGTGTTGCCGGAGATGTCCTTGGCGACAACCTGCGCGCCCCGTTGTGCGGGCAGAAAAGATCGATCCCTTGACGGCATGGAGGATGTCGACGGTCCTATCTGTAGGTAAGTCTCAGCGGATTTCTTCTCCGATGGGCAATTGTCCCAGGCGCAGAAAGGTCTTCACCAACTCGCCCTCGCCGCGGGCGATCATGCCGGGAAAGCGTTTAAACCACTTCCCCGCCGGAACTCCGGCTCGGTGTCCAGCCATTGGGCCAGGAGGCCAAGCTGCTCGGGTGAGATCTCCCGGTCGAGAATCCGATTCCGGAGATGATCGAGCACGGCCCGCGGCATATTGCGGCGGCGAACTTTAGGCATCCGGCTCTTGGCCGTAAAAACCGGCCGCGATGCGCTCCCACGAGGCACGGGCTTTGGTCGGGTCGCTCTCGGCCGCCATGGCGGCGGCGGCCTCGCTCAGTTCCGGCCCCGTCCATGGCCGCGCGGCGTCAAGGTGGCGGACGAAGTGCGCCACGCGAGCCTGTTCACTGGGCGGCAGATGCTTGATCTCATCGATGATTTCCACTGCGTCCATGCACGAAATTTAACGAAACGCAGCTTTGCTGGCAAAGGGCTTTATCGGCGTCGATCGCCAGCAAAGCGTCAAAGAGGGATACCCTTGTCCTCGTAAACCTTCGCCTGGACCGCCGGAGCCTGGCCGGAAGCCGGTTTTTTTTGAATCTGGAAAACAGGAAAAAATACAAGGACTCACGCAGAGGCGCGGAGACGCGGAGAAGTTTCCGAGACTGTTTTTTCCTCCTCTCTGCGCCTCCGCGGGAGATCATTTCCTTCGCGTCTTCGCGCCTTCGCGGGAGATTTTCTTCAGCCGGTTCTTTTCCCGGGCGGTCAGGATTTGGATCTCCCTTTGTCTTGGGCCGCTTTCGCCTTTTCCAGCAGAGTCTTTCCCTTCGCCGCAAGCTTGTGCACCGCGGCCTCCGTCTTCGGCGCCGGCTCGCCCCACGCGCGCGCCTGCAAGGCATAGCGCGTCGGCTCTCCGTGCGCATCGATCAACGGCGAGATTTCTTTCTTCGCGTAGTGGCGGCGCAGAAACGACCCCTTGCGCCGCATGTCTTCCGGCGTCATGTCCTTTCGCGCCTTCTTCACGCCGGGTTTGAGGTGCGCGCCTTGCGTGCGCTTGAATTCGGCGCGGCCGGCGGCGGTCAGGCCGCCCCTTGGATCCTTGGTCGGGGCTTTGGTGCTCATCGTCTCGGCGGGATCGCGTCTCGGCCTTTTTGCGGTCGCCGCATCGTGCGTGACGCCGCCCGCCCGTTCGGCTATGGCTGGGGGCCATGTCCGCCAATCAACCTCTCACGGGCCACGATCGGCCGGGCGACCCCTGCACCATCGTCATTTTCGGGGCCTCCGGTGATCTCACGAAGCGCAAGCTCCTCCCCGCGCTCTACAACCTCAAGGCGCTCAAGTTGCTGCCGGAAAATTTCGCCGTGATCGGCGTCGCCGTGAGCGAAAGCAACGACGAACTCTACCGCACGAAGATCACCGAGGACATTCACAAATACGCCACCAGCCCCGTCGAGGACGACGGCTGGGCCGACTTCGTGAAGCGCTCGTATTACATCTCCGGCGACTTCAACGACGCCGAGACCTTCAAGCATCTCTCCAACAAGATCGCCGACGTCCAAAAGACGCACCAGCTCCCCGGTAACGTCCTTTTCTACCTTGCCATCTCGCCCGCCTTCTTTGCGAAGGTCGTCGACCAGCTCGGCGCCGTCGGGCTCACCACGGAGACCGAGGACGCCTGGCGCCGGGTCATCATCGAGAAGCCATTCGGCCGCGACCTCCAGAGCGCGCGCGACCTCAACAACGACATCACGAAGTCCCTGCGCGAAAAGCAGATCTACCGCATCGACCATTACCTCGGGAAGGAGACCGTGCAGAACATCATGGTCTTCCGCTTCGGGAACTCCGTGTTCGAGCCGATCTGGAATCGCCGCTACATCGAATACGTGCAGATCACCGTCGCCGAGGAGCTCGGCGTCGAGATGCGCGGCGGCTACTACGACCAGTCCGGCGTGCTGCGCGACATGGTGCAGAACCACATCCTCTCCGTGCTCTCGCTCATCGCGATGGAGCCGCCCACCTCGATCACCGGCGACAGCGTGCGCAACGAAAAGGTCAAGGTCCTCGAGGCCATCCGCCCGATGGAGCCGGAGGAGGTCATCGAGCATACCGTGCGCGGGCAATACGGCCCCGGCATCATCGACGGACAGAACGTCCCCGGCTACCGCACCGAGCCCGACGTGAACCCGAAGTCGAACACCGAGACCTTCGTCGCCATGATGCTCAAGGTCGAGAACTGGCGCTGGGCCGAGGTGCCCTTCTACATCCGCTCCGGCAAGCGCCTCGCCTCCCGCACGACCGAGGTCGTCATCGGCTTCCGCCGCGCCCCGCTCCTGCTTTTCGGCAAGGAGGTCGAAAGCGAAATCCCGCCGAACCGACTCGTCCTCCACATCCAGCCCGAGGAGGGCATCACCCTCGACATCCACGCGAAGCGCCCCGGGCCGAAGATCCAGATCTCGAACATCCCGCTCAATTTCAACTACGCGGAGTTCGGCGAATCCAGCGCCGCCACCGGCTACGAGACCCTGCTCTACGACTGCATGGTCGGCGAGACCGCCCTCTTCCACCGCTACGATTCCGTCGACGCGTCCTGGCGCATCGTGAACCCGATCCTCGACGTCTGGCAGGCCCTGCCCGCCCGCGATTTTCCGAACTACGCCGCCGGCACCTGGGGCCCGAAGGCCTCCGACGACCTCATCGCCCGCGACGGCCACCGTTGGCACCACTACCCGCTCGCCCCCGCAAAATAATTTCCACGGAAGGGCGCGAAGGCCGCAAAGAACGCTTCCGAATCCAGCCCCTTTGCGTCTTTTGCGACCTTCGGTAAAAAATGAATTCCCCGAAGCTCCTGCTCGCCGGCGACGTCGGCGGCACCAAGACCAACCTCGCCATTTTCGCGATGGACGAGCCGACCGGCCAGCTCCAGCTCCGGCGCAACCAGCGCTACGTCAGCGCCGACTTCGACAGCCTCAACGCCATTGCCCGGCGCTTCCTCGGCAACGGCGACGAGGGCAAGATCCACGCCGCCTGCTTCGGCGTGCCCGGTCCCGTGCAAAACAACCGCTCCCACCCCACGAACCTCAAGTGGGAAATCGACGCCGACACGCTGCGCGCCGATCTCGACATTGCCGGCGTCCATCTGCTCAACGACCTCGCCGCGAACGCCTACGGCATCACCGAGCTCGCGGAAACGGATTTCGAGACCATCCAGGTCGGCCTGAAGACCGCGTCCGGCAACCGCTGCGTGGTCTCGCCCGGCACCGGCCTCGGCGAAGGCGGGCTTTTCTGGGACGGCCGGAAATACCGCGTCTGGGCCTGCGAGGGCGGCCACGCCGACTTCGCGCCGCGCTCCGAGACGGAGGTCGAGCTGCTCGCGTATCTCCAGGCGCGCTTCGGCCACGTCAGCAACGAGCGCATCATCTCCGGCCAGGGCATCGCGAACGTCTATGCCTTCCTGCGCGACACCGGGAAATTTCCGCAGTCGACCGCCGTCGCCGAAGAGATGAAAACCGAGGACCCGACGAGGGTCGTTGCCCGATACGCCGAAGCCGGCGCCGATCCCATGTGCATGCAGGCGGTGGAAATCTTCGCCCATTGCCTCGCGACGGAGGCCGGCAATTTCGCGCTCCGGGCCATGGCCACGGGCGGCGTGTATCTTGGCGGGGGGATTCCCGCCAAGATGCGATGGAAGATCCGTTCGGCCGCCTTTCGCGAGGCCTTCAACGCCAAGGGCCGCCTGGAGCCCCTGATGGAAAGCATGCCCCTCAAGGTCATCCTCAACGACCAGGCCGCCCTGCTCGGCGCCGCCCGCTACGCGCTCGACGCGCTCGAAGAATAGCCTCCCGCCAGGGCGCGAAAACGCCGGAGAGACAAATCCTCGCGGCTTCGCGCCTCCCTCAACTCATCCATCGCGTGATCCACTCCCACGCGTGCGTGACCGCCGCGGTGCCGCCGAAGCCGAGCAGCGTAAAATAACCGACCGCGAAAACGAAGACCGCCGCTCCGGCGATCGAGAAATAGCCGTCGTTTTCCAGCAGCGCGCACGCGAGCAGCACCACGGCCAGCGCCGGAAAAAGATTCGTCATCGGGATCGGCAGCGGCAGGAGCAGCATCAAACCGCTCACGCAGATCAGGACGCCGTGCAGCCGCCGCGGCCCGTCCGCCTGCACGAGGAACGGAAATCGCGGGCGCAGGAATTTTTCGAGCCAACCCACGAACTTCCCCGCCGCGCGGAAAATCTTCGGCAGCCACCTTGGCGGCACGCTCACCCGGAGCAGGCGCTCCGGCAGCCACGGCGCCAGCCCGCACGCGATGCGCAGGCCGATGAACGCGATCACGAGGCCGAACGGCGTGGACAGGCCCGGCAGCGGCACCGGCGTCGAGAACGGCAGCGCGATGAGCAGCAGCAGGAACAGATACGCCCGCTGCGACATGAGCTCGATGATCTCGCCGAGCGTGACCGCGCGGTGCCCGAAGGCCTCCAGCACGCGGCCGATGTCCGCCGAAAGCCGCCCCGGGACGGGCGCGGCGGGCGGGCGGGGCGGAGGCATCCCGCCACGATAGGCCGAGGGACGGGCCTGCCAAGCCCGGGGCTTCCCATTTGCCGGAATTGCCGCCAGTCTCCCGCGCGATGGACATGCTTCACGATCTGCTCACGCTGAACGCGCTCGCGACGCTGGCGCTTCTGGTCGGGCTGGAGCTCGTGCTCGGCATCGACAACATCCTCGTCATCTCGCTGGTCGTTTCCCGGCTGCCCGAAGCCCGGCGCCAGCGCGCCCGTTTCCTCGGCCTCGTCATCGCGCTCGTGATGCGGCTCATCTTCGTGGCTTTCGCCTTCACGCTCGTCCATCTCACCGACCCGGTTCTGCTCACCTTTTCCATCCGCGATCTCGTGCTGCTCGCGGGCGGCCTTTTCCTGATCTACAAGGCGGTGAAGGAGATCAACCACGTCGTGGCCCTCAAGGACGAGGAGCCGCAGATCTCCGCCCGAAATGCCCTGAGCGCCGCGATCACGCAGATCGTTCTGCTGGATATCGTTTTCTCGGTCGACTCGGTGATCACCGCGGTCGGCCTCACGCAGAATCTGCTCACGATTTCGCTCGCGGTGATCCTGTCCTTCGTCGGACTGCTTTTTTACGCGGGTCCGATCGGCGAGTTCATCCTGCGCCACACGGCCCTGAAGATTCTTGCGCTGGCGTTCCTGGTGACCATCGGCGTCACGCTCTGCCTCGAAGGCATGCACCGCCATGTCGACAAGGGCTACATCTACCTGCCGATGGGTTTCGCGCTGCTCGTGGAGCTGCTGCAGATGCGCTACATCGCAAACGCGCGCCGCCAAAAAAAGAACGATCCGCTGGACCTGTAGCCACGGCGCTCCGTCGCCGTGTGGGGTGAGATCACGCGTCCCCCGGCGCCCCGACGGAGCGGGGCGGCTACAAGGAATCGCCGAGGCGGCGAAGGAAATCGCCGAGGCGGCGAAGGGGAACGCCCCGGTCGGCGGTGAGGAACGCGCGCCGCCAAAAAAGAACGATCTCCTGTCGCCACGGCGCTCCGTCGCCGTGTGGCGTGAGATGACGCGTCCCCCGGCGCCCCGACGGAGCGGGGCGACGAAGGAATCGCCGAGGCGGCGAAGGGGAACGCCGGGCGGCAATGGGGAACGCGCGCCGCCAAAAAAGAACGATCTCCTGTAGCCACGGCGCTCCGTTGCCGTGTGGGGTGAGATCACGCGTCCCCCGGCGCCCCGACGGAGCGGGGCGGCTACAAGGAATCGCCGAGGCGGCGAAGGAAATCGCCGAGGCGGCGAAGGGGAACGCCCCGGTCGGCGGTGAGGAACGCGCGCCGCCAAAAAAGGAACGATCTCCTGTAGCCACGGCGCTCCGTCGCCGTGTGGGGTGAGATCACGCGTCCCCGGCGCCCCGACGGAGCGGGGCGGCGACAAGGAATCGCCGAGGCGGCGAAGGGGAACGCCGGGGCGGCGATGAGGAACGCGCGCCGCCAAAAAAGAACGATCTCCTGTAGCCACGGCGCTCCGTCGCCGTGTGGCGTGAGATCACGCGCCCCCGGCGCCCCGACGGAGCGGGGCGGCGACAAGGAATCGCCGAGACGGCGAAGGAAATCGCCGAGGCGGCGAAGGGGAACGCCCGGGCGGCGATGCGCCCGAGGGAGGAGGCCGGAAAGTGACGCCGGCGACGCGTAACCGACAAGGGACAAATTTATGTTTTCGGTGATCCCGACGGGGATCGCATCAATGAAATGGCTTGGGCGGCGACGTCGTCCCGGGAGAAATCGTATTTCGGGTCCGCCTCGTCGCCGTCCTCCGCGGGCTGCGCCAGGAGCGCGACCGAGGTCTCGGTGGGGAAGTGCCAGTTGTGCGGATTGGTGCGCAAGAAGAGCGTGAGGTTCCGGCCGCCGAAGGCCGCGGCGAGGTGGGAGGCTGCGCCGTCGACGCCGACGAGCAAGCGGGCGCGGGAGGCGAGCCAGATGAATCCCTCGAGCCGGGTCCGGCCGCCGAGAGAGATGGCGCGGTCGCCGAGGCCGTCCGCGATCCTTTGCGAATGCTCGCGCTGCCAGTCCAACGCGCCGCTGGTGATGACGATGCGCGGGGCTCCGGCGTCGAGGAGGGCCCGGGCGACTTCGATCCAGGCTCCGCTTCGCCAGCGTTTGCTTTTCCAGCCGGCGGTCGAGTTCAGGAGCACGAAGTCGTCGACGCGGAAATCGGGCGGGCGCCAGGCGTCGGGCGGGCGCCGCAGGACGGGGGGTCGCCAGGGCTCCTGCGCCTCGACGACGGTGAAATCCCAATTGTAGCGGGCGAGGTAGCGGTCCGCGATGCCGGGGCAGCGGATCTCGGGGAAGGCGAGGCGGTTCCATTTCGTGATCTCGTCGGGGGCGCGGAGCAGGAGGTCCTTGCGCGGGGCGAAGGCGGCCAGGGCGTGCAGCGCGGACTTGTCGAGGTCGTCGTAGCAGAAGATGGCGTCGAAGCGCCGGAGCCATGCGCGGCTGGTCGGCCGCACGCCGTCCATGAGCGAAAGCAGCGGGGCGTGGCCGCTGCGGGTGAGCAGCTCCACGGGCCGGCCGGCGGCGAGCGAGAGCTTGCGCAGCGCGGGCTCGAGCAGGGTCATGTCGCCGAGCTGCTTGTGGCAGATCACGAGCACGCGGGCGTTTTTCGGCAGATGCAGAGAATGAGGCACGCGAGGGAGGATGTTATCGCCGGGAGGCGGGCGGCGTCGATGCGGTTCTGGGCAACGACGCTCGAGGCCTGGGCGGCCCGGGCATCCGGCCCGTGATCGAGGGAGCCCATCGGCTGGAAGCCGATGCCCCTTCCGAGGGAGCGGCCGGCGACGAGGGGGCTTCTCCTCGCTAGCGCAGGCTGAAATCCGCGGGGGAGTTCTCGGGCCAGAGCACGCGGAATTTTTCGCTGCAGATCTGGCGGTAGGCGGCGGAGAACCCGGCGGTGGATTTTGCCGCGGGGAAGATCTTCGCAACCTGGTCGAAGGTGGCCTGCGCGTCGTTGGTGAAGAGGAAAACGTTCGCGCCGTGCGGGCCGACGTCCTGGCCGTCGAGCCGGGCCGTGTCGCCGAGGGTCTGGGTGAGGAGGGCGACGGGATTCTCGACCGCGTCGAATTGTTGGCGCGCGTCGCCGCGGAATTGAAGGATGAGTTGAAGTTGCACGGTTAGGGAATGGGACGCGTCAGGGCGGATAAAAGTTCACTTATTCTCACGGTCGAGATGGTGGAGGTGGTGTCGCTGAGCGCGTAGGGCAGGATGAGGCGGTCTCCGTGGAGCAGGGCGCCGCAGGAGTAAACGACGTTGGGCACGTAGCCTTCGCGGGCGTTCCCGGTGGGCTCGACGAGCGGCTGGTCGAGCCATCCGATGACGTGGGCGGGGTTCTCGAGGTCGAGGAGGATGGCGCCGATGCAGTAGCGGCGCATGGGGCCGACGCCGTGGGTGATGACGAGCCAGCCTTCAGGGGTCTCGATGGGCGAGCCGCAGTTGCCGATCTTCACGAATTCCCACGGCTGCGTGGGGCGGCGCAGGAGCACGGGGTCGTTCCAGAAGTGGAGGTTGTCGGAGAGCATCAGGAAGAGGTTTTCGTCGTCCTGCCGGGAGATCATCGCGTAGTGGCCGTCGATGCGCCGGGGGAAGAGGGCCATGCCCTTGTTCTGCACGGCGGAGCCGTTGAGCGTGCAGACGGCGAAGCTGGCGAAGTCTTTCGTCTCGATGAATTGCGGGAGGATGGCGTGGCCGTTGTAGGCGGTGTAGGTCGCGTAGTACGTGGCGGCGCCGTCGTCCTCGACGAAGCGCACGAAGCGGGCGTCCTCGATGCCGTTGCTTTCGTTGGCGGAGACGGGAAAGATGATGCGCTGGGAAAGGGTGGTCGTCGGCTGGAAGTGCACCTCGTAGTTCGACTTCGCGAGCCACTGGATGCAGTCCATGGTGCGCTCGATCTCGCGGGGAAGAATCTCGAACCCGGCGGTGGCCTGACGGATGGCCGCCTCGAGGTCGCGGCGCGTGAAGTCGGCGTGCAGCGCGTCGATGACCTGCCAGGACCAGTCGGTCTCGAAGCCCATTTCCTGCAGCTTGTGCTGGAAGATGGTCTTCCGGTAGGTGGGGTTTTCCTTCACGCCGGGGGCGATGACGAAGCGGGAGACGTCGTCGATGGCGATCGTGTCGTCGGCGGCGATGACGCCGGAGCGGAACTCGATGGAGGAGATGTGGCCCTCGCCGGTCGCGCGGAGGCTGAGGACGAAGCGGAGGGCGCCGGCGGGGAGGCCGGACTGGTCGGGGTGCGCGACGATGGAGGGGTTGAAGAGGGCGGCGGATTCGAGCGCGTATTCGCCGGAGAAGAGCGCGCCGAGGTAGAGCCGGCGGTCGTCGTCGAGGAGCGTGCCGGCGGGAACGTGGGCCTGCACGAGGTCGAAGTTCCGCCGCCAGAGTGGCTCGAGGTCGATGTGGCGCTCGTGGAAGTCGGCTTGGATGAGGGCGATCTGCGCGGCGGTCTCGGCGGGATCGAGCGCGAGGGCGCGATCGATGATGTGGCGGATGCCGGTCTGGTCGGAGGTGATGAAGGGCCGCACGAGCACGCGGCGGCTGTCGGGCCGGAAGACGACGCCGGTGGGATGGAGGTCGATGCGGTTCATGAGGAGGATTCCATGCGGAGGATTTCGACCTGCGAGAGGTAGAAGGCGAGGCTGGATTCGGCGCCCTGGTTCTGGTTGACGTGATCCTGAAGGAGGGCGTCGCGGCAGCCGCCGGTGGTCTCGTCGTAGAGCGCGAGGCCGAGGTCGTTGCGGCCGAGGAACCATTCGAAGCAGCGGCGGGCGGCTTCGCGCCAGTAGTCTTCGCGCGTGACGGCGAAGGCCTCGAGGCAGGCGGAGATGGTGGCGTGCGCTTCGAGGGGCTGCTGGTCGAAGCGGGCCCTCTCGCCGCCGCGGGGCCAGAAGCCGTGGCAGCCGATGGGGGCGAAATGGCCGTCGGGCGTCATCTGGGCGTCGACGAGCCAGCGCAGGGACGTGAGGCCGATCTCGAGGATGTCGCCCTGGGAAGTCCAGTGGCCGCTGAGGATGAGGGCGTGGGAGAGCTTCGCGTTATCGTAGGTGGCGCTGCGCTCGAACCATTGCCAGCCGGGGGAGGCGTTCGCGCGGTAGAGGTCGACGAGCATGGTGGTGAGGGTGTCGCGCATCTGGGCGACGACGCGGTCGCCGGAGAGGGTGCGGAGGTATTCGTGGATGGCGATGAGGGCGAAGGCCCAGGCGCGCGGCGAGCTGAAGCGGGCGACGCAGGGCAGGCCGCGCTGAAAAAGCAGGGCGCAGAGCGCGCGGTGGCCGGCGTTTTTCGAGCGGCCGAGGGCGGTGCCCACGGCCCAGAGGCTGCGGGCGTGGCTGTCCTCGGAGCCGTGGAGCTCGAGCCACTCGCGGGAGAAGCTCATGAAGTTGCGAAAGCGGCAGGTATTCGCGTCGAACGCGTGCCAGAGGAAGGCGAGATAGCTGCTGGCGAGGCGGGAGATGGCTTCGTCGGGACCGTGAAATTCCTCGAGGAGGACGGTGAAGATGTAGGCGCGGGCGTTGTCGTCGACGCAGTAGGCCTCGTGGTAGTTCGGCACGTTGTAGATGGCGTGCTGAAAGATGCCGGTGCGGTCGCTCATCGTGAAGAGATGGTCGAGCTTGATGGGGGGCGTCGGATAGGCGGGCGGGGCGACGGCGATCTCGGGGGCGGCGAAGGCGCGGCTCATGCCGGCGCGGGCGCGGCCGAAGCTCTCCATGTAGCGGCGGGCGACGACGGGCCAGATCATTTCGCGGCCGGCTTTCCAGGCGCGTTTGCGCATGGCGGTCATGCGGGTGGGCTCGGCGAGGATGTCATTGACGGCGTCGGCGAGGGCGGGCGCGTCGGCGAAGGGCACGAGCACGCCGCGGCCGTCGGCGAGCAGTTCCTGGGCGTGCCAGTAGGGGGTGGAGATGATGGCCTTGCCCGCGCCGAAGGTGTAGGCGAGGGTGCCGGAGGTGACCTGGGCCTCGTTCAGGTAGGGGGTGAGATAGATGTCGGCGGCGCCGATGAATTCCTTGAGCTCGTCGATGGTGACGAAGCGGTCGTGGAAGATGACCTGCCCGGAGACGCCGAGGTCGCGGGCGAGGGTCTCGAGTTTGCGGCGGTATTTTTCCCCCTCGTGGGCGATGAGGTTCGGGTGGGTCGCGCCGAGGACGAGATAGACGACGTCGGGGTGTCGCCCGAGGATCGCGGGCATGGCCTGGATGACGTTCTCGATGCCTTTGTTCGGGGAGAGGAGGCCGAAGGTGAGGAGGACGGTTTTGCCCTCGACGCCGAACTCGTCCTTGTAGAAATCCGAGTCGATGAACGGCAGGTCGATCACGCCGTGCGGGATGAGGTCGATCTTGTCGGGGGCGACGCCGTAGACGGTCTCGAGCAGATTGCGCGCGCGTTCGGCCATGACGATGAAGCGGCTGGAGAGCGCGTCGAGCTGCATCATGACGTCGCGCTGGTCGTCGTTCGGCTCGAGCAGGACGGTGTGCAACGTGGTGACGATGGGCATGCGCACGTCGCGCAGGAGGGCGAGGAGGTGGCGACCGGCGTCGCCGCCGTAGATGCCGAACTCGTGCTGGACGGAGAGCACCTCGACGTTGTTGATGTTCAGGAATTCCGCCGCGCGGTGGTAGGAGGCGATTTCCCGCTCCGCGATCTCGAAGCGCACGCGGGCGGGATAGTCGTAGCCTTGAGGCCGGTCGTTGACGGAGCCGACGATGCATTTGGTGCCGGGGTATTCGGCGGCGATCGCCTCGCAGATGTCGGCGGTGAAGGTGGCGATGCCGCAGCGGCGGGGGACGTAGTCGCCGACGAAGGCGAGATGGGAAGTGCGGGAAAGTTTTTCCATGGGCAGTGGTGAGATCGAGCCTCGCCCGCCTCCCGGTGGCTGCAGCCCTGGTCGTCCGGCGGACGAGTGAACCCTGAACGAAGCGGTGCAGTATCGCCGACGAACGGGGCCGCCGCGAGGGTTATTGTCGGGGGACGGGCCGGAAACCGCGCCGTTTCATTCCTCCGGCTCGAAGTCGAACCGCAGTTGTCGCGGGCCGACGAGGGGCACGAACTGGTGGGCGCCGGGGTCGTAGGCGAAGAGCTCCGCGGTGGCGATCTTGAAGAACCACGCGTGCAGCCGCAGGCTCCCGGCGTCCAGCCGGCGCTTGACGCACGGGTAGGTCTGCAGGTTCTCCAGGGCGTGGAGCACGTTTTCCTCGCCGGCGGCGTCGACTTGTTCCTCCACGTTCGTGAGGTGACGATAACGCAGCAGGATGGCGTCGCGCACCGGGGCGGCGAGGGAGAGCCAGCCTTCGAGGTGGGGCATGGCGGAGAGGTCCGGCGCGGTGAGGAGCGCCTTCATGGCGCCGCATTGGGAATGGCCGCACACGACGACGTCCTGCACGCCGAGGGTCTCGACGGAGAACTCGATGGCGGCCGCGGTGGAGTTCGTCGAGCCCGTCACCGAGGCTGGCGGGACGATGTTGCCGACGTTTTTCACGACGAACAGATCGCCGGGCTGGCTCTGCGTGATCAACTCCGCCAGCACGCGTGAATCCGAGCACGTGATGAAGAGCGTGTGGGGATTCTGCCCCTCCCGGGCGAGCCGCTGAAAGAGCGCCTTGTATTGGCCGAATTGCTCGGTGCGGAATTTGTGAATGCCTGCGATGAGTTCCTGCACGGCGTCCAGAAGAGGGAAATCTCGCGCCGTGAACAAGGCTGGATTCGATGAACCGGCGGGATGGCCGCGGGAACGCGGGCGCCCCGAGGGTGGATTCCTCCCGGCGGAGAAAACTTCGTCGATTAGCACGGTGATTGCTTCTCTTCATCGGCATGGTTCGCTGGTTGGCCGCATTCACCTTTTTATGCCTGCCCGTTTTGCATGACAGTCGGGCGGAACCGGCGGGCGGCTCTCCGGTTTGGAGCGTCGCGGCTTCGTCGCCGGATGCACTGGGCCGTCCTTTGCCGGACGCGAAGGCGCTCGAAAACTCGTCCCCGCTTCAAAAAATCGTGGCGTTCCCGGCCGTCCACCCCGGCGGCCGCCTCGTGAAGCCCGACGGTAAAATGCATTGGCGAAACGTGCCGAGGCAGGCCTGGTTGATCCTTGCGGTCTCCCTCGGGCTGCTTGGATTGAACGTTTTTTTCCGAATGCGTCCCCGCCGCGATGACTTCCTGAGACCGATCGTCGTGATCGGCCGGGGCCTCTGAGCGCCGAAGGGGCGTCTTATTGGTCCCGCGGCCCGCAATCGGGCGTTGACGCGCCTCGGGCGCGGTCTATTTTCAAGCCGACGACAGGGGAGCCAACGAGGCTGAGAGTTCTGGCGCGCGCGCGTTGCCGGGAGACCCTTTGAACCTGGAACGGGTAATGCCGGCGCAGGGAGCATGAAGAAAAAGTTTCCCGTTTTCAGTTTGAAGTGTCCGGCCGAGCCGTCGCCCGGCGCCTTCATCCTCCTCCGCCTGAAAACTGACCCCGTAAATCCCTGAAAACTTCTTTCCCATGATCGCACCCAAGGACTCCCTCGAACCTCACAGCAGCGACCAGCTGCCGCACTCCACCCGTGTCTACGTCGGCGGCACCCTGCATCCTTCGGTGCGGGTTCCCTTCCGCGAGATCTCCCTTGCGCCGACCCGCGCGATGGACGGCGAACTCACGCCGAACGAGCCGGTGCGCGTCTACGATTGCAGCGGCCCGTGGGGCGACCCGGGTTTCGAAGGCGACGTCGAGCAAGGCCTGCCCTCGCCCCGCGCCGAATGGGTGAAGGCCCGCGGCGACGTCGCGGAATACGACGGCCGCGCCGTGCTCCCCGGCGACAACGGCTATCTCAGCGCGAGCCACGCCCAGCAGGCCAGCGAGCGCCGCGGGGGGTTGTCGCCCCTCAGCGCCCCAACGAACGCCACCCGCCGTCCGCTCAAGGCCAGCGCCGGCCACCCGGTCACGCAATATTGGTATGCCCGGCAGGGCATCATCACGCCCGAGATGGAATACATCGCCATCCGGGAAAACCTCGGCCGCGCCGCGGAAGTGACACCGGCTTCCCGCCGATGGATCCAGGACGACCACCGGCCGGAGGCCGGCGATCCCTTCGAACGCGACGACCTCCGGCACCGCCACCCCGGCTCCCAGGAAGTCCCCGACTCCGCCTACACGCCCAGCGTCTTCCGCCGCTTCCCGCAACGCATCCCCGCCGAGATCACCCCGGAATTCGTCCGGGCGGAGATCGCCGCCGGCCGCGCCATCATTCCCGCGAACATCAACCACCCCGAGCTCGAGCCGATGATCATCGGCCGCAACTTCCTCGTGAAGATCAACGCGAACATCGGCAACAGCGCCGTCGCCAGCAGCATCGACGAGGAGGTCGAGAAAATGCGCTGGGCCACCAAGTGGGGCGCCGACACCGTGATGGACCTGTCCACCGGCCGGAACATCCACGCCACCCGCGAATGGATCCTGCGCAACTCGCCCGTCCCCATCGGCACCGTCCCGATTTATCAGGCGCTGGAAAAAGTGAACGGCAAAGCCGAGGACCTCACCTGGGAGCTCTACCGCGACACCTTGATCGAGCAGGCCGAGCAGGGCGTCGACTATTTCACGATCCACGCCGGCGTCCTCCTGCGCTTCATCCCGCTCACCGCGAAACGCATGACCGGCATCGTCAGCCGCGGCGGCAGCATCATGGCGAAATGGTGCCTCTCCCATCACCAGGAGAACTTCCTTTACACGCATTGGGACGAGATCTGCGACCTCTGCGCCGCCTACGACGTCAGCTTCAGCATCGGCGACGGCCTGCGCCCCGGCAGCATCGCCGACGCGAACGACGAGGCGCAATTCGGCGAATTGAAGGTCCAGGGCGAGCTCACCGAGCGCGCCTGGGCCAAGGGCGTGCAAGTGATGAACGAAGGCCCCGGCCACGTCCCCATGCACCTGATCGAGGAGAACATGGCGAAACAGCTCGAGTGGTGCCACGAAGCCCCGTTCTACACCCTCGGCCCGCTCACGACGGACATCGCCCCCGGCTACGACCACATCACGAGCGGCATCGGCGCCGCGATGATCGGCTGGTATGGCTGCGCGATGCTCTGCTACGTCACGCCGAAGGAGCACCTCGGCCTGCCGAACAAAAAAGACGTCAAGGAAGGCGTCATCACCTACAAGCTCGCTGCCCACGCCGCCGACCTGGCGAAAGGCCACCCCGGCGCCCAACACCGCGACAACGCGCTGAGCAAGGCGAGGTTCGAGTTCCGGTGGGAAGACCAATTCAACCTCGGACTCGACCCCGAAACCGCGAGGGAATACCACGACGAGACGCTCCCGCAGGAGGGCGCGAAGACCGCGCACTTCTGCAGCATGTGCGGCCCGCACTTTTGCAGCATGAAGATCACCGAAGACGTCCGCAAATACGCCGCCGAGCAAGGCCTCGCCGAAGAAGAGGCCCTGAAAGCCGGCCTGGCCGAAAAAGCCGCCGAATTCAACGAAAGCGGCGCCGAACTCTACGCGAAGGCATAGGTCCCATAGGTCGTATAAGTCCTATAGGACCTATAAAAATCCCGCCCCGCCATGCCCGCCCGCTCCGAAGGCTTCCTCCCCAAAGGCGGCAACTACCGCGAGCTGCTCTCCTACCGAAAAGCCGAGATCATCTACGATTTCACCTTCCGCTTCTGTGAAAAGTTCCTCCGGCGAGGTGACCGCACCATCGACCAGATGGTGCAGGCCGCGCGCTCCGGCAAACAAAACATCGCCGAAGGCAGCAAAGCCTCGAAGACCTCCACCGAAACCGAGCTCAAGCTCACCAACGTCGCCCGCGCGAGCCTCGAAGAGCTCCTCATCGACTACGGCGACTTCCTCCGCACCCGCGCCCTGTCGACGTGGCCAAAGGACTCCCGCGAAGCCCTCTACGCCCGCCGCCTCGGCAAAGCCCCCGACGAAAACTTCGAAACCTACCGCACCTTCTTCGAAGACCGCCCGGCCGAGACTCTCGCGAATATCGCGATCTGTCTGATTCACCAGGCAAACTACCTCCTCGACCGCCAGATCAAGCGCCTCGAAAAAGACTTCGTCGAAAAAGGCGGCCTCCGCGAACGCATGACCCGCGCCCGCCTCGACCACCGCAACCGCCCACCCAACTAAACATGGGTCCCATCAGTCCTACAGGCCCTATTGCCACCGCCACCACCACCAGACCGCATTGGGGACGGCGGCAGTTTGCGAGGCGGTGACCCGGGAGTCCGACGGCTTGGTCACCCGAGTCATGACCGCCGGACACCTGATGGCGACTGCCTTGCAGACCGGGCGGGCCAAGGATCACGCACGGCTGGTCATGTCCGCCGAAGCCGGGGTCGCTGATCAGCATCGCCGACGCAACATTCTCGCTCGGAATTCGCTGCTTGATGCCTGGACACAGTTCGAGAATCGCTTTCTTCAGCCGTGGGCACAGACCTTCAGCAAGTCCTGAAATCCAAGAATACCGAGTGCCGTTGCCTTTTGCGATCGGCCTTGGACGGAGAAGCGGGAAATTCTCGATCGACTCCGCGACCGGCCTCTCCTGCTGCGTCACATGGCTCCGCTCGTTTCGTCTCGTTCGAAAGCCGCGCGCAAAAACGGATCGCCACCTCCTTTTCGCGATTCGCTGCTCGTCGATCCGGCGGGAGCGATGCACTGTGCCGGGAACGATGTCTCAATTTTCCAAACTCGGCGTTTCGGAGGATCTGGTGCGGGGGCTCGAGGCGCTCGGGATCTCCACCCCGACTTCCATCCAGGCCAGCGCGATTCCCTTTCTCGTCCGGGATGGCGGGGACCTCGTCGCGCAGGCGCAGACCGGGACCGGCAAGACCGCGGCGTTTGGGCTGCCTTTGCTCATGAAAATCGACCCGGCGAATCCCGGGCTGCAGGGACTCGTGCTTGCGCCCACGCGGGAACTCGCCAAGCAGATCGGCAAGGCGCTGTTTCAATTCACGAAGTTTTCGAAGGAGAAGATCTTCGTCGAGGTCACGGGGGGCGGGGATAAGATCGGGGAGCAGGTCGCGCGGTTAAAACGCCCGACGCACATCGTCGTCGCCACGCCCGGCCGGCTTTTTGATTTGCTCAAGCTGAATGCGCTTAAGCTCGATTCCGTGAAGCGTCTCGTGCTCGACGAGGCGGACGAGATGCTGAGCATGGGTTTTCGCGGGGAGGTGGTGGAGATCGTGAAACTGACCGCGGCTTCGCGCCGCAGCACCTGGCTGTTCTCCGCGACGTTTCCGGAGAAAATCAAGCGGCTCGTCGCGGATTCCATGTCGGCCGACCCGAAGGTGATCAAGGTGGAAAAGGCGGACGTCGTGAACCCCAACATCTCGCATCGCTTCGTGATCTGCGGGCGCGAGGACAAGGACGACTGGGTCGCGAACTTCCTGCTCGCGCGGCCGGAGGACGAGCGCGGGATGATTTTTTGCCGGACCCGGGCCGGGGCGATCAAGCTCGGCCGCGAGCTGGAGAAGCGCGGGATCGCGGCCGGGGTGCTGCAGGGCGATCTCGGCCAGAAGGATCGGGACAAGGTGATGCGGGCCTTCAAGAAGGAACGCACCCAGTTCCTCATCGCGACCGACGTGGCCGCCCGCGGCATCGACGTGGAGGGCCTGTCCTTCGTGATCCACCGGCAGCTGCCCGAGAAGCGGCAATACTACACCCACCGCGCCGGGCGCACCGCGCGGGCGGGCAAAAAGGGCGTCTCGATCTGCCTCATCGAACCCGACGAAAAGCGGGACATCGCCCAGCTCGAAGGGGAGCTGGGGCTTGTTTTCCAACCTCTGGACTGGGAGTAGCCGGGGGAAGCGACGGTCATTCGGTGGCTTAATTGGCGTCGGCGGGGTTTTTCCCCGCAAAAAAACATGTCTTCGTAAGTGCCTCATGCTCTAGCGGATAGCCAAAACTACGCGGGTATTTCGGCAAGCTACGCGGGTATTTTCGAGGAATACGCGGGTCGGGGGGAAGAATACGCAGGTCGGCATCGAGAATACCGGGGTCGTCTCCCAAATCCCTCGGGTCGTTTGGGGGGCGACTCGAGTCGTTTCGAAAACGACACGCGTCGTCGCCGATCCGGAAGAGGTCCCCGGCCGGACGATGCAGCGGATTCGGCAAAAGACCCGGGTCGGTCGCCGGCCGACGCGGGGGATTCCAGCGGCGCCGGGGAAACCTGCCATTGACCAGGCTCCGCCCGGGGTGAATACTCCCTTGGTTTCGTCCAGGACAACCCCGCGGCTGCGCGGGGCGACGGTCGCTGCCACCGCGAGGCGCTCGAATTCTTCCGATCTCGATGCCCATGACTTCGCTCCCACACCCCTCGTCACCTTCCGCCCCGCCGCCGAAATCCCTCGGCATCGGCGCCATCGGGGCCGGAGGCTTCGGCCTCTTCGCTCTCCAGCAATTCCTGCAAATTCCCGGCGTCCACCTCGTGGGCATGGCCGGCACGCACCGCGAGGCCGCGGTCGCCATGATGCGGCGTTTCGGGGTGCCGGATGTCGTGGAAATGGACGCGCTGCTCGCGAATCCCGAGGTCGATCTCATCTACATCGCCACGCCGCCCTTTCTCCATTACCCGCAGGCGCGGGCCGCCTTACAGGCGGGCAAGCACGTCATCTGCGAAAAACCGCTGGCCCTGGCCGTCGAGGAAGCCGATGAGCTCGTGGCCCTCGCGCGGGAGAAGGATCTGCTCTGCATCGCCAATCTCATGCAGCGCTACAATCCGCTCTTCGAAGCGGTCCGTCGCGTGGTGGAGTCCCGCGTGCTGGGCGAATGCCTGCATGGCTTCTTCGAGAACTACGCGAGCGACGAGGGGCTGCGCCCCGACCATTGGTTCTGGGACCGGAAGTCGAGCGGCGGCATCTTCATCGAGCACGGGGTGCATTTTTTCGATCTCTTCGAAGGCTGGCTCGGGCCGGGAGCGGTCGTGGCCGCCCAGCGCGCACTGCGGCCCGGTTCCGGCGTGGAAGAGCAGGTGCAATGCACCGTGCGCTACGACCGCGGCCCGCTGGTCAATTTCCACCACAGCTTCGCCCAGCCCGCCCGGCTCGACCGGCAGGAATTCCGCCTTCTCTTCGAACGCGGCACCCTCACCCTCGAAGAATGGGTGCCGGTGCGTGGCCGGATCCGAGCCGTGGTGAACGAAGAACAGACCCGCGCCCTGCTCGAGATTTTTCCCGCCGCCCGCCTCGATGTGCTCAAGGGCCTCGGCGGAAACGAACGGGCGGCCCGCGGTCGCTTCAAGGAACTCGATCTCGCCCAGGAAATCGAGCTCACCTTCGGGGCCGGCGACGACAAAATGCGCCGTTATTGCGAACTCCTGCGCGCGGTTTTTGCCGATCAACTCGCCTGGCTGCGGGACCGCGGCCATGCGCGCAAGGTTGCCGAGCAAAACGGGCGCGACTCCGTCGCCATGGCGGTCGCCGCGACGAAGCAGGCCGACGTCTCCGCCTGAGAGCGGCTGTCGTTGTCCACCGAGAGACCGGTGGTCTTTCCACCGCAGAGGGCGCTGAAAACGCAGAGAGGAAGAACCACGGATGACACGGATGGCCCGGATGGGAATGACTGGAATCCTCCTCTCCGCGACCTCCGCGACCTCCGCAGTCCCCTTGTCTTCCATCCGTGGTATCCGTGAAATCCGTGGTTTCTTGAACCGCAGAGAGCGCTGAAAACGCAGAGAGGGAGAACCACGGATGACACGGATGGCCCGGATGAGAATGACTGGAATCCTCCTCTCCGCGACCTCTGCGACCTCCGCGGTCCCCCTTGTCTTCCATCCGTGGTATCCGTGATATCCGTGGTTTCTTGAACCGCAGAGGGCGCTGAAAACGCAGAGAGGGAGAACCACGGATGGACACGGATGGCCCGGATGGGAATGACTGGAATCCTCCTCTCCGCGACCTCTGCGACCTCCGCGGTCCCCCTTGTCTTCCATCCGTGGTATCCGCGATATCCGTGGTTTCTTCCCACGGAGAAAACAAGGCGTCAGGCCGTTTTCCGGCCGGATTTGAGCGTGGCCATGTCGATGACGAAGCGGTATTTCACGTCGCTTCTTGCCACCCGCTCCCAGGCTTCGTTGATGTCCTGGATGGAGGTCATTTCAATGTCGGGCAGGACGTCGTGCTCCGCGCAGAAATCCAGCATTTCCTGGGTCTCCTTGATGCCGCCGATGGCGGAACCCGCGAGGGAGCGGCGCTGCATGAGCAGGGGAAAGACTTGCGGCGAGGGATGCGGCTGGGCGGGGGCTCCGACGAGCACCATGGTGCCGTCGAGCTTGAGCAAGGCGATGAAGGGATCGAGGTCGTGCGAGGCGGCGACGGTGTTGACGATGAGGTCGAAGCGCATGGCCTGACTTTTCATCTGCTCCGCGTCTTTGGAGATGACGACTTCGTTGGCGCCGAGTTTTTTCCCGTCGGCGATCTTGCTCTCGGAGGTGGTGAAGAGGACGACGTGGGCGCCCATCGCGTGGGCAAGTTTCACGCCCATGTGGCCGAGACCACCGAGGCCGACGATGCCGACGGTTTTGCCGGGGCCGGCCCCCCAATGCCGGAGCGGGGAGTAAAGCGTGATGCCGGCGCAGAGGAGCGGCGCGGCGCGGGCGGGGTCGAGCCCGGCGGGGAGGCGCAGGACGTAGTGCTCGTCGATGACGATCGCGGTGGAATAGCCGCCCTGGGTCGGCCGGCCGGTTTGTTTCTCGACGCCCATGTAGGTGCCCTGCATGCCTTCGACGCAGTAGTTTTCCAGGTCGGCTTCGCAGTTTTCGCAATGGCGGCAGCTGTCGGCGATGCAGCCCACGCCGACGAGGTCGCCGGGTTGGTGGCCGGTGACGTCCTTGCCGACCGAGACGACGCGGCCGATGATCTCGTGGCCGACGACCTGCGGGTAGGCAAGGGGCATCCATTCGCCGCGGGCGTAGTGGAGGTCGGAGTGGCAGACGCCGCAATAGAGAATGTCGATCCGGACGTCGGAGTCGCCGACGTCGCGGCGCTCGAAGGACCACGGGGCGAGCGGTGATTGGGCGTCGAAGGCGGCGTAGGATTGGGCGGGGATCATGGAAGGGGGTTCGCGCGCCGGGGGGATCTTGCGGTTGTGGAATCACGCGGTGGAATCCGGGGAGACGGAAAGCGCGCGATGGGTTGGTTTCGTCGGCGGCTCCGTCGCCGCGGATTTTCCGGTGTCGTCGCGTGCACGCGGGGCGGCCAACCGCCTGCGCGCAGGCGGTCGCGGATCGCCGCCGCCGCTCGACCTAGCCGACGAACTTCGCGCCCTCGAGCGCGCGAAGTTTTTCGCGCTGCTCCTTCGTGAGCCGCTCGAGCATGTCGTCGCTGCGGTCGATGCGGTTGTCGCGCAGCTTGATGATGCGCCGGTAGGAACTGATCTTTCCGGACTCGTAGTCGTGGTTGATCGCGGACTCGGATTTTTTCAGGCGCCACCAGACGTAGGCGAGCTTGGCCCGCTGCTTCGGGGTGAGCGCGAGCTGCCGCTGGACGTCGGCGGAGAGCAGCACATAGGCGCCGAGGATCTGGCGCTCGACCTGGTGGAAACGGACGAGTTGCTCGTCGTTCAACACGCGCAGGGCGCGACGATTGTAGGCCGCGGTGAGCGCGTCGAGCCGGGATTGGGCGGATTTCTTCGATTCGACGCTCGATCCGGCGCCGGCCACGACGGCGCGCGCCTCCTCGCGATATTCGTCCCGAATGTCGTCGAGCACCGCGCGCTGGAGCGAGGTGACGTGGAGTTCTTTCCGGACCCCGTCGACGCCGAGCAAAATCGCCTGCGAGCCGGGCGGCTCGACCGGCAATGGGCCGGGGCCGGCCTTCGGGGTGGCGGAGGCAAGGGGCGCGGACGCCGCGAGGGCGACCCCGACGAGGGCGAGGCGGAAGGTTTTCATGCGCATCACGCCTCGATCAGGCCGGCGATGATTTTTTCGAGCTTCACGATGTCGGCGGCGAACTTGCGGATTCCGTCGGCAAGCTTGTCGGTGGCCATCGGGTCTTCGTTCAACCGCCAGCGGTAGGTTTTCTCGTCGATGGTCAGGCGCTCGATGTCGGCGGCCTTCGCGGCTTCCGGCGTGAGCTTGCGCTCGACCGTCGCGTCGGAGTCGGCGAGCTTTTGAAGCAGGTCGGGGCTGATCGTGAGCAGGTCGCAGCCGGCGAGCTCGGTGATCTGGCCGACGTTGCGAAAGCTGGCGCCCATGACCTGGGTCTCGTAGCCGAATTTCTTGTAGTAGTTGTAGATCGTGTTCACCGACTTCACGCCGGGATCCTCGGCGCCGGTGAATTCCTGGCCGGTGGTGTCCTTGTAATAATCGTAGATGCGGCCGACGAACGGAGAAATGAGGCGCACGCCGGCGTCGGCGCAGGCAATGGCCTGGGGCAGCGAGAACATGAGCGTGAGGTTGCAATTGATGCCTTCCTTCTGGACGATCTCGGCGGCCTTGGCGCCTTCCCAGGTCGAGGCGATCTTGATGAGGATGCGCTCGCGGGGGGTGCCGAGTTTTTCGTAGAGGCCGATCAGGTAGCGGGCTTTGTCGACCGTGAGGGCGGTGTCGAAGGAAAGGCGGGCGTCGACCTCGGTCGAGACGCGGCCGGGCACGATCTCGAGGATTTCGCGGCCGAAGAGGACCAGCAGGTCGTCGATGATTTTTTTCTGAAGCGCGCCGCCGGTGAGATTCGAGCCCTTGCTCTCGGCGATGGCCTTCTCCAGGAGCGGCTTGTATTCGTCGTTCTGGACGGCCTTGTAGATGAGCGTCGGGTTCGTCGTCGCGTCCTGGGGCTTGAAGGCCTTGATCGTCCCGAAGTCGCCGGTGTCGGCGACGACGGTGGTGAATTCCTTGAGTTGATCGAGCTGGCTGACGGCGTTGGTGGTGCTCATGACGGGAATGGAAATTTTCATCGCGACGCTAAACCTGCCCGACTCGTTGCGCCAAACTATTCTTCGGCGCGCGGCGGGGATCGCCGTTGACGACGCGCTCGCCCGATCCTTACCGTCGCCCGATGATCGCGCCCGGACCCAGCTGCCTGCTGGTCATTCCGTCCTTCCGCGACGGCGCGCGGCTCGAGCCGTTTCTTCGGGAATTGATGCGCCGCCTGCCGGGGGAATTCTCGATCCAGGTCGTCGACGACGGCAGCGGGGCGGAGGAAGCCGCCCGGCTCACGGGCGTGACGGAACGGGTGCGGCGGGAATTTGCCTCCGCGGCGAACGGCCCGCGTCTGCTCGAGCCGATGCTCGCCCCGGTGAATCGCGGGAAGGGCGCGGCGATCCGGGCGGGCTGGCGGGACTGCGCGAGCTACGACCTGGCGGGCTTCGTGGACGCGGACGGCGCGATCTCGGCCGGCGAGGTGCGGCGCGGCTACCAATATCTTTGTGATCGACGGGAAGAGCGGGACGGCCTGATCGCCAGCCGCGTCGCCATGCTGGGAAAACACGTTTCGCGGAATTTCGTGCGACACGTGATCGGGCGCGTCTTCGCGACGGCGGTGACGTTGCTCTCGAAGACGCCGGTCTACGATTCGCAGTGCGGGTTCAAGCTCTTCAAATCCGCCTCGCTCGCGGCGGTGATGCCGCGCCTGGCGAGCCGGCGATTTTCCTTCGACGTCGAGCTCATTCTCGAGCTTCGGGCGAGTGGCGCGCGGTTGCACGAGTTCCCGATCGACTGGGTCGACCAGCCGGGCAGCAAGGTCTCGGTGCCGCGCGAAATGTTCCCGATGCTGTGGGACGTGTGGCGCACCAGCCGACGGGTGCGGCGGCGCGCGGAGCGGCGCGGCTAGGCGGGGGCGGCAATTGGAGCCGGGGCGACAAAAAGAAGGGCTAGCTTTCGTGCGCGAGGCAGGCGGCGAGGAAGCCCTTGAAAAGCGGATGCGGCGCGTTCGGCTTCGACTGGAATTCCGGATGGAATTGGCACGCGAGAAACCACGGGTGGTTCTTGAGCTCGATGAGCTCGACGAGCGAGCCGTCGGGCGAGGTGCCGGCGATCACGAAGCCGCGCTCCTCCATCTGCGCGCGATAGACCTGGTTGAACTCGTAGCGGTGACGATGGCGCTCGAGAATCTCCGCGCGCCCGTAGACCTGGCGGGCGAGGGTATTTTCCGCGATCACGGTCGGGCAGGTGCCGAGGCGCATCGACGCGCCTTTTTCGGTGACGTCCTTCTGGTCCTCGAGGATGCAAATGACGGGGTGCTTCGCCGCCGGGTCGAACTCGGTGCTGTTCGCGCCGTCGAGACCGGCGACGTTCCGGGCGAACTCGATGGTCGCGATCTGCATGCCCAGGCACAGGCCGAGGTAGGGCGTGCGCGACTCGCGCGCGAACCGCGCCGCCCCGATCTTGCCCTCGATTCCCCGGTCCCCGAAGCCGCCGGGCACGAGCACGCCGGTCACGCCGCGGAGGTATTTGTCGGCGCCTTCCTTTTCGAGATCCTCGGCGTCGACGAGCACGAGGTCGACCGCGCAATCGTGCGCCGCGCCCGCGTGGGTGAGCGATTCGTAGATGGATTTGTAGGCGTCCTGGAGCTCGATGTATTTGCCGACGACGGCGACGCGCACGCGCTTCTTGGGGTTCACCACGCGCTCGACGTAACGAATCCATCCGGCCATGTCGGGTTCCCGGGTTTGCAATGCGAGATAACGGCAGACGATGGCGTCGAGCCCCTCTTCCTGGAACATGAGCGGCGCCTCGTAGATCGTGTTTTCCACGTCGCGGCCCTCGATCACCGCCTCGACGGGCACGTTGCAATACAGCGAGAGCTTGTCGCGGACCTCCTGCGGCAGCGGCAGCTCGGTGCGGCAGATCAGCACCTGCGGCTGGAGGCCGATCTCGCGCAGTTTCGCGACGCTTTGCTGCGTGGGCTTCGTCTTCAGCTCGCCCGCCGCCTTGATGAACGGCACGAGCGTGACGTGCATGAGGAGCGTGTTGCCGGCGCCGGCCTCGAGGATGAACTGCCGGATCGCCTCGAGGTAGGGCAGGCCCTCGATGTCGCCGGTCGTGCCGCCGATTTCCGTGATGCACACGTCGGCGACGGCGCCGCGGTCCGCGCCGGACGGGCGGCCAATCTCGCGGATGCGGGCCTTGATCTCGTCGGTGACGTGCGGGATGACCTGCACGGTCTTGCCGAGGTAATCGCCGCGGCGCTCCCTCGCGAGCACGGTCTCGTAGATCTGGCCGCTGGTGACGTTGTTCGCGCGCGTGAGTACGGTGCTCGTGAAACGCTCGTAGTGGCCAAGGTCGAGGTCCGTCTCGGCGCCGTCGGAAAGCACGTAGACCTCGCCGTGCTGGAAAGGGCTCATCGTGCCGGGATCGACGTTCAGATACGGGTCAAGCTTTTGCAGGACGACCTTCAGCCCGCGGTGCTCGAGGAGGGTGCCGAGCGAGGCGGCGGCCAGCCCTTTCCCGAGGGAACTCACCACGCCGCCGGTCACGAAAATGTGCTTCATTCGGCGCGAGTGTAGGGGCGCGGACGGGGAATTCAACCACGCGCGGCATCCGGTCTCACGACCGGGTTACAGCTCCTCGGGCGAGGTGAGCAGCTCCTCGACCCGGCGCAGCAGGCGGCCGACCGCGCCGCCGTCGAGCACGCGGTGGTCGAAGCTGACCGTGAACATCGCCTCGGTGACGGGCCCGAATTCCTTTTTCGCGGCATCCCATCGCGGCACGACGACCCCCGCGCCCATGCCGAGCAGCAAGGTTTGTTCAGGCAGGGGAATCGGCGTCGCGAGCGTGAGGCCGAAGGTGCCGTAGTTCGTGATCGTCGCGATCGAGCCGCCGGTGTCGGCGCCGGGCAGGCGGCGGGCGCGGGCGAGCGAAACGAGCCGGTTGTAGCGCTCGACGAGATTGGCGAGCGGCGTCTGGTCGGCGTTGCGGATGACGGGGACGAGCACGCCGTCCTCGGCTTCGACCGCGAAGCCGATGTCGACCGAGCGCGGGTGGACGATTTTTTCGCCCACGAGGCGGCCGGCGGGAGCGCTGTTTTCGCCGAGGGCGATGGCGAGCGCGCGCAACGCGTAGAGCGCCGGGCCGGCCTTCACCGCCTGGGCCCGGCGATGGGCGAGCAATGCGTCGAGCGCGATCGGCTTGCCGACCGTGGCCAGCGGGCGCGTCCAGCTCCGGCGCATCGCGTCGGCCACGGCCACGCGCATCGGGGAAGCCGGCGTGATGCGATTCCGCTCGAGGTCCTCCAGGAAGCGCTCGAGATCGTCGATCGTCACGCGGCCGCCCGCGCCGCTGCCGGCGATGCCGGAGAGGTCGGCGGCATGCATGCCGAGCTCGGCCATCCGGGCCTTCATGCGGGGAGAAAGGTAGCTCGCGCCGCCGGCGTGCACCGGGACGGGCAGGCCGCGCACGGTGGGGCCGACACGGTTCGCCGCTTCGAGCTCGACCTTCGGCCGGCGCGCCTCGGTCTTCTGCGGCGGCGGTTCTTCGTCGACGCCGAGGCGCTTGGCCTCCTCGGCGGTCACCTCGATGTAGCCGAGGATGGCGCCGACCGCGTAGCTTTTGTCGACTTCGGCCGTGATCTCGGAGAGCGTGCCGTTGCAGAGCGCGGTCACGCCCATGACGGCCTTGTTCGTCTCGACCTCGAGGATGTCGGCGTCCGCCTCGACGGGGTCGCCGGGGTTCAGCACGAGGCGGACGAGCGTCGCCTCGGCGATCGATTCGCCGAGCTGCGGCATGATGATCGGGACCTTGATGGGAGCGTCGAACATGGGTGGGGATTAATGAAGAGGATCCGCGGATTCACGCCGATGGAGGAAAAATCCCGCGCTCCTGATCGGCGGAAATCTGCGAAATCGGCGGACGAATTTCACGATCAGATTTCCAGCAATTGGCGCGCCGCGGCGACCACGGACGACGCGGTCGGCCGGTGGGTGCCCCAGAGGGCGGGATGGTAGGGAACGGGCGTATCCTTGGCGTTGAGCCGCTGCGGCGCGACGTCGAGCAGGCCGAAGCCCTCGGCCGTCACGCGGGCGATCACCTCGGCGGCAACCCCGCCCCAGGGCCACGCCTCGCTCACGCAAAGCAGCCGCCCCGTGCGGGCGACCGAGGCGAGGATGGTGTCCGTGTCGAGCGGCTTCACCGAGCGCAGGTCGACGACCTCGATCTCGAACCCGTCGGCGGCGATTTCCTCCGCGGCGGCCAGCGATTCGTGGACCATCGCGCTGTAGGTCACGATCGTGGCGTCGCGGCCGGGCCGGGCGATGCGGGCCTTCCCGATCGGGGTCGCCTCGCTCGGCAGGCCGTCGGCCTTGAGGTGATTGTAGAGATACTTGTGCTCGCAGAAGATCACCGGGTCGTCGATGGCGACCGCCCCGAGCAGCATGCTGTAGGCGTCCTCGACCGTGGCCGGCGTGAGCACGACGAGCCCGGGATACGTGGCGTAGAGCGCCTCCATGCTTTGGCTGTGAAAGGGTCCTCCGCCCGGCGTGCCGCCCGACGGCAGGCGCACGACGATGGGGCACGACACGCCCGTGCGGTAGAACAAGGTGGCCGCCTGGTTGACGATCTGGTTGAACCCGCAGGTGGAAAAATCCGCGAACTGCATCTCGACGATGGGCCGCGCGCCCTCGATGGCCGCGCCGATCGCCATCCCGATGATCGCGTCCTCGCTGAGCGTCGAGTCGAGCACGCGGCCGGGAAATTCCTCGGCCAGCCCTTTCGTCGCCTTGAAGGCGCCGCCGAACTTGCCGATGTCCTGCCCGTAGAGAAAAACGCTGGGATCGTCGGCGAGCGCCTTGGCCTGGGCCGCGCGGATGGCGTCGAGGTACGTCACGCTCATGCGAAGTTGTCCTCGAGCTCGCGGAAGGAGACCGCGCACCAATCCTCTTCCGCCGGGTCGGGCTCGGGCTCGCGCATCACGCGATTCGCCGTGTCGTCGACCTCGATCTCGACCTCGTCGCGCCAGCCGGCGAGCCGGGCCTCCGTCGCCCAACCCCGCTCGACGATCGCCGCCGCCGCGACCGCGAGGCAATCGCGGCCGACGTTCTGGCTTCGCAACGCGGGGTCGACGTAGCGCGCGTCGTCGTGCTCGCCGTGGCCGACGAGCCGCAGCAGGTCGGCCACCACGAGCTGAGGGCCGCCGCCCGCGCGCGCCGAGGCGACCGCGCGACCCACGGCGTCGAGGCAGGCGGCCAGGTCGGTGCCGTCGCATTTGTGCCCGGCCACGCCGTAGCCGACGGCGCGGTCGACGAGGTCGGCGCAGGCGTATTGCCGGCTGGTCGGCGTCGAGTAGGCGTATTGATTGTTGGCGACGACGACGACGAGGGGGAGCTTTTCCACCGCCGCGGCGTTGAGCCCCTCGTGGAACGCGCCGGTGGACGTGCCGCCGTCGCCGATGCAGGTCGCGCCGACCACGCCGTGCTCGCCGCGGAACCGCCGGGCCATCAATCCCCCCGCCACGAGCGGCAGCATCGCCCCGAGGTGGCTGATCATGGCGTAATAACCCTCCTTCGGCCGGCCGCGGTGGATGTTCCCGTCGCGGCCGCGCATCGAGCCGAGCGAAGAGCCCAGATACGTGCGCAGCGTGTCGAGGATCGTGTCGCCGAAGGCCATGCGCCCGGCCTGATCGCGAATGAGCGGGGCGAAGATGTCGCCCTTGCGCAGATGGACGCCGACCGAGACGCTGAGCGCCTCCTGGCCGCGCCCGAGAAAGACGCCTCCCTTGATCTTTCCCGCGCGATAGAGGGCGGCGAGCTTTTCCTCCAGCACCCGCGCCGACAGCATGATCCGGTAGGCCCTTACGAACTCGCGGCCTTGGTCCTGCCCCGCGCTGGCGCGCGCCTTCACGACTTCTGACATTGACCGGGAAGGTTAAGGAAAAAGCACGGGCCCTGCCAAGGAAGAGTTCGCGCGGGCGGCGGCCTCACATCGCCGGAATCGCGCGCCACACCATGAACGTGATGATGGCCAGAATCACGACGAACAGCACGAATTGCAGCTTCGCGGCGTTTCGTTCGGACTTGCGCGCGCGGGGCCGGCGCGGCTCGGTCGCCGCCCCGCCGAACTTGTCGTGGGTGCGGCCAAACGTCTTCTGGCCCGCCCGCGCCGCCGTGAGCTTGATCTGGATCGGCTCGCGCTGCCGCCGCTTCATCTGCTCCAGTTTCCGGGGCGCGTCCTCGATGAGCCGGCGCGCCTTTTCCTGCTGGCGGATGAGAGCCTCCTGCTCCTCGAGCAGCCGCTTCTGTTCCTGCCGGAGCGGGTCGTCGCCTTTTTTTCCGGCGCTCCGGGACGTGGGCTTGCGCGCGGGCATCGGCTATTTGACGCTGATGGAACCGACCCAGAGGAGCAGCGCCAGCACACCGAGCACGATGAGCGGAAGCGTGAAGGCAAATCCGGCCTTGAACCAATAAAAGAAACCCCGATCCGCGCCGGCGTCATATTCCTCGTATTCCGCGGGCACGCCGCCCTCCGCGCGCGGGTCGTCGGCGGGCTCCAGGGCGAGCCGCGGCTGGGACCGGTTGTATTCGGTGCGGGCCTCCTCGACGGCGCTCAGGGCCCGGCTGAGCTCCTTGGAAAGATCGAGCCCGGTCCACGCCTTCGGGTTGATGGCGTCCAGCGCGCGCTGGTGGCCCGTGAACGCTTCGTGGATCGCGTGGAGCTGGTCGAGCCGCTTCTCGGCGTCCTGCGTCTCGCGCTGGATCACGACGGACGCGCGGGTGAATTTGTCGAGCATGTCGGCCTTGCCGCCCTCGAATTCCTCCTGCCGCCGGCTGAGCTCCTCGAGCCGGAGCTTGTCGCGCTCGATCTGGTCCGAGCGGCGCTTGAGGTCGTCCAGCTCCGCCTTCGCGCGCTGCACCTGATCCTGCAATTCCTCGGACGTCGGTCCGTCCTCGTCGAAGTCTAGAACGTCTTTACTGCGGTCGGCCATGAGCGTGCTCCATGAATAAATCAGTTCGTCGCCAATTCCAGCGAAAACCCAATTTTATCGCCCCGGCATCATCTCCAGCAGGAAGCCCTTCAAATAAAACGTCTCGGGCAGGTGCAGCACGATGGGATGATCGGCGGCCTGGCGGTATTCGTCGATCAATCGCGCCGAGCGGCGCGCGTCCCACAGCCCGCCGCTCACCGACTCGAAAAACGTGGCCGCGTCGACGTGGTGGGAGCAGGAAAACGTCGCGAGCAACCCGCCGGGCTCGAGCAGGGCGCCGGCCTTCACGTGCAGGTCGCGGTAGCCGCGCAGGGCGTCGTGGACCTTGCCGCGGGATTTCGTGAAGGACGGCGGGTCCAGGATGATGAGGTCGAACCGCTCCCCGCCCCGCTCGGCGCGCCGCAGATAATCGCCCACGTCGGCGCGCTCGGCGCGGACGTCCAGCCCGTTGCGCCCGGCGTTCGCCGCCAGCCGCGCGTGGCTTTCCAGGCCGGACTCCACCGCGACCACGGACGCCGCGCCGGCCTTCGCGCAGGCGAGCGCGAACCCGCCCTGGTTCGAGAAGCAGTCCAGCACGCGCCTCCCGGCGGCGTGCCGCGCGACCGCGGCGTAGTTCGCGGCCTGGTCGAGGTAAAAGCCGGTCTTCTGCCCGGCGAGCAGATCGATTTCGAAAACCACGCCGTCGATCTCGACGGTCTGCGCCGCGCGCGGCTCGCCCCGCAGGATGCCGCTCGCGGGCTCCAGGCCCTCCGCCGCGCGCACGGCGGCGTCGTTGCGCTCGATCACGCCCGCCACGCCGAGCGTCTCGGCCAGCGCGGCGGCGATTTCCCCTTTGTGCCGGTCCATCGCCAGCGTGAGCGTCTGCAGCACGGCGGTGTCGCCATAGCGATCGACGATGACGCCCGGCAGTCCGTCGCTCTCGCTCCACACGACGCGGCGCAGATCGGGCCGGCAGCCCGCGCGGTCGCGCACCGCCGCGGCCTGGGCGATGCGGCGGCGAAAAAAATCCGGGTCGAGTTCCTGCCGTCGCCGCGAGATGCGGCGCGCGACGATCTTCGACTTGGAATTGTAGATGGCGCTGCCCAGGAGCTGGTCGCGGCCGTCCTTGAGCGAGATGACGTCGCCGTCCGCCGGCGCGCCGAAGACCTTCAGCACCTCGTTGCCGTAGACCCAGTCGTGGCCGTGAAGAATTCCCGAGCGGGGACGAACGATGAGACCGGCCATGCGCGGGAGGCTAGGGCTTGCCGCGCGGAGAGGCGAGCATCACGGATTCCCCCGGCAGCCCGAGGCGCACTGCTCCTCGTCGCGGAGCTCCGCCCCGACCTTCTCGCGGGCGGGCTCGGGGTATTCGAAAATTTTCCCCTCGTAGTTTCGGATGACGATCTTTTCCTCGTCGTGATAAAGCGCGTAGCCGGGATTGATCGGCACCTTGCCGCCGCCGCCGGGAGCGTCGATCACGTATTGCGGAATCGCGTATCCGCTCGTATGGCCGCGCAGGCCCTCGATGATTTCGATGCCTTTGGCGACGGACGTGCGGAGATGCGACGAACCGCGAATGAGGTCGCACTGATAAAGGTAATAGGGTCGCACGCGGCATTGCAGCAGCTTCTGGACGAGCGACTTCATCACGTCGACGGAATCGTTCACGCCCGCGAGCAGCACGCTTTGGTTGCCCAGCGGCACGCCGTGATCGGCCAGCCGCCACAGCGCCTCCTTCACCTCGGTCGTGAGCTCGCGCGGATGGTTCACGTGCACGCTCATCCAGAGCGGGTGATATTTCTGCAGCATGCGGCAGAATTCCGGCGTGATCCGCTGCGGCAGGAAAATCGGGACGCGCGAGCCGATGCGCAGGAACTCGAGATGCGGGATGGCGCGCAGGCGCGCGAGGATCGCCTCGAGCTTGCGGTCGGAAAGCAGCAGCGCATCGCCGCCGGAAAGAAGCACGTCGCGGATCTCGGTGTGCGCCTCGAGATATCGGAACGCCTCCTCGAAGTCGGTGTGCAGCTCCTGCTCGCCGACGCCGCTGACGACGCGCGCCCGCGTGCAATAGCGGCAGTAGCTCGCGCAGCGGTCGGTGACCAGGAACAGCACGCGGTCCGGGTAGCGATGCACCAGCCCGGGCACGGGCATGTGGCCGTCCTCGCCGCACGGATCGGCCATTTCCCAGGGCGCGTCGGTGGCCTCCTCCATGCGCGGGATCACCTGGCGGCGAATCGGGCAGCCGGGATCCTCGGGGTCGATGAGGTTGAAAAAATGCGGCGTGACCGCAAAGGCGAGCTTGTTGCCGGAAAGAATGACGCCGGCCCGCTCCTCGGGCGAAAGGCGAATCCGCCCCTCGAGTCCCTCGAGCGTCGTGACGCGATTGCGCAACTGCCACTTCCAGTCGTTCCATTGCTCCGGCGCGATGTCGGGCCAGTGGCCCGGCGCATGAGAGCGGAACGGCTTCTCATGCAGATTATGAACTGCATCCATGTTCGGTGACGGTCAAACTAGATCGCCCGGACCGGTTGTCAACGGGCCCGTCCAAAACCCGTGTCATCGGACGCCGAGATCAGGCCCGAACCTGATTCGGGGGACAGGGGAAATTCTTTTCCGGTTTCCTTTCGATTCCCGGAATCTTGCCGATCCCGTTTCGTT
Source organism: uncultured Chthoniobacterales bacterium (assembly GCA_964247025.1). Lineage (GTDB taxonomy): Bacteria > Verrucomicrobiota > Verrucomicrobiia > Chthoniobacterales > JAATET01 > JAATET01. Next base: position 214,158 of record CAXTSM010000001.1, read on the forward strand.
CCCGCCCGGAAGTGCGGCCCTTGCGGGGGCGCGGGGTTTTTGTCAGCTTCGCCGCGATGAAGCCAGTCGTGCCCGGGGGATTTTTGATTGCGATCGAGGGGGTCGACGGCTCGGGCAAGACCACCGTCTCCGCGCTGCTGGCCCAATACCTCGGCGAGCGCGGCCTGCTCTGCACGCTTTCGAAGGAGCCCACCGGACTCGGCTTCGGACGCCGGCTGCGCGAGTCCGCGAAGACCGGACGCCTGAGCGTCGAGGACGAGCTCGACCTTTTTTTGAGGGACCGCATGGACCACGCCCGGCGCTCGATCCGGCCCGCGCTCGCCGCCGGCGCGGTCGTGATCCTCGACCGTTACTATTGGAGCACGGCGGCCTACCAGGGCGCGCGGGGCGTGGACCCGGCCGGGATCATCGCGGCCAACGAGGTCGAGGTCCCCCGGCCGAATCTCGTGCTGCTCCTCGACGTGCCGGCGGAAGCCGGGCTCGCGCGGGTGCGGGTCCGCGGCGACGTGCCGAACGAATTCGAAAAGGTCGCCGCCCTGGAAAAAGCCCGCGCGATCTTCCGCGATCTTCACGAACGGCACCCGGAATTTTCGGTGTGCCTCGATGGCGGCGCCCCGGCTCGCGACGTGCATCGCCGGGCGCTCGCGGAGTTTCTCACGACGCTCATCGGCGAGATCCGCGCGCGCCAGCCGGACGCGGTCGGCGCCGAGGCGGTCGTCTCGCTGCTGGAAGCCTAGGCGGAGGACGCGGGCGTCCCGCCCGCGCTCCCTGAATCCTACTCGGCGGCGGCGACCGCGGCGGCCGTGCGCTGCTGCCGGCGCCGCCGCGCCTCGGCCAGGAACTCCGCCTGCGCGTCGAACTCCGGCTCGCCGGTCCTCCGCGGGACATAGGTGCCGTCGGGCAGCATCACCCGCGCCTTCACGTTGTCGCGCCAGAACCATTCGAGGATCTCATCCACGTGGCCGCGCATGCCGGGCGTGACGACCGGAAAAACCGTCTCCACGCGCCGGAACAAATTCCGCTGCATCCAGTCCGCGCTCCCGAGATACGTCCTCGGCTCGCCGCCGTTTTCGAAGCGATACACCCGGCTGTGCTCCAGGAACCGCCCGACGATGCTGCGCACCTCGATGTTTTCGCTCACGCTCTTCACGCCGGGCCGCAGCGCGCACATGCCGCGCACCAGCAGGCGGATTTTCACGCCCGCGCTCGAGGCCCGGTAGAGCGCCTCGATCACGCCCTCCTCGATCAGGGCGTTCATCTTCGCGTAGATGCTCGCCGGCTTTCCCGCGAGCGCGTTGCGCGTCTCCTGGTCGATCATTTCGACGAACTTCGCGTGCAGGTTGAAGGGCGCGACGAGCAGCTCCTTCATTTCGCTGAATTTCGAGACGCCCGTCAGCAGGTTGAAAAGGTCCGCGAGATCCTCGGTGACCTCTTCGCGGCACGTCAGCACGCCCAGGTCCGTGTAGATGCGCGCCGTGGAAGGATGATAATTTCCCGTGCCGAGGTGCGCGTATCGGCGAATGCCGTCGCCCTCGCTGCGCACGACGAGCGCGGCCTTCGCGTGGGTCTTGAGGCCGGCCATGCCGTAGATGACGTCGACCCCGGCCTCACGCATCGCCCGCGCCCATTTGATGTTCGCCGCCTCGTCGAAGCGCGCCTTCAGCTCGATGACGACCGTCACCTGCTTGCCGTTGCGCGCGGCCTCGATGAGCGACTCGACCACCGGCGAGTCCGAACTCGTGCGATAGAGCGTCTGCTTGATGGCGAGCACGTGCGGGTCCTCGGCCGCGAGCGCGAGGAAATCCACCACGGTCTGAAAGTTGTCGTAGGGGTGGTGCAGGAGGATGTCCCCCTTGCGGATGTGATAAAAAAGGTCCGACTCCTGCTCGAGCGAGACCACGGTATTGGGCGAGAACCGCTTGTAGCGCAGCTCGGGCCGGTCGATCTGGAGGGCGAGCGGCATGAGGCGCGTGAGGTTCAGCGGGCCGTCGATGCGGAAGACGTCCTCCTCGGTGAGGTTGAACAATTCCATGAGCCGCCGCGCGATGTGGGCCGGGCAATTCTGCTCGACCTCGAGGCGCACCGCCGCGCCGCGATTCACCCGCCGAAGCTCCGCCTCGATCGCGTGGAGAAGGTTCTGCACCTCCTCCTCGTCGTAATAGAGATTGCTGTTGCGCGTGACGCGGAAGAGATGCGCGCCCCTGACCTTCACGCCCTTGAAGAGCCGGCCGACGTGCGCCTGGATGATGCCGCCGAGGAACACGTAATTCTCGCAGCCCGGCGCGGATTCCGGGAACGGCACGACCCGTGGCAGAATGCGCGGCACCTGCACGATCGCAATGTCCGTCTCGATATCCTCGCCCTCCAACTCCACGATCACATTCAGGCTTTTGTTGAGCAGCTGCGGAAACGGATGGATCGGATCGATCGCCAGCGGCGTGAGCACGGGATAGACCTGCCGGTCGAAAAAATCGTCGAACGGCGCGCGCGCCTCGGCGGAGAGCCGGTCGACGGCGTGGAACGTGATCTTCTGCGCCTCGAGCTGCGGCCGCAACTGCTCCCGCCAGCAACGGTATTGATCCTCCATCAACCGCCGCACGCGCTCGGAAACGCGGGCCAGCGACTCCGTGGCCGAGAGCCCGTCGGGCCCCGTCTCGTGCGTGTGGGTCTGCTTCTGCTGCTTCAGGCCGGCGACGCGCACCTCGAAGAATTCGTCCAGATTCGAGCTGACGATGCAAAGGAACTTCAGCCGCTCGAGCAACGGATTCGCCTCGTCCATCGCTTGGTCGAGAACCCGCTGGTTGAACTCCAGCCAGCTCAGCTCGCGATTGTTAAAATACTTCGGGTCTCGAAAATCCATTGCGACTGCCGCCATCCTGTTCCCTCCATCCGCCGGAATCGATTGGCGCGTTTCTCGGTCCCGGGGAGCCGCGAAATTAGTCGGCCCGCTCCCCGGCTGCAAACGGATTTCGGATTGCGCCCGCCGCCCGCGCGTAAAATCCTGCCGGCATGACCGACGACGCCCGCGACTTCCTCACCCGCCTGCTTGAAACCGCCTCGCCCTCCGGCTTCGAGGCTCCCGGCCAGCGCGTCTGGGCCGGCCACGTGCGCCCGGTCGCCGAGGAGTTCGACACCGACAGCTACGGCAACGCCTGGGCGACGCTCAACGCCCCCGGCACGCCCCGCATTCTCATCTCCGGCCACGCCGACGAGATCGGCTTCATGATCGGCTACATCAACGACGACGGTTTCCTCTACTTCAAGGGCATCGGCGGCGTCGATCCCGCGCTCATCCGCGGTCAGCGCGTCGTCGTGCACGGGCGCGCGGGCGACATTCCGGGCGTCACCGGCCAGCTCGCCATTCACCTGCAGAATCCCGAGGACCGAAAAAAGGTTCCCGACATCCACGACATGGTCATCGACATCGGCGCCCGCTCGCGGAAGGAGGCCGAGGCCGTCGTCGCGGTCGGCGATCCCGTCACCTATGCCGCCCGCGTCCACGCGCTCCTCGGCGGCCGCATCGCCGCCCGCGGCTGCGATAACCGCATCGGCACCTGGGTCGCGGCCGAGACCCTCCGCCGCGTCGCTGCGCGCCGTCCGGAGCTCCAGGCCTGCCTGATCGCCGCCTCCACGATCCAGGAGGAAAACGGCCTCTACGGCGCCACGATGACCGCCTACCGCGTCAAGCCCGACGTCGCCATCGTCATCGACGTCACCCACGCGACCGACACCCCGCAGGCCAGCAAGGCGAAGCACGGCGACGTCCGCCTCGGCGGCGGCCCGACCATCTCCATCGGCAGCGCGAACCACCCCGTCGTCAACGAGCGCCTGCGCCGCGTCGCCGAAAAAGCCGGCATCCCGCTCCAGGTCGAGATCAATCCCCGCCAGACCGGCACCGACGCCGACGCGATCTTTCTCACCCGCGGCGGCATCCCGACGACCTCCGTCGGCCTGCCGAACCGCTACATGCACTCCCCCGTCGAAGTCATCGAGCTCGCCGACCTCGACGCCATCGCGGACCTGCTGGCCGCCTTCGTGCTCGATGTCGAAGCCGGGGAGAAATTCCGAGTGGAAATCTGAGGGGAAGTTCGCCGCGCGCTCGCGACCGGACCGGTGGCCTTCCGTTTATTTCTCCCGGGCCTTGGAAACCGCGCCTTTTCCCGGATACAGGGGCAGATGAGAGGGGTGGACCCCAGCCTCGGCAAGGCCAGCAGCTTTTGCCGGCAGGTGGTCATCACACCGCGATGTCCTCGTGCCAAAGCTCCGGCTTCGCCGCGATGAAATCCCGCATGAGCCGGATGCATTCCTCGTCCTGCAGCACCTCGAGCTCCACCCCGGAGCTCCGCAGCCAATCCTCGCCGCCCAGGAACGTCACGTTCTCCGCGATCACGATCCTTGGAATCTTGTAAAGCAACGACGTCCCGCTGCACATCGGGCACGGCGAAAGCGTCGTATAAAGCACGCACTCCCGGTAAACGCTCGCCGGCTGGCGCCCCGCATCCCGGAACGCGCTCATCTCCCCGTGCAGCAGCGGATCCCCCAGCTGCACCCGCATGTTATGACCGCGGCCGAGAATCTTCCCCTCGTGCACGATCACCGAGCCGATCGGGATCCCGCCCTCGCTCAGCCCCAGTTTCGCCTCGTCGATCGCCGCCTGCATGAATTCGTCGCGCATGCCGGCCAACGTAGCAAAAACCGGACCCGCGAACACCCCCGTCGATCGAAAACCGGTCTCGCGCCGAGATGCAGAGGCGCAAAAAACTCTCGCCTCACCCTCCGCGCCCTCCGCGCCTCCGCGGGCCTCCTCCCCTCGTTTTTCCTGAATTCCCGATTCCCTCCCGCTCTCCCACCTCCCAAATTCCCCCCATGCCCAAAAAGCTCTCCGCCGAAACCCGCAACGCCGCGTGGATCGGCGACGCCGTGCTCAGCCTCTTCGTGCGCGCGTGGATCCTGCGGCGGCACGGCGCGATGGACGGCGAATGCCTCACCGCCTTCACCTCGAACGCCTTCCTCGCCGCCTTCGGCAACCCGACCGAGGTCGAGGCCGCCATCGGTCACGTCTACGAACGCGACGGCCTTGCCGCCGCCTTCACCGAGATCGAGGGAAAGCTCCTCCCCACCTTCCTCGCCCAGGAACGCCGCCGCGCCCGCGAGCGCCGCCGCTAGTCGCTCGAACATGGCCTTCGTCACCGATTCCGACGGCCTGCCCTGCCTTCCCCCCCAAGGCGTGGCCGTGACCACGGAACTCATCCGCCGCCGGCAGGACGAGGAAGACGCCCAAGGCTAAATGCACCGGCCGGACGGCAATCGGCTCATCGCGTCATGCGATGCCGCTCGCCCAGCTCAGCTACCCCGAGCGCAGGTTGAGGTTGGACGGTGCGTTGAAAGAATGCCGAGACGTTCGTAATAGAGAACGCGTCGCGGCTAAGGGGTTAGCTGCGGCGCCTTATTAGGGCACCGATGGGTCGGCGCGTAGCGCCTAACTGAAATAAGCAGGAGACAGAGAACAGCCGAATCGAGGGAAAAGCCTTTTTGACGAAGGGAAGAGGCCTCTGAGCGGTCGTCGATGGTCTTTGAACGGATGGAGAGAGCCTTTGAATGAGTGTAAGAAGCCTTTGAACGAACGTCGGTGACTTCTGAACGAATGGAGGTGGCTTTTGAATGGGTGGGAGAGGCTTCTGAACGAACGTCAATGGCTTCTAAGCGACTGTCGATGGTCTTTGAATGGATGGAAGAGGCTTCTGATCGACTGTCGGTGGCTTTGCGCGCATGTCGATGGCATTTGCGCGCATGTCGAGGGCGTTTGCGCGCATGTCGAGGGCTTTGCGCGCATGTCGAGGGCTTTGGAACGCATGTCGACGGCGTTTGGGCGCCGACCATCGTGGTGCGATCCCATGCTCCTAATTAATTTGCGCTAACGTGCATCGCCCCGCCGCCAAGCGTTGGTTCCAACGCCGCTCTTCCGACGGCCGGGCGACCTGCTCCCTCACCGAAAACGCGGGGCTTCGCATCATCGGGCACCCGGCTTACCCCGCCGACCTCGGCAGCCCCGCCGCGGTCGGCCCGTTGCTTCGCCGGCTTGGCGCCCTGCCCGGGCCTCAATTCTGGCCGGATCAGATTTCCATCCTCGACGAAGCCCTCGGGATCACGCTGGAGGGAACCGTCTCCCGGCAATTGACCGATCTCTCCCTTGCTGGCCCCGGCCGCCAGAAAGCGCGCCCGCTTCGTCACGCTCGACACCCGGATCGACGCGCGCCTCGTCCACGAAGGAACGAAATGCCTCCTCCGTCTCGACCCGGGCGAATGACCGCCAACTCCGGCTCGCCATCCCCGCGCGGAAGCCGCTAGCGTGCCGCCATGCGCCCCTGGCTCCGCTCCCTCGCCCCGCTCCTCGCCGTCGCCATCCTTGCCGCTCCCGCGCGCGCCGAGATGCGCGCCGCCTGGGTCGCGACGGTCTACAACCTGAACTTCCCCTCGAAGCCCGGCCTCTCCGCCGACACGCAAAGGGCCCAAATCCTCCGTCTGCTCGACGTCGCGAAAGCCTGCCGCCTGAACGCCCTCATGGTGCAGGTCCGCCCCGAAGGCGACGCGCTTTACGAATCCGCCATCGAGCCCTGGAGCCGCGTCCTCACCGGCACGCAGGGCCGCTCGCCCGGCTACGACCCGCTCGCGTTTTTCATCGCCCAAGGGCGCCGGCGCGGCCTCGCCATCCACGCGTGGATCAACCCCTACCGCGTCGCCACCAGCGCCGCGGCGGACCGCAGCGCGAAAAGCCCCGCCACGCGCCTCGCGAAGTTTACCCGCCGCGTCGGCCGGCAGCTCTGGCTCGATCCCGGCGCGCCCGAGGTGCAGGACTACGTCGTCGCCATCGTGCACGACATCGTGAAGCGCTACGCCGTCGCCGGCGTGCACCTCGACGATTATTTCTACCCCTACCCGGATACCTTTTCGGGTCCCTTCCCCGACGAAAGCACCTACGCCCGCTACCGGGCCGGCGGCGGCGCCCTCGCCAAGGCCGACTGGCGCCGCAACAATGTCGACCAGATGGTCCGACGCCTTCAGGCCACCGTGCACGCCGGTCGTGCCGGCGCGCTTTTTGGCGTCAGCCCCTTCGGCATCTACACGAAGGGCCTGCCACCCGAGGTGAAGGCCGGGCTCGATCAGCTCAACGAGCTCTACTCCGATCCCGTCGCCTGGCTGCAGAAAGGCTGGGTCGACTACCTCACGCCGCAGCTTTATTGGCGCGACGGCGGCCCGCAGAGCTTCTCCGCGCTCCTGAAATGGTGGCGCAATCCCGGCATCAATCCCCGCGGCGTCCCCATCTATCCCGGCATCGCGATCGAAAGAATCGGCGCGGGCTTCAACTGGCCCGCGAGCGAGATCGCCCGCCAGCTCGAGCGGGAGAAATCCATCGGCCCGCGCCCCCGGGGCGGCTTCATCCTGTGGGACTTCACCCCGCTCGCGCGGGACACGAAAGGCATCCGATCCGTGGTCGCCGCGGAGTAATTCCGAACAACGACGCGTTCGGAACCCCCGTCTTTCATGGACCGCCGCCAATCCAAGGCAGGTGGAGCCACGGCGCTCCGTCGCCGTGCCCCGCGTCGCCGGCGCCGGGCCCCCGCAACCCGGGCGCACGCCCCGACGGAGCGGGGCGGCTACAAGCAAACGCCGGCGCCCGCGCTGACCCCTGTAGCCACGGCGCTCCGTCGCCGT
>CAXTSM010000001.1:221970-299729 GCA_964247025.1 uncultured Chthoniobacterales bacterium
CCCCGCGTCGCCGACGCCGGGCCCCCGCAACCCGGGCGCACGCCCCGACGGAGCGGGGCGGCTACAAGCAAACGCCGGCGCCCGCGCTGACCCCTGTAGCCACGGCGCTCCGTCGCCGTGCCCCGCGTCGCCGGCGCCGGCCCCCCGCAACCCGGGCGCACGCCCCGACGGAGCGCTCCGGCTCCGGGCATGGCTTTAACGCTCCAGGGGCTCGGGCGTCGGCGGGGGATGGAGCGGGATCGTTGGGGCGACCCGGTATTGGCCGAGACGGCGCAGATAGGCTTCCTCCATCGCGTCGCACTTTTTCTTCAGGGTCGGGTCGAGGGACGTCATCTTCGCGAACAACGCGCGATAGTATGCCCGCAACGCCTGCCGCCGGCCTTCGTCGGTCTTCGCGGCATCGCTCTGGTCGTGAAGGCTGCGCACGGCGGCATCCTTGAGCGCCGTGAGCTTCACCTCCTGGTATTGGACCGCGAGCTTGCGGTCCTTGTCGTATTGATTCTCGGCGAGCTTCGGCGGCGCGGGCGGCTCGTTGTCGGAGGCGGTGGCGTCCGAATTGCCGGGCGGGATCAGGCCATCGGGGTTCGGGACGTCGCCGGGAGCGCCGTTGTCGGCGGGAAGCGGCTCGACGGGCGCGCCGAGGCTGGCGTCGGTGGGCTCCGGAAGGTAGTCCGCGTCCTTCGGCGGAGGGGTCATTTCGGGCTCCGGCGTTCCGGCGGGCGAAGGGCTGGGGGCGGCCACGTTCGCGGCGGCCTCGGACTCCGCGGTCGTCGCGGTCACGGGCGACGGCACGTCGGCGGTCGGGTTTTTCGGCGAATCGGCGACCTTGTCGGCGTCGACCTTGACCGGGGAGGGTGTCGCGGTGGCGACGGGGTCAAGGGCGTTGGCGGCGGGCTTTTCCTGCGCCATCCCCGGGAGAGCCGACGCGAGAAGGCAGGCGACGAGGAGGGAAAGCGGGCGGTTCTTCATGGAATCTTCGGGACCACGGCCGGCGACCGGGACTTGCAAACGAAACAGGTTTGTTTTGTCTTGGCAAGTCGCCACCATGCCGCGCCCCGCACCCCAATATCGCGAGATCGCGCTCCCGTTTTCACCGGCGGGAGCGGCCGCCGCGCTGGCGGCCCGGCCCGGCATGGCCTTCCTCGACTCCTCGCTCGAATCGCCCGGCGCGATCTCGCTTCTCGCCACGGACCCGGTGGAAATCCTCGCCGGGACCGCGGCCGAGTGGCCTCGGCTGGAAGAGAAGCTCGCGGCGCGGCGCGTGGAATCGGGCGACTCCGGGCTGCCTCACGGCGCGGCGATCGGGTGGTTCGCCTACGATGGCTCGTATCGTTTCGGAATTTACCCGGATCTGCTCGCCTACGTCCACGGCGAGGAGCGCTGGCTGGCCGTCGGAGACCCGGTTCTTCCGACCGACGGGGCGAAAAGGCCGGCCGGCCCCGTGCATTTCCGGCCCGAGCTCTCGGCGGAGGCCTATTGCGCGATGGTGCGGCGGGCGCAGGATTACATCGCCGCGGGCGACATCTATCAGGTGTGCCTGGCGCACCGCTGGCATTCACGGTGGAGCGGGTCGACGTGGGCCTTCTACGAGGCGCTCCGGCATTATTCACCCGCGCCGTACGCCGGCCACCTCGCCCTGGGCGACACCACCGTGCTGTCCGCCTCGCCGGAATGTTTCCTGCGCCTGAGCGGCCGCCATATCGTCACCCGGCCGATCAAGGGCACCCGCCCCCGGCGCGCGGCGGGCGACGCGGACGAACTCTCCGCCTACGAGCTGATCACGTCGCCGAAGGAGGTCGCCGAGCTGGTCATGATCACCGATCTCGAGCGCAACGACCTCGGTCGCGTCTGCGAATACGGGAGCGTGCACGTCGCCGAGCTGCTGCACCTCGAGCGATTCGAGCAGGTTTTTCACCTCGTCTCCACCGTCGAGGGCACGCTGCGGCCGGAAGTCTCGCACGTCGGGGCGGTCGCCGCCTGCTTCCCCGGCGGATCCATTTCCGGAGCGCCGAAAAAACGCGCCCGGGAAATCATCGCGGAGCTCGAGGCCGGGCCGCGCGGCATCTACACGGGCGCGGTGGGCTTCCTGGGATTCAACGGCGAAAGCCGTTTCAACATCGCCATCCGCTCGGTCGTGGTGCGGGGCGACGAGGCGACGTTCCACGTCGGCGCCGGCATCGTGGCCGACTCGGAGCCCGAACGCGAGTGGCAGGAGACGCTCGACAAGGCGTCCGGCATCCTGCTCGCGGCCGAGCGGCTGAACGCGGAAAGAATCCCGACCCGGGCGGGCGGCGCTTCGACGCGGCCCGCTTTTTTCTAGCGACGGCCGCGACGAAGCGCGTCCCGCGGAGTCAAGGGTGCATCTCGCCAAGCGTGCGGAGAAGCTGGTTCAACTCGACGCGCAGCGCTTCGTTCCAGGCGTCGGCCAGCGCGGCCGGCGTGCGGCTGGCGACCGGAACGGACCGGGTGAACCGTTGCCGCAGGATCGCGAGACGGCCCTTGTCGGTCTGATGGAACACCTGGACGTCGAGGGTGAGCGTCGCGGTGGGCGCCAACGGATTTCGAAAGTCGCCGTAGAGCTCCGCCAGGTCGCAATCGATGTAGTATTCCTGGCCGCCGCCCGCCCCCGCCTCGGCCACGCTGCCGAAGAGCCCGGACGAGCGGGTCCAGTTCCGCAGGACGGAGGTCATCATGTCGGCGGGCGAGACGAGGAACTGATTGTAGGGATCGACCTCCCAGTGGTGATCGCTCGTTTGATAAACGAACCCGTCCGAGGCGAAGGGCGCCGCCACGTCCACGAAACTCACCGTCGCCGTCGCGGGGGGCGATTGCAGCGCGCGCATCGACGGGGGCCGGCCGGGATCGAGCACGAAATACCGGGGCTGCGGCGGCGCGTGGAACGAGCACGCGGCGAGCGCGACGGCGCAAAGGGCGGGCAGGATCAGGCGGTTCATCGTTTTCGGGCGGGTTCGGGCTCCATCACCTTCGAAGGCTTGGGCGGCTTGCTGAAGATGATCTTCGAGGGGTCGCGCGCGATGTCGGCGCTGGCGGCGCGCAGGTTTTCGGAAATGATGCGCAGGTTCGCGAGCGTGGCGGCGATGTCGTCGGCGTTCAGCCGCGAAGCGGGCTCGACGTTGCCGAGGATGGCGCGGATCTGGTCGTTCGACTTCTGCACCTCGCGAAGAAGCGCGCGGGTGTCGGCGCTGAGCTCCTTCACCTGCGCCTCGTCCACCGCCTTGGACACCGTGCCGAACAACGTCCGCGCGTCCGCGCTCAGCTTCTCGAGTTGCGCCTTTTCGACGACGACGTTCACGTTGCCGAGCAGTTTTTCCAGCCCGTTGCTGATGCCCTGGATGTTGAAGCCTTGGACCTCCTTCATCATCTTGTTCACCGAGTCGAGCATGCTGGTGATCTCGCCCGGCGCGTAGGGCAGGAAATAATTTTCCGGCTTCCAGTTGATTTTCAGCGGGGCGAACCGGTCGGGCTCGAGGTAATTGATCTCCATGTAGTTCACGCCGGTGATGCCCTGCGGCTCGATCTGGGCGCGCAGGCCGTGCTTGATCTCCTTGTCGAGCAGGGCCTGGAGATCCTTCGATCCGAACATGTCGGGGAACATTTCCTCGTCGATCTCGAGCAGGATCACGATGTAGTTCGCGACCGTGGATCGGTCCACCTGCGGATACTCGGTGAAAAGAAAACCGACCCGGCTCACCTTGCCAACCGTGACGCCGCGGAACTTCACCGGCGAGCCCACCTCGATGCCCTGCACGGTCGCGTCGACGTAGGTCTCGACCGTGATCTTTTCCTTGAAAAACTGGCCCACGCCGAAAATGACGAGCCCGCCCGCGAGCAGGAGAAGGCCCGCGATGATGAAGACCCCGATCCGGAAATAGCTGGCCTCCTTCATGCCGCCGCCTCCGTCGCCTCGCGATGAAAGAATTGCCGCACGAACGGCTCCTGGGAATGGTCGCGCAGTTCCTCCGGCGCGCCTTCGGCGATGATTCCTTTTTTCTTCTTGTCGAGCATGATGACGCGGTCCGCCACGGCATAAATGCTGGCCAGCTCGTGCGTGACAATCACGAACGTCGTGCCCATCGACTCGTTCAGCCGCAGAATGAGCGCGTCGAGATCCGCCGACGTGATCGGATCGAGGCCGGCGGAAGGTTCGTCGAGGAACACCACCACGGGATCGAGCGCCATCGCCCGCGCGATCGCCGCCCGCTTCTGCATGCCGCCGCTCAGCTCCGCCGGCAATTTGTTCACCGAGGCCTCCAGGCCCACGAGCTGGAGCTTCATCCACGCGATCAACTCCCGCGCGGACGGCGGCAGGTCGGTGTATTCCTCGAGTGGCAGCTGGACGTTCTCGCTGAGCGTCATCGAGCCGAAGAGCGCCCCGCTTTGATACGATACGCCGATGCGCTTGAGGATCGCCTGCCGCTCATCGCCCTCCGCCGTCACGAGGTCGCGGCCCTCGATCTTCACCTCGCCTTGGACGGGCGGAAAAAGTCCGATGAGATGCTTCAGCAGCGTGCTCTTTCCGCAGCCCGATCCGCCGAGGATCACGAAGACCTCGCCGCGCCGCACGTCGAAGGAGATGTCCTCGAGGATCACGTTCTCGCCGTAGCCGGCGGTGAGCCCGCGCACCTCGATGATGTTATTTTCCTCAGAAGTTGATGGCATAAAAAACAACCGCGAAGATCGCGTCCACAAGGATGATGAGAAAGATGCCGCTCACCACGGCGCGCGTGGTGGAGTCGCCCACGGCGCTCGCGCCCGAGCGGGTCTGCAGCCCGCGCAGGCAGCCGATCCCGCCGACGAGCGCGCCGAAGAAAACGGACTTGATGAGCCCGGTGAACACGTCGTGCATCGCCACCGCGGACACGAGCTGGTTGGAGACCGCCGACCAGGGATGGCCAAAAATCATGACGACCATCAGGCCGCCGCCGATGCCGATCGCGTTCGCGTAGATCGTGAGCAGCGGCGTCACGATGATCGCCGCCATGAGCTTCGGCACGACGAGGAATTTCACCGGATCAAGTCCCATCGTGGTGAGCGCGTTCACCTCCTCGTTCACCTTCATCGTGCCGATCTCCGCCGCGAAGGCCGAGCCCGAGCGGCCGGCGAGCACGATGGCCGTCATCATGCCGCCGAGTTCGCGCAGCATCGCCAGCGCGACCAGGTTCACGACGAAGATGTCCACGCCGAACTGCCGCAGCGGCACGGTGGACTGGAAGGCCATGATCATCCCGGTGAGAAATCCGATCATCCCGACGATCAGGAGCGCGTTCACGCCCGACGTCTCGACCGTGCGCCACATGTCGCCCCAGCGCACCTGGCGCGGATTCGTCAGCCCGCCGAGCAGCGCCACCGCCGCCCGACCGGTGAAGACGAGCTGCTCGCGCAGGTCCTGCGCGATCGTGACGGCGGCGTGCCCGGCCGCCACGGGCGCGGATTCCCGCCGCTCCTTGCCGCCGTCGAGGTCCGGAAAATCGCCTTCCGCGTAGGGCTTCAACAACCCGCGCACGTCCTCGGACAGGCCCTCGACCCGGGCGCCCCGTTTTTTCTCGAGTTCGTAGAACAACGCCGCGCCGGCCGAGTCGCAATACGTCACGCCCGACGCGTCCACGGTCGCGCCTTTCTTCACGGCCCGCACCGCCTGGTTCCACACCGCGGCGGAGCTCACCGCGTCGAGCCGGCCCTTGATGGCCACGCGCTTGCCGCCGTCGTCGACGGCGATCTCGGCGGTTTCGGGGGCGGCGGCCATCGCCTTCATTCGTAACTCGGCCGGAACCCGGTCGTCGAGATCGCCGACGCGGGCCATTCCCCGCCAAGCGGCCGCAAGCGCTCCGGCCAGCGCGGATCCTCGGCGTCGTATTGCGCCTGCCGCGGCTCGAGGGCGGACCGGACGATCTCGGCGCGCACGTCGATGCCGGCCTGGGAGATCGTTCGCCGAAGGATCCGGGTTTGCGTCGCGTAATCCGCCGCGCGCCCCCCGTCGAAGTTCAGCCGAAACAGAAGGTGTCAGGCGGCCGCGATCCACAGCGTCGTCGAGGCCGCGCCGGGCGGATACTCGTCCGGCGGAGGCTCGTGATGGGTTCCGATCGTTCTCGGATGGTCTCGGGCGATGGATTCCAACGTTGCCCGGTCGAGCTCGCGGGCGTTGGTGGAGAGCAGGATGTTCGCGCCCGGCGCGGCGAGGTCGAGCGCCTGGTCGAGCAGCGCCGCCAGGTCGCGGCCGGCGCGAAAGACGCGGCCCCTCGCCCCGCGCGAAAACGTCGGCGGGTCGAGGAGGATCGCGTCGAATTTTTCCCCGCGGCGGGCGAGTCGCGGGAGCACGGAGAAGACATCGTCGGCGATGAAGCGATGGTCCCCGTCCCGCAAGCCGTTCAGCGCGAGGTTTGCGCGCGCCCGGTCGAGCGACCGGCGCGAGAGATCCAGGCTGAGCGTCGCCGCGCCGGCCCGCGCCCCCGCCACGGAAAACGCCCCGGTGTAGGCGAAGCAATTCAGCACCCGCCGGGGCCCGAGCGCCTCGAGGCGAGCGCGGTTCGCGCGTTGATCGCAAAAGAGTCCGACCGAGTAGCCCGCGGAAAAATCGACGCCGAAACGCAGCCCCCGCTCGGTCACGATGGCTTCCGGCCTGCCGCCTTCGCCCGAGAGCGGGCGCGGACGGTCGTCTTCGCCCGGCTGCTTGACGAGGCGGCGCGCGAAGACGCGCCGGGCGCGCAGGCCCAGCCCGGCGAGCCAGCCCGGCAGCGCGGCGACGATGCGGGACTCGCCGTCGCCGGACGACGCGCTGATCAGATAATCCGCCCCGAAGCGCTCGACCCATCCGTCGGGGCCGGTCCAAAGGCGGTGTGCGTCGGTGGCCTCGGCGGCGAGCGCGGCGACCGCGGGGGCGGAAATCAAGCGTCCGTTCACGGCTCGGAGAGACCGAGCGCCTGGGCGAGCGCGGGCGTGACGGGCATCACGGGCAGGGGACAGCCGAGCACGTCGGAGACCGCGCGAAGCAGCGCTCCTTCGCGCGGGCGCACGATGCCGTCGTGGCGCACGGCGGCCTCGCAGGCGTTGAAAATTTTTCCCTTCGTGGCGGGATCCGCCTCGGCCATGCGCTCGAGCGCGGCCTCGACGGCCGGGAAATCCGCGACCTCCGTCCGCCGCAGGGGAAGCGCGTCGGGCGCCAGCTGCAAGGCCGCGACGCCGGCCCGGAACGCGGCCTCGCGCTTCGCGGGGTCGTCGTCGGAGAACACGGTGAGCGCGGAGAGCACGATGGCGAGATCGGGCCGCAACGGCACCGGGGAGCGGTGGCGCACGGCCGGCCCCGCGGCGTCCGTGAACGCGTGATCCACGTGCCGCACGAGCGCCTGGTGAAGGACGAACTCGAAGAGGTCGACTTCGCCGTCCGTCGCGATGAGCCGGCGGACGTTTTCGCGGAACTGCCGGTATTGCGGCGGGGAAAGACCGCGCAGCGCGGGCAGGCAGAGATCGACCATGGCCAGCGAGTCGGTGATCGTTTCGCGCCGTCCGAGGTCGCGGGCGATCTGGGCGCGATCTCCGACGGGAAGATCGAGCGCGGCAAGCTGGCGCTCGCCGGTCGCGGGATCGTTGCTGAGCAGGAGCGCGTAGATGATGGACACGGCGCTGGCCGTCTCGCGGGCGCCATCCCGCGCGAACGCCGGCAGGGCCGCCAGCACCGCCCCGGCAATCGCGACGTTCGCGCGGGTCGGGGGCGTGGCGGGCCGCGGCGGCGCGATTGCGGTGGCGGGATCGAAGCCGGGATCGATCGCGCGGATGCGCTCGTCGATCGGCGGATGCGTGGCGAACACGCCCGCGAAGGATTGGCCGAGGCCGTTGCCAAAAAACATGTGGCTCGCCTCCTCGGCCCGCGCGGAATGCAGGCGCGAGCCGTCCCGGCCAATTTTCCAGAGCGCGCCGGCGATGCCGTCGGGATTCCGCGTGAACTGCACGGCCGAGGCGTCCGCGAGGAATTCGCGCTGCCGGCTGACGGCCGCCTTGATGAGCTTCGCGAAAAGCACGCCGACCGATCCCACCAGCCACAAGGCCGCGCCGATGGCGAAGATGGGGATCTGGGCGTTGCCGTTCCCGTCCTTGCGATCGGTGCGCACGCCGCCGCCGACGCGGGCGCCGATTTCGAAGACGATGCGACCGAGGATGGCCAGGAGCAGGATGCCGTTCAGCGCGCCCATGAGGCGCAGGTTGAGGCGCATGTCGCCGTTGAGGATGTGGCTGAACTCGTGCGCGACGACGCCCTGGAGCTGGTCGCGGCTGAGCTGCTCGAGCGTGCCGCGGGTGACGGCAATGACGGCGTCGCCGGGCGTGTTGCCGGCGGCAAAGGCGTTGATCGCGGCTTCGTCGTCGAGCACGTAGATGTCCGGGACGGGCACGCCCGAGGCAAGCGCCATTTCCTCGACGACGTTGCGCAGCTGCGTCTCGCGGGGGTCGGCCGGATTCGGGGCGAGCTGCCGGCCGTTCATCATCCGCGCCACCACGCCGCCTCCGCCGCGCGAGAGCTCCGCGATGCGATAAACCGCCCCGAGCGTCACCACGACGATGACGCCGGCCGAGATCAACGCGAGGAGCGCGGGGCTCGCGATCGATTCGCCGGTCGCCCAGGCCGCGAGCGCGTGCAGGGTCGCAATGATGCCGAGCACCGCGAGCACGAAGAAGACGAGCAGCCAGCGGGTCTTGCGGTGGGCGCGGGCCTGGTTCTCGAAAAAATCCATGCGGCGTCAGCGCGGCTTCGAAGCGGCGGCGGAGAGAAAGTCCCGGATGGCGGCCTGCGTTGCGGCCGCGGCCGGGCCGAGCCAGACGAGGTCGCCGGCGTCCTTCACGATCAGCGATTTTGCGGAGGGAAGCTGGTCGGTGATGACCCGCGGATCGACCCAGGCGCGGGCGGCATCGGCGGCGCCGGTGACGACGAGCGTGGGGACGACGATTTTATCGTAAGCGACGGGATCGAGCGCGCGGACGAGGATGAGATCGTTGCGGGTGCCGCTTTCCCGCGGGCTGAGCGGCGCCTGCGTGCCGACCAGGTCGCGAAAAAATTGCCGCTGCGCGGGGTCGGCGAGCACGGCGTCGACCCGCGCGGCGCGCGCGGCGGCGGGAAGGTCGGCCTCCGCGTCGAAAACGGCGTCGAGCATCCATCGCGGATCGCGCCGCGCCTGCGTGACGAAAAGCCACGCGCCCATGTCGCCGGTGGCGCCGAACAGGGCCGCGTCGGGCAGCAGTCGTGGCTGGGTCTTCGGATCGCGCCGGTAGGGAACGGTCACCGGGGAGACGAGCACGAGGGCGACGGTGCGGTCCGGATGCCGGATCGCGAACCGGGCGGCGACCTGCGCGCCGGTGGAAAACCCGATGACCGACGCGCGCGCGATGCCGAGCGTCCGCAGCAGCGTGGCCAGGGCGTCGGCCTGGTCCTCGAAAAGCAGGCCGGTCGTGAGCGGCGTGCGCAGGAAGCCCGGGCGGGACGGCGCGATCACGCGGAAACCGCTCCGGGCCAGCGCGTCGCCGAGGAGGAGGGCCTGGTCGTAGCCGCCGGGCGCGCCGTGGCAGACGAGCACCGCCGGGCCGGAGCCGCGCTCGGTGTATTCGATGTCGCCGGCGGGGGTGGCGATGACCTTGCTGCCGGCGTCGAGGGCGGCAACCTTGACCTTTTTCCATCGCTCGAACTTCACGATCACCCCGGCGCAGACGAGCAGGACGATCACCAGCAAGGCGAAAAGCGCCCGGCTCGACCAGCGGAGGAATGAGATCATCACCGCATTCCTTAACCCGGGCGCCCGGGGCGTCGAACCGAAAAATGGGGGCGCACGGATTCGAACCGAGAACCAACCAGTTATGAGCCGGCTGCTCTAACCATTGAGCTACACCCCCAGGGTGACCCGCGACGGTTAGCCGAAATCACGGGCGGGCGCCAGCCCCGAGGCGGACCGCGAAGAACGCCGACGTCCGCGCGAGCGCGTCGCGTTCCGCCCGCGAGCCAAAGGCGTGGCCCTCGTGCGGATACATCACGCATTCCGCCCGCGTCCCGGCGCGCCGCGCCACGCGCATCAACGCCTCGGCGCGCTCCGGCGACACCCGGGCGTCGTCCCCGCCGTGCAGGACGAGCAGGGGCGGAAGACGCGCGGGCGTCGGGCGCTCCTGTTCCTCGAGGATCCCGCCGGACATCACGACGACGGCGCCGACCCCGGGCACTTCCTCCGCGATCCCGACGGAAAGGAAACCGCCGAGGGAATAGCCCATCAACCCGACGGGCGCGCCGCTCGTTCGCGCGTAGTGCGCGGCGATTTCCACGAGGCCGTCCTTCCACGCGGGGGCCAGGTCGCGCACGTTCGAGGGCGTGGCGAAGAGCGTGCCCGTCGCGTTGAAGTAGTGCACGACCCCGGCGCGGAAGCCGTTCGCCGCGAGGCTCCGCGCCGCGCGCCGCATCAGGGCCCCGTCGCCCAGCAACCCGCCGATGCCGTGCAGCAGCAGCACGGTCCGGCCGCGGTCGCCATTGGCATCGGGCTCGAAAAGATCGACGCGGACCTTCCGTCCGAAAACGTGAAGCTGTTCGGAGGAGCGGACCGCGGTTTCGGGCGCGAAAAGGGCCGCGGCGGACGCGGAGACCTCGAGCGAGATTGGTGCGGTCGTCATTTTTTCTCCTTGCAAGGGTGCAGTGAATTGGACGGTCGAAGCACGTCATCCGTTCGGTTTTTGCCGAACTATTTTCGGCCCCGGCCCCGGCCCGCGACCGCCTTTTTTCCTCCATGCCTCCGTGTCTCTGTGGTTTAAGTTCCCGCCACCATGCGCATTCTGTCCGGCATCCAGCCCTCGGGAAACAGCCACCTCGGGAATTATTTCGGGATGATGCGGCCGGCGATCGAGCTGCAGGAAAAGGGCGAGGCTTTTTATTTCATCGCCGACCTGCACGCGCTCACGACGACGCACGATCCGGCCGCGCTGCGGACCTACACGCGCGATCTCGCCATCGATTTCCTCGCCTGCGGGCTGGATCCGGCCCGCGCGTGTTTTTTCCGGCAGTCGGACGTGCGCGCGGTGACGGAACTCTCCTGGATCCTGAGCACGGTCACGCCGATGGGCCTGCTCGAGCGCTGCCATTCCTACAAGGACAAGACCGCGCGCGGCTTCGCGACCTCGCACGGACTCTTCGCGTATCCCGTGCTCATGGCGGCGGACATCCTGGTCTACGACAGCGATCTCGTGCCGGTGGGCCGCGACCAGAAGCAGCACCTCGAGGTGACGCGCGACCTCGCGATCAAGATGAACGAGCTCTACGGCGACGTCTTCAAGCTGCCCGAGCCGAGCATCCGCGCGGACACGGCGGTCGTGCCCGGGCTCGACGGCGCGAAGATGAGCAAGAGCTACGGCAACGCGATCGAGATCTTCCAGGAGGAGAAGGCGCTGCGAAAAAAAATCATGTCGATCCAGACGGATTCCACGCCGGTGGAGGCGCCCAAGCCGACGGAGGATTCCGTGATCCTCGCGCTCTACAAGTTGGTGGCCGCGGAGGGCGAATCCGCCGCGATGGCGGAGGCGTTCCGCGCCGGAGGCACCGGCTACGGCGATTTCAAGAAGGCGCTGTTCGCGGCGATCGGGAGCTATTTCGCCCCGATGCGCGAGCGGCGCGCGGCGCTCGTCGCGGACCCGGATTTCGTCGAGGACGTCCTCCGCGACGGAGCCGCCCGGGCCAACGCGGTGGCCGAGCCGGTCATCGCGCGGGTGCGGCGCGCGGTCGGGCTCGCCTAGGGCGTGATTTCCTTGGGCCAGGGCGCTTCGTTCGCCGTTCCGCGCGGGATCCCGCGCGCCCCGGCGCCCCGGCGAAGCGGAGCGGCTACGACAAGGCCCGGTTCCCGCTCAAAAAGTGAACTTGCCTTAAGCTTTCGAGCTCGCGATCAGGGCCAGCAGGCCGGGAAACCGCCGGTCGAGATCCGCGCGGCGAATGGACGTGACGCAGGTATTGCCGGCGGCGCGCATGCGAATGAACCCGGCTTCGCGGAGGACCTGGAAGTGGTGCGACCGCGTCGCCTTGCTGACGTCCATCGGGAAATCGCTGCAGGTGAACGCCTGGTCGCCCCCCTCGAGCAGCTGCCGCACGATCTTCAACCGCCAAGGGTCGGACAACGCCTGCATGACCGTGGCCAGGGGCACGGAGCGAAGCGGCGGATGGCGGTAGTCTTTCACGATGGACGCAACATAGCACGGAACAGGCCGCGCGGAAGGGGATCGATTTTCATTTGACGAACACGGATCGACGTTCGATGAAGGTCGAACAATCACCCACGCCATGAGCATCCTGCAAACTCCGTTGACCGCCGGCGCCTTCACCCTGCCGAACCGCGTCGTCCTCGCCCCGCTGACCCGCTGCCGCGCCAGCGCGGGGCGCGTGCCGAACGCGATGATGGCGGAATATTACCGCCAGCGCGCGTCGACCGGCCTGATGCTGAGCGAGGCCACCAGCGTGGATGCGATGGGCGTCGGTTATCCCGACACGCCCGGGATCTGGAGCGACGAACAGGTGACCGGCTGGCGGCTGGTGACCGACGCGGTGCGCGAGGCCGGCGGCACGATCCTGCTGCAGCTCTGGCACGTCGGCCGCGTGTCCGATCCCATTTACCTGGACGGACGAGCCCCGGTGGCGCCCAGCGCGATCGCGCCGGAGGGTCACGTCAGCCTGGTGCGGCCGAAGAAAAATTTCGTGACGCCGCGGGCGCTCGAGCGTTCGGAAATCCCCGCCCTCGTCGAGGCCTACCGGCGCGGCGCGGAAAACGCGCAGCGGGCCGGATTCCATGGCGTGGAAATCCACGGCGCGAACGGCTACCTGCTCGACCAGTTCCTGCAGACGAGGTCGAACCAACGCACCGACGATTACGGCGGCCCCATCGAAAACCGCGCGCGCCTCCTGCTCGCGGCCACGGATGCGGCCATCTCGGTGTGGGGCGCGGACCGCGTCGGCATGCACCTCGCCCCGAAAAGCGACTCCCACGGCATGGGCGACGACGATCCCGCGGAAACTTTCGGCCATGTCGCCCGCGAGCTGGGGCACCGGAAGATCGCCTTCCTCTGCGCGCGCGAAGGCCACGATGGGACGGAGCTCGGCCCGCGGCTGAAACGGGAATTCGGCGGCGTTTTCATCGCGAACCAGCTCTTCACGAAGGAAACGGCCGAGGCCGCGATCGAGGGCGGCCGGGCGGACGCCGTCGCGTGGGGCCAGCTTTTCATCGCGAATCCCGACCTGCCCCGGCGCTTCGCCGAGGACGCCCCGCTCAACGCGCCGAGACCCGAGCTTTTCTACGGCGGCGGTCCCGCGGGCTACCTCGACTATCCGGCGCTGGAAACGGCGGCCGCCGTTCCGTCGCGGTTTTAAATAGGCAGCCAGGCCGGGGAGTCCCTATCGTTCGCGGCGAGTGGACTCCATCGAAATGCAAATCGGACGCCGGATTCGCGCGCTGCGCGGCGAGCGGGAAATCACCCTGGATCAGCTTGCGAAGGAGGTGCGGCTGACCAAGGGCCAGCTTTCGAAGATCGAGAACGGCAAGGTTTCCTGCCCGATATCCACGCTCATGCGCATCGCCTCGGCCCTCGGCATCCAGGTGGGCGACCTTTTCAGCACGGAGGATTCCGAGGCGCGCGCGGTGTTGGTCAAGAAGCGCGAACGCATCCCGATCGCGGGCCGCGGATCGAAGATCGGCCACAGCTACGAGAGCCTGGCGTTCGGATTGCCGTTCGAGAAGGACTTCGAGCCCTACCTGATGATCATCGAGGAGAAAAAAATCGACCCGGCGAAGAATATTTTCAAGCACCCGGGACACGAATTTCTCTTCCTGCTCGAGGGGAAAATGGTCTACCGCCACGCGGCCAAGACCTACGCGATGGAGCCGGGCGACAGCTTGTTTTTCGACGCGACGGTGGAGCACGGGCCGGTGTCCGTGAAGGGCACGCCCGTCAAGTTCCTGAGCATCATCAGCAACGGCTAACGGCGCCGAGACGGGTTCATTGGCCCGGAATCCAGTTCGTGCCGGCCAGCGGGATCTTTGCCATGGCGGCGGCTTCGATCGTCAGCGCGGCGAGGTCTTCGGGCTCGAGATTGTGGACGTGCGATTTCCCGCACGCGCGGGCGATCGTCTGGGCCTCGAGCGTGAGGACGCGGAGGTAGTTCGCAAGTTTGCGGCCGCCCTGGACGGGATCGAGGCGCGCGGCCAGCTCGGGATCCTGGGTGGAGATTCCGGCGGGATCGCGGCCGTCCTGGTAATCGTCGAAAAAACCCGCGGCGCTGCCGAGTTTTTCGTAGTCGGCCTGGTATTTCGGGCTGTTGCAGCCCAGCGCGATGAGCGCGGCCGTGCCGATGGCCACGGCGTCCGCCCCCATGGCCAGCGCCTTGGCGACATCGGCGCCGCTGCGGATGCCGCCGGAGACGACGAGCTGAACCTTGCGATGCATGTCCATTTCCTGGAGCGCCTCGACCGCCTGGCGCAGGGCCGGCAGCGTGGGGATGCCGACATGCTCGATGAACACGTCCTGGGTCGCGCCGGTGCCGCCCTGCATGCCGTCGAGCACGATGACATCGGCGCCCGCCTTCACCGCCAGCTTCACGTCGTAGTAGGTGCGCGACGCGCCGATCTTGATGTAGATCGGCTTCTCCCAATCGGTGATTTCGCGTAGTTCCTCGATCTTGATCGCGAGGTCGTCCGGGCCGGTCCAGTCGGGGTGCCGGCAGGCGCTGCGCTGGTCGATGCCCTTCGGCAGCGTGCGCATGCCCGCCACGCGGTCGCTGATTTTCTGGCCGAGCAGCATGCCGCCGCCGCCGGGTTTCGCGCCCTGGCCGAGGACGATCTCGATGGCGTCCGCCTTCCGCAGGTCGTCGGGATTCATGCCGTAGCGCGAGGGCAGGTATTGGTAGACGAGGAGCTTAGAGTGGCCGCGCTCCTCGGGCGTCATGCCGCCGTCGCCGGTCGTGGTGGAGGTGCCCATCTCCGTCGCGCCGCGGCCCAGCGCCTCCTTCGCGTTCGCCGAGAGCGCGCCGAAGCTCATGCCCGCGATCGTGACGGGAATCCGAAGCTCGATCGGTTTTTTCGCGAACCGTGAGCCGAGCGTGACGTTCGTCGCGCACCTTTCGCGGTAGCCTTCGAGCGGATAACGCGACATCGAAGCGCCGAGGAAAACCAGGTCGTCGAAATGCGGCAGCGCGCGCTTGGCGCCCCATCCGCGGATGTCGTAGATGCCGGTTTCCGCGGCGCGTTGGATTTCGTGGATGACCTTGCGGTCGAAGATGGCGGATTCGCGCAGGCCGGCTTTCATGGGTTTGTCCGCGGATTACGGCGATGGAGGCAGATTGATTTCGGATGAAGGAAGAAATTCAAGGCGGGGTTTTTCATGGTCAAAGCGACGAAATCGCCGGGTTCTTTTTCAATAACTCGACGCGTGGTCGATCTTGAACTGATACAAATTGCGGGCCGAGCCGTAGCGCCGGAACTCCTCCGGCCGCGCGTCGCCGCCGGCGCGTTCCAGCATGGCGCCGAGCCACTCGAGGTGCTCGGGGCGCACGGGTTTTTCCACGCAATCCGCGCCGAGACTGGCGACTTTGCCGCGGACGAACAGACGCGCCTCGTAGATGGAATCCCCCAGCGCTTCGCCCGTGTCGCCGCAGACCACGAGGTTCCCCGCCTGACCCATGAACGCGCTCATGTGGCCGACCGATCCCTTCACGACGATGTCGACGCCCTTCATCGAAATGCCGCAGCGCGCCGCCGCGTCGCCGTCGATCACGAGCAGTCCGCCGTGGGCCGTCGCGCCCGCGGATTGACTGGCGTGGCCCTTCACGTGGACGTGGCCGGACATCATGTTTTCCGCCGCGCCGGTGCCGACGTTTCCGTCCACGACGACCGTCGCGAGCTGGTTCATGCCGGCGCAATAATACCCGGCGTGCCCGGCGATCCCGACGCGAAGAGCCGCTTTCAACCCCGCCGCCAGGGCGTGCGCGCCGCGCGAGTTCAGGACGCGCCATTCCCCTTCCGCGGCGGCGTGCAGCGCGGCGTTGAGGTCTCGGACGGACGATGTCTGAAGGTCGACGACGTTCATGCGTGGCTCCAGCTGTAGACCACGCCCGGCTCCGGCTCCCACAGGCGCGCGGCGTCGATGCCGGGCAGGCTGGCGAGCGACCGGTATTCCGAGGCCATCGCCACGTAGTCGTCCGTCTCGGCCATCACGGCCGGCTTGCACGCGATCGGGTCGCGCAGCACCGCAAAGCCGTCCGCCGTGCCGACGGCGAACGTGTAAAAGCCGTCGAGATCGCGCAGCCCGGCCTCGAGCGCGGATTTCAGGTCGAGCCCCTGCCGCAGCCGCCAGGTCAGATACCCGGCGGCGACCTCGGTATCGTTTTCCGTGTGAAACTCGATGCCCTCACGCCGCAGATTTTCACGAAGCCGGTTGTGGTTGCTGAGCGAGCCGTTGTGCACGAGGCACAGATCCATGCCGGTCGAAAAAGGATGCGAACCGGCCGTCGTGACCGCGCTCTCGGTCGCCATGCGGGTGTGCCCGATTGCGTGGGTGCCGGCCATCGCCCGCACATCGAAGCGCTCGGCGACCTCCTGCGGCGTGCCGGTCTCCTTCATGATCCGGATCCGCCGGCCGACGCTCATGATCGTCACGTCCGGCGCGCTCGCGGCGACCGCGGCCCGCAGCGCCGGTTCGTCGGTGGAAACGGTGAGCAGCGCGTGCGTGGAATTGCGCGTGAATTCCACCGGCTGACTGGTCGTGCGCTCGAACTCCGCCACCAGGCCCGACCAATCGTGGTCCCGCGTGGGATGCTGCAGGGAAACCTTGATGGCCCCGTCCGGGGCCGCGTCGCCATAGACCGCGAAACCGGCGCTATCCGGCCCGCGGCCGCACATGGTTTCGAGCATGGGCGCAAACAACCGCCCGAGCTCCTTTTCGTACTCCGCATTCTTGAAAAATAATCCAACGATTCCACACATATTCGGAAAATTGTCCTTTTCAGTGCCGCAAAGTTTCATTAGATGCAACTTAATTTTCCCAAATGAAACATCCAACCGACATCAAGAAACGGCTCGAAGCGGACGGAGTGCAGTTCGTGCTCGCGCAGTTCGTGGACGTGCACGGCGCGGCGAAAGTGAAAATGTGTCCCGCGGGGGCGCTCGACACCCTGCTCGAAGAGGGCGCCGGTTTTGCCGGAGCCGCCGTCTGGGGCATGGGTCAGGGCCCGCACTCGCACGACATGCTCGCGCGCATCGATCCGGAGAGCTACACGCCGCTTCCATGGCAGAGAAACACCGCGCGCTTCGCGAGCGACCTTTACGTGGACGGCAAGCCCTACGGTCACTGCCCGCGCGTGAACCTCAAGCGCGTGCTGGGCGCGCTCGAGTCCACGCACGGCTACCGCGCGAACATCGGCATCGAGCCCGAGCACTTTCTCGTGGTCCGCACGCCCGAGGGCGGCATCGCGGTGTGGGATCCGCGCGGCGTCGATCATCTTGCGAAGCCGTGCTACGATTTCAAGGGCATCGCCCCGGCGATGGACTACCTCCAGGACATCACGAATTACTGCAACGAGCTCGGCTGGGGCGTCTACCAGGCCGACCACGAGGACGGCAACGGTCAGTACGAGATCAACTTCAACTACTCCGATGCGCTCACCACGGCGGACCGCCTGACGTTCTTCAAGATGATGACCAGCCAGGTGGCGCCAAAATACGGGGCGATTGCGACCCACATGGCGAAGCCCTTTGCGGACCGCACCGGCAGCGGCGCGCACATCCATTATCATCTCGCGAGCGCGACGACGGGCGGGAATTTGTTCACCGACGAGGCGGATCCCCGCGGCTTCGGCCTGTCGAAGGTCGCCTACCACTTCCTCGCCGGCGTGCTTCGGCACGCGCCCGCCCTGTGCGCCATCGGCTCGCCCACGCCGAATTGCTACAAGCGCCTGCAGGTCGGTCCCGGCCTCACCAGCTCGCGATCCGGCTTCACCTGGACGCCGGCGTTCATCAGCTACGGCGACAACAACCGCACGCAAATGCTGCGAATCTGCGGGCCCGGCCACATCGAGGACCGCACGATTTCCGCCGCCGTGAATCCCTACCTTCTCTTTGCGGCCTACCTCACCGCCGGGCTCGACGGCATCGCGAACGAGCTGCCCATCGGCAACCCGAACCTCGGGAATCTCTACGCGATGCCGCGCACCGAGATCTACAAGCGCGGCCTCGTCACGCTGCCGCAATCGCTGCGCGACGCCCTCATCGAGCTGGAGCAGGATTCCGTGGTCCTCGACGCGCTCGGCCCGATCGCCGGGGAATTTCTCAAGGTGAAATGGCAGGAGTGGAACGAATATCACCGCCAGGTTTCCTCCTGGGAAACCCATCAATACCTCACGCTGTTCTGAGTCTTTGTCCGCAGAGTGCGCCGCTCGACGCAGATTACCGACCGCGAAGCTGGGTCCCAATCTGCGTCAATCGGCGAAATCCGCGGATCATCTCTGAAATTTCCCGATGAAAACCTTCGATGTGGCCGTCCTCGGCGTTGGCGGCATGGGCAGCGCCGCCTGCATGCGCCTGGCGGAGGCCGGTGCGAGCGTGCTGGGGATCGACCGATTCTCGATCCCGAACGTCCGCGGCAGCTCGCACGGCGCGACGCGCATCCTGCGGCTCGGATTGCACGAAAGCGCGAAATACGTGCCGATGGTCTCGCGCGCCGCGGAGCTCTGGGACGAACTCGGCGCCCGCACGGGCCGGCAAATTTTTCACCGCGTCGGCAGCCTCGACGTCTCCGCTCCCGACCGCGCCATTTTCCAGGGCTCGCTGCGCGCGTGCGAAAGCTGCGACATCGCGCACGAGGTCCTCGATGCGCGCGAACTCCGCGCCCGGCACCCGGCATTCCGCCCCGAGCCGGACATGCGGGCCGTTTTCCAGCCCGGCTCGGGGTTCGTCGTCCCCGAGGCGGCGATTTCCGCGCACGTCGACCTGGCGCTGGCGGCCGGCGCGGAGATTCACGGCCACGAACGCGTGCTCGGTTGGAGCGGTCGGCGAGGGGCTTACGTCATCGAGACAAACCATGACCGATACCAGACGGCGCAGGTCGTCATCACCGCGGGGGCCTGGCTCGGGAAGCTCGGGGCGGCGCCCGTCACCCCCGAGCGATGCGTGCTGGGGTGGTTCGCGCCCGTCCGGCACGCCGCGTCTTTTCAGGAGGATCGCCTGCCGGTCTGGATCGTCGACTCGGAAAGTGTCGGCCACTTCTATGGGTTTCCCATCCACGGCATCCCCGGCTTCAAGCTCGGCCGGCTGCGCGAAATCCCCGGGCCCGCGGTGGACGCGGACGCCCTGCGCGAGGAGCCGTCGCGCGCGGACGAGAACGATATGCGCGGCTTCATCCGCGAGATTTTTCCGGACGCCGACGGGCCGGTGCTTTCGATGGAAACGTGCTTCTTCGAGAACACGCCCGACCGGGCGCCCGTCATCGACCGGCTTCCCGGCGAGGACGGCATCTGGGTGGTCGGGGGCTTCAGCGGACACGGCTTCAAATACGCGAGCGCGGTCGGGGAGATCGCTCGCGACCTGGTGCTGACCGGAGAATCCCGTTTCGACCTGCGGCCGTTTCGCGCGGACCGATTCGATCCATGAACGAGCCGACCGCCGCCGAGCTGGAGGATTTTTTCGAATACCTGCGTTTCCCGTCGATCAGCGCGAGGCCGGAGCACGCCGGCGATTGCCGGGCCTGCGCGGAATGGCTCGTCGCCCGGCTCGAATCCTGGGGCCTGCGGGCGGAGCTCCGAGAATGCGGCGGACCGCCGGTGGTGATCGCGCGGAGCGCCCCGGCTCCCGGGGCGAGAACCGTGCTGCTCTACGGCCATTACGACGTGCAGCCGGCCGAGCCGCTCGGACTTTGGCTTTCGCCGCCGTTCGAGCCCGGGTTGCGCGGAGGCTTCGTCCACGCGCGCGGCGCGACCGACAACAAGGGCCAGACTTTTTCCCATCTCCTCGGCCTGCGCCGCCGGCTGGAAAGCGGGCCGCTTCCCGTCAACCTGACCATTCTGCTCGAAGGCGAGGAGGAAATCGGCAGCCCGCATCTCGGGGCCTTCGTGCGCGCGCATCGCGAAGCCCTGGCGTGCGACGTCGCGCTGATTTCCGACACGAGCATGATCGAGCCCGGGCGGCCGGCGCTCACGCTCGGGTTGCGCGGCATCGCGTGCTTCGAGGTCGAGGTCCGCGGCCCCGCGGCCGATTTGCATTCGGGGATGTTCGGCGGCGCGGTTCCGAACCCCGCGCTCGCGCTGGCGAGGATCCTCGCCCGGCTCCACGACGCCGATGGCCGGATCGCCATTCCCGGACTTTACGACGATCTGCTGCCCGTGCCCGACGTCGAACGCGAGGCCTGGGCGACGCTGCCCTGGAACGCCGATTGGTTCGAGCGCACGACCGGGGCCACCTCCGTCGCGGGCGAAGCCGGAAGGCCGGTGCTCGAGCGCGTGTGGGCCCGGCCGACGGCGGAGATCAATGGCCTGACGAGCGGGCACCAAGGGGCGGGCACGAAGACGATCATCCCCGCCCGCGCGAGCGCCAAGCTCAGCTTCCGGCTCGCGCCGGCCCAGGATCCGGACCGGGTCGCGGACGCGGTGATCGCCTGGTTCCGGGGCGAACTCGCGGCCGAGGGCGCGCGGGGGGACGTCACCTTCGACCACGGCGGCCATCCGTTCTACACCTCGCCCGAAGACCCGTTCCTCCAGGCGGCCATCGCGGCGCTCGCGGAATCCTTCGGCCGCCCCCCCGCGCTCACCCGCGAGGGCCTCAGCATCCCGGTCGCCGCGCTGCTCCAGCGGGAACTCGGCGCGCCGGTCGTGCTGGCCGGCCTGGGGCTTCCGGATTGCAACGCCCACTCGCCGAACGAGTCCTACCCGCTCGCGCACCTCGAGGCGGGCGCGAATCTCTTCGCGGCGCTCGTCCGGCATTTCGCCGGGGTTTAGAAATTCCCGTCGCGCACCGTGAGGTCCGGAATGCGGCGAAAGTGCTTGTCCGTGGTCAGCACGCCTGCGCCAATCCGCCGCGCGCAGCCGGCGATCAAGATGTTCTGGGCGGGAATGATGAATCCGCGGCGACCCATCGTCCAAGCCAGCTCCACGGTATCTTCCCAAAGGTGATCGTCCGTCGGCACGTTTCGGAGCACGTCGGAAAAAGCCGCCATGCGCTCCCGCGCGCGCGCGATTTTTACGCCGCGCAACACCTCGACTCGAACGATGCCACAGATCGCCAGGTCGATCCGGGAATAACGCTCCGTCAGCGGCGGAACGGGATCCAGATTACGCCGCAGCATAAATTCGTCGCCGGAGCCCCGGAAAATCCGCACATTTCCCTCATGAACGCCATCGATCCGTTTCGGGAAAAAATGCGGCGGGCGGGCGTCAGCGCACCGGCGATCCGGGCCTTCGAGCGCGCTTACGGCCAGCTTGCCGCCCGGGAAACCGCGCTGCTTCCCGAGGCCGCGATCGCGCCGGTGGAATCCCTCCCGAGCGCGGACGCCCTGCCTCCGTCGGACGCGGGGGAAACCGGCGCCCGGCTCGCCCAGTGCGCGATTCTCAAGCTCAATGGCGGCCTTGGGACCAGCATGGGCCTGGATCGCGCGAAGTCATTGCTCGAGGTCCGGCCCGGCGTCACGTTCCTCGACCTGATCGCGCGGCAGATCGCCCATTTTCGCGCGACGACCGGCGCCGACGTGAGATTCCGGCTGATGAACAGCTTCAGCACGAGCGCGGACACCCGGGCATTCCTCGCGAAGCATCCCGGCCTCGGCGACGCCGACGAAATCGAGCTCCTGCAAAACAAGACGCCCAAGATCGACGCGGCCACGCTTGCCCCGGCCGAATGGCCGTCCCAGCCGGACCACGAATGGTGCCCGCCCGGCCACGGCGACCTGTATCCCGTGCTCGCCGGATCCGGCGCGCTCGACCGCCTGCTCGCCGCCGGGGTGAAATTTCTGTTCGTCTCGAACTCCGACAACCTCGGCGCGACGCTCGACCCCCGGCTCCTCAAATGGTTCGCCGAATCCGGAGCGCCATTCGCGATGGAAGTCACCGCGCGCACGGCCTCGGACCGCAAAGGCGGCCATCTTGCGCGGAGCCGGGGCGCCCTCGGCTCGAACGACGGCACATTGCTTCTGCGCGAATCCGCCCAATGCCCCGACGCGGATCTCGAGGCGTTTCAGGACATCGCGCGCCACCGTTTTTTCAACACGAACAACCTCTGGCTCCGGCTCGACCGGCTGCGGGACGCCCTCGACGAAGCCGGCGGATTCCTGCCCTTGCCGGTCATCCAAAACAAAAAAACCGTCGACCCGCGCAACAAAAAATCCCCCGCCGTCTATCAGCTCGAGACCGCCATGGGCGCCGCCATCGAATGCTTCGCCGACGCCGCCGCCATCGAGGTGCCGCGCACGCGATTCGCCCCCGTGAAAACCACCGGCGACCTGCTCACGCTGCGCTCCGACGCCTACGTGATCGGCGGCGACGGCACGGTCCGGCTCGCCCCGGAGTGCGCGGGCGTCCCGCCGCGCGTCGATCTCGACGATCACTACAAGCTCGTCGACCAGCTCGACGCGGCGCTCGCCGGCGGTGCGCCCTCGCTCAAGAACTGCGCGAGCCTGAAGGTCGTGGGCCCGGTGGCCTTCTCGAGCGGCGTGGTTTTCGAAGGCGATGCGGTGATCGAGAATCCCTCGCCGTCGCGCCGGACGCTCGCGCCCGGGACCTATCGGTGACCTACAAAACGGTCCGCGGGAAACTGCCGAGGATTTTTACCGCCCGGCAACGGCGCGACAGTTCGCGCAGCACGCCGGCGAAATCCTCGTGCCGGGCGTGTCCGTCCACCTCGACGAAGAAGAACACGTCCTCGCTGCCCTTCGACGCCGGTCGGCTGGCCAGGTGATTGAGGTTCAGCGCGGCGTCCTTGAACGGCTCGAGCGCGTCGACGAGCGACCCCGGCTTGTCCGAGACGCGCAGCAGCAGCGTCGTGCGATCGCGGCCGGTGATGGCCGTCGACGTGCGGGCCATCACGAAATAGCGCGAGCTGTTTTCGCTCTCGCCGGGCGTGCCGTCGGGCGAGGACGTGATCTCGGCGCAGATGCGCAGTTCCGTGTCCGCCAGCGCGTCGAGCGTCTGGTTGACCGCGCCATGGCCGGCATCCTCGATCGGCACCACGCCGCAATCCCCCTCGCCGCGGCCCACCGCGGTGAAGAGCTCGCCGACGTCGGAAAAAAAACCGTAGCTCACGCTGGAGCCGAACCGAGCCTTCGCGGCCTGATGGCACGCGCCGCCCTCGGGGCCGAAGCACGCGATCATGACGTCCTTTTCCAGGGCCAGCGCGGCCGACATGATCTCGCGGTAGATCGCGCGGATCGCCGTGGGCGAGAGCGGACCGTCGCTGCGCTCGACGAGCCCGCGCAGGAGCGACATTTCCCGGTCGGGGGCGTAGATCGGCAGGCCATCTCGGCTCTTGATGCGGCCGACCTCGAGCGCGAGGGTCGCCCGTTCGTTGAGCAGCCTCAGGAGCTGCGTGTCGATCGCGTCGATCTTTGCCCGGATGTCTAGAAGTTCACTCATCGGATTTTGGCTCGGCTTGGTCGTCCGGGGGGGGCGTCGGAAACTTCGACGGGCGCCTCCGCCGCGCCCGCTTCGGCCGCGGGCGGGGTGGTCTCCGCCGGCGGCGGAGGCGCGGGCGTATTCGCCTCGGCGATCGCGGCGGCGGCGCGGCGCAGCTCGGTCGCGTTCGGGAGTTCCTCCAGGTTCCGCAGCCCGAAATGCTCCATGAAGTGGCTCGTCGTCTCGTAAAGCAGCGGGCGACCGGGGACGTCCGCCCGGCCGGCGATCCGCACGAGCTGGCGGTCGAGCAGGGTCTGCATGACGCCGTCGACGGCGACGCCGCGCACCGCCTCGAGGTCGGCCCGGGTGCAGGGCTGGCGGTAGGCGATGATGGCCAGCGTCTCGAGCGCGGGCGCGCTCATGCGGGCGGGTTTGCTTTCGGGAAAAAGTTGCCGCAGCCACGGGGCAAAGGCGGGCGCCGTGACGAGCTGCCAGCCGGCGACGTTCTCGCGGATCTCGAACGCGCGACCGGCTGCGGCGTAGTCCGCGGACAGCGCGTCGATCGCGTCGACGATCTCGCTCTCCCTCGTCTTCGCAAACGCGCCGATGAGCGGATTTTCCTTCGCGGTCTCGGCGGCGCCCCGCAGGGCGGCGGCGATTTCCCGGGCGGCGATGGGTTTCTGCGACGCGAAGACGAGCGCCTCCACGACGTGCTTGAGGGCGGGGCCTTCCGGCGCGGCGGTCGCGGCGGCGGCGGGCTCGGCGGCCTCGGCGGCCTCGGCGGAAAAAGGCGCGTCGCTCACGATTCGACGAGGATGGGCGGGAAGAGGGGCGTCATGTTTTCGCGGCGTTCGATCCAGATCTCGCCGAAAGGCTGGTCCTGGCGCACGCCCAATTGCTTCATGCGAATGAGTTCCAGCAGCGCGAGGAAGGTCACGACGATCTCGGTGCGCGAGGCCTGCCCGGAGAACATTTCCTCGAACCGGAGCGGAACGCCCGACCCGAGCAGCCGCAGGACGTGGTCGATCTTGTCGGAGACGGTGAAGTTTTCCTCGAAGATTTCGCGCAGGTCCTCGGTCGGCGCGGTGCGGCGGCGGAGCACGTTTTGGAAGGCGCGGATGAGGTCGAAGATGCCGACCTCGTCGACGAGCAAATTCTCCGCGTCGACGGGCAGATCGGGCGCGGCCGGCACGCGGGCGTAGAGGTTTTCCTGCGCGGCCTCCCGTTCGCGGAGCTGGTTCGCGGCCTCCTTGAACTTCTTGTATTCGATCAGCTGGCGGATGAGCTCCCACCGCGGGTCGTCCTCCTCGGCGTCCTCCTCGGCCATCTGCAAATCGGCGGGCAGCAGCGTGCGGCTCTTGATGTAGAGCAGGTTCGCGGCCATCACGATGAACTCGCCCGCGAGGTCGATGTTCAGCAGCTTGAAGGCGTCGAGATACTCGAGGTATTGCCGGGTGATGCGCTCGATCGAGACTTCGTAGATGTCCACCTCGTCGCGCTTGATGAGATAGAGCAGCAGGTCGAGCGGGCCTTCGAAGACGTCCAGCTTGACTTTGTAATCACCCTCCATGCGTGAGAAAAACGCGAATGCCCTCGAAGCGGCGCCGCTCAGCGGCGGGCGTAACCGCGCTTCGTGCCCTCGGCCGCGAGCTGCGCCTTGTGCTTCTTCGTGGACGTGAGCTTCGTCTTCCGCTTGCGGAGCTGCTGCGCGAGTTTGAGGCAGGCCTTGTCGATCGCGGCATACAGATCGGCCTCCGAATCCTCGGCGTGAATGTCGGGCCCGGGAACGGCGAGGTGAACCTTGACGACGTATTGCTTGGTCTTGGTCTCGTCGTGAAGAAGCACGACGTGCGCGGCCAGGATGCTGTCGGTGATGGATTCCAGGTGCTCGACCTTGGCGGCCACGTGCGCGTGGATCGCGGCCGTCAGGACCAGATGCCGGGGGCTGAGGTGAATTTGCATGCCGGTAATTTGAACCCACGCGCGCGGGGGCGCTAGAACAAATGCGGGCGGCCTACCGCGGCAGGATCGCGACGAAGTTCCGGACGACGGAAAATTCCGGCCGGTAGAACGGACGCGCGCCCGCGGCGACCCAGAAGCCGGTGGACGACCCGCCGTCGAGATTGAGCGCCCGCTCGACGCGGAAATCCGGCCAGGCCGACGGCGCGGTCAGCACGGCCGCCGCATCCGCGAGCGTCGCCGCCGTCATCGAAAGCAGCGCCCAGCGGCCCGCGCCGTCGGTCGCGATGATCGTGCGGGGCGCGGCGCGCGTGGCGTTCAGCCCCGTGATCGCCCGGCCCGCCTCGGCCAGGAACGGCCCGGCCTGCAACGCGTCCGTGTCGCCGCGGGAGGCCGTGAATCTCCCCGTCCGCACGATGCGCGGCCGGCCGTTCGTCACGACGAGGATCCCGCTCAGCAGCTTCGCGCGCTCGAGGGCGTGCACCGTTTTTCCGCCCGCGATCATGAGGCCCAGCGGGGCATTGTCGGGGTGGAAATAGGCGCCGTTCGTGCCGGCGAGGGCGTGCGCGGCCGCCATCGCGTCGCCCAGCGAGCCGCCGGCCGCGTTGTCGATCACCGCGATCCGCGCCTGGCGGTCGGAAAAAAACACGCCGCGCACGCGCACGGTCCGGCCATCGTCCCGGACATCGCGTTCCACGAACTTCGCCCCGCCCGGGAGGGTGGCGACCTCCGTCCGGGAACCAAGGTCCCATCCGGCCCGCGCCGGGAACACCGCGCCCATCGTCAACAAGATCAGGAACCACCGCATGCGCCCATTCCAAGCGGATGACGGCGTCCGATGCGAGCTTGGTGTTTCCGCGCGAGGCATCTTAGAATCCCGCGATGGACGCCGAACGAGCCCGGATGCAGGAGCGCGATGCGGGACAGGCGGACTGGGCGAAATGGGGGCCCTACCTCAGCGAGCGTCAATGGGGCACCGTGCGCGAGGATTACTCCGCGGACGGCGACGCGTGGACTTATTTCCCGCACGAGATGGCCCGCTCCCGCGCCTACCGCTGGGGCGAGGACGGCCTGCACGGCATCTGCGATTCCGACGGCCGCGTGTGCTTCGCCCCGGCGTTCTGGAACGGCCGGGATCCCATTTTGAAAGAGCGCCTCTTCGGCCTTGGCAACCCGCAGGGCAACCACGGCGAGGACGTCAAGGAAGCCTATTTCTACCTCGACAACGTGCCGACGCACTCGTGGATGCAGGCGCTCTACAAATACCCGCAGGCGGCGTTCCCCTACGACCGCCTCGTCGAGGAAAACGCGCGCCGCGGCCGCGACCAGCCCGAGTTCGAGCTCGCCGACACGGGCATTTTCGACGAGTCGCGCTACTTCGACATCTTCATCGAATACGCGAAGGCCGCGCCCGACGACCTCGGCATCCGCCTGCGCGCGATCAATCGCGGCCCCGACCCCGCGCCGCTCACCGTGCTGCCGACGCTCTGGTTCCGCAACACCTGGGCCTGGGACCTCGACGCCCCGCCCCCGCCGGAGATCCACGCCGCCGGGGAAAACGCCATCCGCGCGCGGCTGGAAACCGGCGCGGAGTGGGTCCTCGCCTGCGACCAAGCCGAGGAGTGGCTCTTCACCGGGAACGACACGAACGCCGCCGAACTCTTCGCCGGGAAAAATCCCTCGCCCCACGTGAAGGACGCCTTTCATCGATCCATCGTGGCCGGCGATCGCGACGCCGTGAATCCCGCGCTCGAAGGCACGAAGGCCGCCGCCGTGTTGCGGCGCACGCTTGCGCCGGGCGAGGAATGGTCCATCGGCCTGCGGCTCGCGCCAACCGCGCGGCGGGCCTCCGGCGAGGCGTTCGACCGGATCTTTGCGGACCGCAGGATCGAGGCGGACGCGTTCCACGCGGAGCTCGCGCCCGCGGCCCCGGCCGAATGGCTCGCCATCAAACGCCAGGCGCTCGCGGGCCTGCTCTGGACGAAGCAGTTCTATTTCTACAACGTGCTGCGCTGGCGCAAGGGCGACCCGACGCAGCCGAAACCGCCGCCAAACCGGGCGATGGACCGCAACGCTTTCTGGAGCACGCTCTACGCGTTCGACATCATCTCGATGCCCGACAAATGGGAGTATCCCTACTTCTGCGCGTGGGACCTGGACTTCCAAAGCGTCGCCTTCGCGCCCTTCGATCCCGCGTTCGCCAAGAATCAATTCCACGTCCTCCGGCGCGAAAACTACGTCTCCGCCAGCTCGCAGACGCCCGCTTACGAATGGAATTTCTCCGACGCGAATCCGCCCATTGGCGCCTGGGCCGCGTGGCGCATCTACTCGATCGACCGCGCGCGCGCCGGCAAGGGCGACGTCCCGTTCCTGAAGGAGGCCTTCTACCGCCTGCTGCTCGCCTACGGCTGGTGGGCAAACCGCGTGGACGCCTCCGGCGACAACATCTTCGCCGGCGGCTTCCTCGGCCTCGACAACATCGGCGCCTTCGACCGCCGCTACCCGCTGCCCGACGGCAGCATCGTCGAGCAAAGCGACGGCACGAGCTGGATGGCCGCCTACGCGCTCAACATGCTGCGCATCGCGCTCGAGCTCGCGCGCCACGACGCGGCCTACGTGCCGGCGGCCGACAAGTTTCTCGTCGATTTCATCCACCTCGCGTGGGTGTCGAACACGATCGGCGCGAACGGCATCTCGCTCTGGGACCACGAGGACGGCTTCTATTACGACGTGCTGCGCCGCCCCGACGGCACGAGCGAGTTCCTCCGGCTCCGCTCACTCGTGGGCATCACGCCGCTGCTCGCGGTCGAGGCCCTGGACGAGGATGTCCTCGAGAATCTCGACTTCCTCCAGCGGCGGCTGGAATGGATCCGCACGCACCGCCCGCAATTCCTCGCCTCGCTCGAGCACCTGGATTTCACCTGGGCGACGGGCAAAAAGCTCTTCGCGCTCGTGCCGGAGGACCGCATGCGCCGCATCTTCCGGCGGCTCTTCGACGAGGACGAGTTCCTGTCGCCCCACGGCATCCGCTCGCTTTCGAAGGCCTACGAAAACCAGCCCTACGAATTCGTCGAAGGCGCGGAACACACGACGATCCACTACAGCCCGGCCGACTCGCCGGTCGCGATGTTCGGCGGGAACTCGAATTGGCGCGGTCCCGTCTGGATGCCGATGAATTTTCTCCTCATCGAGGCGCTGCAGAAATTTCACCACTACTTCGGCGACGACTTCACGGTGGAATACCCGACCGGCTCCGGCCATCGGCTGAACCTCTGGGAGATCAGCCTCGACCTCGAGCGGCGGCTCATCGGCCTTTTCTGCCGCGACGAACGGGGCGCGCGGCCGTGCTTCGGCGGCGACCCACGCTACGCCGCGGACCCGCACTGGCAGGGGCTCCTGCAATTTTTCGAATATTTCCACGGCGACACCGGCCGCGGACTTGGCGCGAGCCACCAGACGGGCTGGACCGCGCTGGTCGCCAAGATGGTCCAGCAGGTGAGCGCCTACGAGCCGGGCGGCGATCGGCCGGGGATCCTCTAGCCGCAAGTCCCCGCTCCTCGCCGCATCCGTTCGTGGCGTGAACCCGCGGGCGCTCCTTGTAGCCACGGCGCTCCGTCGCCGTGCCGCGTGAGATCACGCGGCCCCTGCGCTCCGACGAAGCGGGCGACACGAGCGCGGTCTCTTCCGTTCACGACGTCCGGCTCGGGATCTGGCCGCAGACGGAGCGCAGGAACGCGAGCAGGCCGGCCGCGAGCGCCTGGCCGCCCGGGCCGTGGAGATGGTAATCGAACGCGTGGGTGGCCCAGGGAAGTTCCACGAGCGCATTCCGCACGCCGATCTCCGTCAGCCGCGTGGAAAATCGCTCGCTCTGCACCTTCCACACGAGTTCGTCGCGGCCGCCGTGAAGCAGTAAAAACGGCGCGGCCGACGGCGAGGCGGTGAGATACGCCGACGCCTCTCGGTAATGCGCGGGCTGCTCGTCCGGCGTCCCCCCGAGATAACCGCGGAGCAGCCACCGGGAGCGAAGCGCGTCGTCCTCGCGGCCGAACTCATAGGCGAAACCCAGGTCGAACGGCGCGTAAAGGCACACGCAGCCGCGCAGCCACGGCCGGCCGCCGGGAGCCGCGATGGCGCTCGCGATCTGCCCGCCGGCCGAGCGGCCGAGCAGGACGACGCGATCCGCGTCGAGCCCGAAGCGGGCGGCGTTTTCCCGGAGATGATCCAACGCGGCCAGGACGTCCTCGCGCTGTCCGGGCCAGGACGCCGCGGGCACGAGCCGATATTCCACCGACGCCACCGCGTAGCCCCGCTGCGCCAGCCATGGGTTCCACGCGGCCATCTCCTCGGCCCCGCCGGCCATCCATCCGCCGCCGTGCACGACCAGCACCAGCGGCGCGGGCCGATCCGCCCGGGTCCGATAGAAATCGACCCGCACCGGGCCGCCGGGGCCCTCGATCGACAGGCGTTCGCAGGTCTGGCGATGGGAGACGAACGGGGAAAACAATTTTCGTCCGCAAAAGATTTCCGCCGGGTGGCCGAAGGCCGGGGCGAGCGCGGCGCGAATTTTGGGCGCGTTTCGCCACGCCCTCGCCGCGGGCGTGAGCAGGGTGATCGCGGCGAGGAGGGCAAGGCCGGCGGCAGTCATTCCCGGGGCGGTGCGATGCGGGGAAAGGCTGGCCAGCCCGAACGCGCCGACCGCGAACCAGTGGCCCATTTCGGTCGCGCCGACCGCGAGAAAGACGAGCGGCAGCGTCGGCGCGCGAAAGACCGCGAGCGCGCTGAACGCGAGAAACGCCAGCGCCAGCCCCAGGCAGAGCCACCCGGTCACGAACGCCCGGCGGGGAGCACCAGCTTGAAGCCTTGGTAGCCGATCCACAGCGCGACCGTCGACGCCGCGATCACGAAGGCCAGCACGCCGGCGATCAACCCCGCCACGAAAATCCAATCCGCGGTCGTCGAGTTCCGGACGGCCCCATTTCCCGCGTGCCGTTGCAGCAATTCGTAGTTGCGACGGTTCGATTTGAAGAACGCGGAGAACAGGTCGCCGACGCCCGGAACGACGCCGACGAGCGCATTGACCAGGACATTGAGCGCCATGCGCACGAGCACGATGCGCGGCACGCCGGCCCGCATCGCGTTGAAGAGGATCATGGTCGAGATCGCCGCCGAGGACCCGTCGCCGAGGCCCGGGATCAGGCCGATGATCGGGTCGAGGCCGACGCGGAATTTCGTGCCCGGAATGGGAATGAGGTCATCGAGCAGCCAGGCAATGAGGCGCGAGAGGTCAGGCGTATCGCGACCTCCGCGGGGGCGCGGGGGAAGCATCTCGACTTCGATGGGCTTGGGAGCGGGCATGCTCCTTGTTCGAACGCGGCCCGCCTTCCGGCCGCGGCGATGCCGTCGCGCTCAGGCCTTCGCGGCGTGGGCCGCGAGATCCTCCCGGGAAACGAACTCCAGCGCGGACGCGTGCGTGGCGTTCAGGTGGAGGGGCGGCGCGACGCCGGCCTCGAACGCTTCGACCCAGCGTTCCACGCACAGGCACCAGCGGTCGCCGGGTCGCAGGCCGGGAAATTTCCATTCCGGGCGCGGGGTGACGAGGTCGTTGCCGCGCTCGGAGGAGAACCGCAGGAACTCTTCGCTGACCTGCGCGCAGACGGTGTGCAGCCCGTGGTCGCCGGG
This sequence comes from uncultured Chthoniobacterales bacterium, assembly GCA_964247025.1. Taxonomy (GTDB): domain Bacteria; phylum Verrucomicrobiota; class Verrucomicrobiia; order Chthoniobacterales; family JAATET01; genus JAATET01. The sequence goes on from CAXTSM010000001.1 coordinate 253,205, forward strand.
ACCGGTGTGGCAATAACCGTCGCGGAAGTAGCCGGTGGCGGGATCGGCGCAGCAGCACTCCAGCTCCGTGCCGAGGACGTTCTTGGCCATCCCGGGATCTTAGCTGGTTTTCATACGGAGGGCACGGAGGATTTCAGATCGGGCACTTCCTCCCCCGGCACGATGCGCTCGATGTTTCCTTCGAGAAATTCGCCGCCGAAGTTGATGAGCAGTCCAAGCCGAAGGTCGCAAAATTTCAGATAGGTCAGCACCTGCTTTTGTGAACTCCCGCCAGGCTCGGTGCCCGCCGTGCTCTCCGTGGGAACCTCACGGCGGCGGGAAGTTGTCGAGGGGGCGGCCGCCGTTTTGCTCGACCAGGGCCGCAAGCGCGCCGGTGAAGCCGGCGTTGTAATCGAGGGCGACCTCGTTCGTGACATAGTTGCCGCGGTCGTCGAGATAGGCGTTGTCGTCGGGCGCATTCGGGCCGCCGACGAGCGCGCCGTAGAGGACGTGGCGGTTCGGCCCGGGATCGCCGATGTCGCCGACCCCGGAGGCCGCGCGATGATGCGGGCGCAGCGGCGGGTTGCTCCCGAATCCCACGACGTAGCTGCTGCGGCGGGGATTGTCGCCGAGCATGTAGCGGATCTGGCGCGCGGCGAATTCCCGGTCGCGGGCCGCCTGCTTCACGCCGGGCATGTCCGCGTAGATCAACGCGAGGAAGGCCGTGTTCGCGGCGTAGCGCAGGGAGCCCCATTGGTCCAGCCACGCGAGGCCGCCGGGGGTCGTCGGCACATGGTCGCCGCCTTGGCCGGTCCAGAACTTCAGCCACCCGTCCACCGCCTTCTCATATTCCTCCTTGCCGGTGAGCTGGACGAGCAGGATGGCGGCGCCGTATTTCTTGTCGTCCCACGACTGCGTGCCGTGCCAGTTCGTAGGCGCAAGGGAGTCGCGGAAAATCTTCTCCGCCTTCGCGAGATAGTCCGCCTGGCCGGTGGCCTTCGCGAGCCAGGCCGCGGCCCAGGCGAGCTCGTCCTGGTAGCCGCTGAAGGAATTGTAATAGGCGCGCGCGTCGGAAATGGCGTCGCTGTAGACGCCGCGGCGCCGGTCGGCGAACGCGAAGAGCTGCCGGGCGTGATCGAGGCAGCGAGCGGCGTAGTCGGGATCGGATTTCTTGAACAGGATCGAGGTGGCGGCGAGCGCGGCGGCGGCTTCGCCCGCTAGGTCGGAACCGGGCTGGTCCGCATCGATGCGAAACGCCGGGCGCGGCATTTGCATCGCCTCGGGCGCGCCCCAGAAGGCGTGGTCGAGATCGCCGCGACCCACCTGGCCATAGAAGACTTCGGGCTTCGGGTGGGCCTTCATCAGCCAATCCGCGCCCCAGCGCACGGCGTCGAGCAGGTAATCCATCTGCCCGCTTTTTTCATAACCGGCGGGGAATTCGATCCCGCCCCACGCGAGCAGGGTCATCGCCCCCGCCATCGGCAGGGCGAACTTCACGCCGTCGCCGGCGTCGTAATAACCGCCGGTGAGATCGACGCCGACGTCGTTCCCGTCGTTCAAGGCGGAGTCTCCGCGCCAGGGGACGCGGAAGTTTTCCGGCAGCCGACCGGAGCGCTGCGCATCGTAGAAGTAGAGCGATTTTTGGAGCGCCTCGGCGTAGTTCAAGTTCACGGGGACCTCGGGCCGGGGCGTGGCCGCGGGAGTGGCGGCGACCGGCGGCTCGCCGGGCTGGGTGGGTGGATTCATGGGCGGGAGCGGGGTGACGGGAGCCTTGGCGGCGTTGAAGACGAAGTTTTTCGGGCCGCCGACGAGGCCGCCGGGGGCGCCGAGCAGGCCGAACCGCACTTCGCCGCCGGGCGGGATCAGGCGGTTGTAATCGACGGCGTCGAGGACGTAGGTGTCGCCGGAGATCGACGCGATGCGCGCGTTCCACATGCCGGTGACGCGGCCGGGGAGAGCGAATTCCAGCGACCAGGCGGGAATCGGACGCTCGCCCACGTTGCGGATGACGATCTCGGCCTGATAGCCGCTGCCCCAATCGGACACGACGCGGAACTGCACGTCGGCCTCCGCGGTGGCGGTCTTCACGTTCGGCGAGCCGCCGTAGATCGGCTTCTGCACGATGCCTCCTTCCACGATCCGGGTGTCGCCCGCGGCCGGCGCCTCGCCGGCGATGAGCGGCTGGAAGATGACGTTCCGGGGTCCGTCGCTGTCGCCGGGACTGGCCTGGAAACCGAACGTCACCTTCGCGCCCGGCCGCATCTGCCGGGCCCAATCCTCGGGCGCGAGCAGGTAGGTGTCGCCTTCTCGCTGGAGAATCTTCGCGCCCCACAGGCCCTGAATCTTTTGCGGCAGGTCGAAGCGCACGCGCCAATCCTTCACGTCGTCGCCGGAGCGGTTCGTCAGGGTGACCTCACCGACGAATCCCTGGCCCCAGTCGCTTTGCTTCTTGAAGGTAAACTCGACCGGCGCCGCCGCGCGAAGCGCCATCGAGACGACGAGCGTCGTTGCGGCGAGGCGCCATCGGATCGCGCGTTGCAGGCGGCGAATCATGGACGCAGCTTAGTCCGCGCCGCATTTTTGGAAAGCGCGGGTTGCGCCGTCCCCGAGCGCGGCGTGCGGGTCCCCGATGCCGAAGGGAGCCCTTCGACGCGAGCTCCCGGCGTTCCTCGCTCTCCCGCAGAGCTTCCTAGCCCGCTCCGGTTCGCTCCCGATTCTTCTGAGCTGGGCTGGGTTCAACGAATCCAAGGCCCCGGACTCTCCGGTGGACATCGGGGAGAACCGGGCGCTACGGCGGGCCGGGCTCCCGCCAGCGGCAGGCGTCCGGCGCCGCGATTCCAAGCTGGTCGAGGATGCGCCACACGACGGTGTCCGCCGCGGCCTCGAGCGTTTCCGGCCGGCTGTAGAAAGAGGGCATCGCCGGCAGAAATCGTGCGCCCGCCTCGATCACCGCGACGGCGTTCCGCGCGTGGATCAGATTCCACGGCGTCTCGCGCGGGACCAGGATCAGCGGGCGGCGCTCCTTCAGGAAAACGTCCGCCGCACGAAGGATGAGCGATTCGCTCGTGCCCGCGGCGATGCGGCCGATCGTGCCCATCGAGCACGGCACGATCACCATCGCGTCGAAGCGCGCCGAGCCGCTCGCAAAAGGAGCGTTCATCGACTTGTCGGAATGCTCGATCACCCCGGCCGGCAGACGCAACGCCCCCAGTTCCTCGGCGACGACCTGCTTCGCATAACCGCTGGCGACCAGATGCAACTCGTGCCCGCCGTCCCGACCGAGATGGTCGAGCAGTCGTTGAAGATAAATCGCGCCGCTTGCGCCGGTGGCGGCCAGGACAATTCGCATGAGGTGGGGTGACGTGAAGGACGGTCCCAATGTTTCGCCCGTCGTCGGGGGTGTCAAGCCGCACGCCGCTTGAACCGGCCCCGAACCGGCGCTAGCTTCCCGGAAATGTCCACCGAAGCGGCCCCGGCCGTCCAATATCGAATCGGCAACGAAAAGCTGATCTGCATCACCGATGCGGCCGGCGAAAAACTGCGCGGGCTGCTGGGGCGCCAGGGCCGGCCGCAAGGCGCGCTGCGCGTGGCCGTCATCGGCGGCGGCTGCTCGGGGCTGCAATACAAGATGGACCTCGTGGACGGCCCCGCCCATCGCGACATCATGGTGGAGTCGAGCGCGGTGCGAGTGGTCGTCGACCCGAAGAGCGCGTTGTTCGTCAGCGGTTCGGAACTCGACTACAGCGACGACCTGCAAAAAGGCGGCTTCAAGGTGACGAACCCGAACGCCGTCGCGCATTGCTCGTGCGGCGAGAGTTTTTCCGCTTAGCTAACGTTCAGGTTGGCAACATCCATCATCACGATTTCCGCCGGCGCGCCGCCCGGCACGGCCACCGCGCCCGGCGCGCCGTCCCGCGTCTCGAAATGCGTGATCGCAAACCGCGCATCGCCCCATCGCACCGCTTCGATCAAGCCGTCGCGATAGCCGCATTCCGCCTCGGCCAATACGTTTGCCAACCCCGTTCCCGCCGCTTTTATCGCGGCTTCCTTCGCCACCCATTGGTGGCGAAACCTCTCTTTTTGTCCACTTTCCATCGTTCCGAGTAACGCGGAATAATCGGGCGGAGAAAAAAAGCGTTTTGCCAATGGAAGAACGTCCGAGCAGGGGAGTCGACTTTCGACGTCCACGCCCACCGCCCCTTCTCCCACGGCGATGGTCAACCATTCGCCGGAATGGGAAAGGGAGAAACCGAGGCCGGGCCTGTTTCCCAGCCACGGCTTGCCGGCGGCGGTGCGGTGGATCGTCACTTCGCGCGGCGCGATTCCCAGCTTCCGGGCAAGCACCCGTCTCGTTAGCGATCTCGAACGTCCATGGAAAACTCTTCGAGTCTCCTCGCGGATCGAATTCATTCGGCTCATTTCTTCATTGGTTAAACAAAGATCGCCCTCCACTTCGGCGGGACAAATAACCCATAAATCGACGGTCTTCATCTTGGTTTCCGGCTATAGCTAACGTTAATTTTGTTGCCTTCCCACTTAGCTGCCGTTAAACAAACGAAATGGATCTAACCCAGCTGAACCCCGACACCCTTCGTGAGTTGATTAAACTCACCGAGCAAAAATCCCTCCTCCTCAAACAAATCGACGCCATCGACGCACGGATCAACGCCGTGGGTTCCGGCAAGAGCAGCGCGCCGAAGGCCGCCCCCGAAAAATCCGGCAAGCGCCGTGGTCGCCCGCCCGGAGCCAAGGCTCCGAAGGCGCCCAAGGCTCCGAAAGCCTCCAAGGCTCCAAAAGCGGAAAAAGCCCCGAAGGCGCCCAAGCCGCCGAAAGCCACCGGCAAGCGCGGCGCGCTCAAGAACGACATTCTCAAGCTGCTTTCCGAGGCGGGCCCCGAAGGCGCGTCCGTGAAGGATATTTCCTCCCAGCTCGGGGTGAAAAATCAAAACGTGCACGTTTGGTTCAGCACCACCGGCAAGAAGCTCGCGGAAATTTCCAAGGTCGGCGAAGCCCGCTATGCCTTTGCCGCGCCAAATGGCTCGAGCCCTCGGTCCGAGGCTCCGGTCGCGCCCGAGGCGACCCACCAGACCGAAGCCGCGCTTAGCTAACCTTTCTCCATCGACCCGACCGGCGTTCGCTAACATACGAACGCCGGTTTTTTTGTGCCGTCCAAGCCCATGAAGAAGGCCAGCGCTTCCGCCGCGCCTTCGCCCCAGTGGGCGGCGGCCACCATGCCGCCCGCCGCGCGGACCGCGGTCTTCACCTCGGGGATCGCGTTGGCGGGACAAGCTGCAAACCGGGCGTGGCGCGAGTCGAGCATCGCAAGGTCGTTGAAATGGTCGCCGATGGCAAAGACTTCCTCCCGATCGACTTCGATCAAGCGGCAGAGCTCGGCCAGGGCCGTGCCTTTGTTGTAGTCGGAGTGGCAGAACCGCAAATAGATCGTGTTTCGCTGGTAGCTGAATTCCGGCGCAAATTCGCGAATGTCATCGAGACCCTTCGCCACTCGGTCCATCACGGTCTCATCGGCGGTGACAAGTCCGGCGGGCAATCCGCTTTCCTCGATCAGCGTGACGTCGCGGGCGCCGGAAATGAGCTTGCGAACGCGCTGAAAAATTTCCCCCGAGGCGGTGAATAATTCGCGGTGGCGGCGGCGGCAGACCGCGTTCCATTCACCGAAGTCGTGCCAGGCGCGGTCTGGGCCGAGCCGATGGATCTCTCGCTCGTGGGTGAGGATGAAATCCGGCTCGACCGGCGCACCGAAGAGGGCGAGCCCCTCGACGGCGTGCTCGAGGGAGCGCCCGGTGTTCATGGCCCACCGGCCGCCGCCCGCCTTGAAATCGGCCAATCCGCGGGCGAGGGCCGGAACGCACCGTCCGTCCGAAAGAGGATCGATGAGCGTGCCGTCGAAGTCGGTGCTGATCAATCGAATGCCCGTCGCCACCCGGCACCTTTGCGCGGCGGGGGGCGGCTTCGCAAGAGCGAAAGAGGTATGTTTTCCGCCGGGCTTCGGGCAGGATCGCCCGATGAAATCCGCCTACGAAATCGCCATGAGCCGCCTCGATGCGCAGGGTCCGACCGTCAAGCTCACGGCCCGGCAAAAGGCCGAGCTGGCGGAGATCGATAATCTTTTCACCGCGCGCGTGGCCGAGCGGCGGGTGTTCCTGGAAGGCGAGATCCGCGGGGCCGCCGGCGACCCCGTTGCCCGGGAGCAGTTGCAGCGGCAGCTCGCGAGCGAAGTCGCGCGGCTCGAGGAAGAGCGCGAGGCGAAAAAGGAAAAGGTGCGCGCCGAGGCCTAGGGCCCGCGTCGAAAGCGCGGGCGTCCCGCTCGTCGTCGCGAACGGTCGCGGGCGGGGGCGATTCCTCCCTGCGGCGACGCGTCCGGGAGTTTTCGACTTCGGCCGTGCCCTCTTCTTTCAAGGCTGGCGGGCCGGGGGAGCGCCGGCCAGTTCCGCCAGCTCCTGGTCCAGGATGCTGCCCCGTTCCGGTTTGAGCGCCGTTCGCGCGAGGTCGACGGCGCGGCGGGCGGACGCGGCGTCGCCGTTGCGGGTGAGGGAATCCGCAAACGGCTTCACGATTTCGTAGAAGAGATTTCCCCCGCCGTTGCGCCCGAGGCGGGAGAGCAGGTTGCGATACTCCCGCATGGCATCGTCGTATTTCCCGGCGTCCACCAAGTCGGAAAGCCGACCGGCGGCGGCGTTCACGCTGAGGTCGGATCGCGTGCGGCGGTTTTGCGAGATGATCCGGGACTCGAGGTCGCGGGCGGTCTTTTCCGCGCCGGCGCCCCGCGCCAGATCCGCCAGCGCCTGCTGGTGGCTGAACCGCAGGTCGCCGTTGTTGGCGAACTGCTTGCTCGCGGCCTCGTGATACGCCTGCTTCGCCGCGACGACCGCGCCGGATCGATCGAGATATTCGCCCTTCGCCGCCCAGGCGAGGTCGTTGCGCGGGCTGACGGAGATCGCGCTGTCGAGGGCGGCCATCGTTCGGGACTCATCCCCGGCGCGCTCGAAGAGGCGGGCCATCACGAGATCGGATTGCGCGGCGAGGTATTCCGGCGTGCGGCGGAAGCTCTCCGCCAGCGAGGCGAGCTCGTGGTCGTTGATGGGGAGCCACGTCTGGGGATCGAGCGCTTCGCCGACCGCGTAGTTTTGATTCTCGTAGCGGCCGCAGTTCATGTCCCAGCGGTTTTCGCCCTTGAGGTAGCCGAACCACGCGTGGCCCCCGTCGGCGCCCTGGCCGGTGAAAAAAAGCGTCGGCAGGCCCCGGGCCTTTCCGGACAGCGCGGCGAAATAGGCCTGGTCGACGCATATGCCCCCCTTGTCGCGGATCGCCCCGAGCGTGTAGGGGCCGTCGTTCCACGTGTAGGCCTGGTCCTTCAGGCGCTCCAGCCGGTAGTCGATCGCGCTGAACGCGCGGCCGAAATCCGCCCGCGGGTATTGCGCGTTTTTCTGGGCCCAGGCGAGCTCGCCGGCGTCGACGGGGGCATCGACGACGAACTTCAATTCCTCCGGCGAAAGCCGGCGAAGGTCGGTGTAGAGCCGACGGCCTTCGTTGCTTGCGACCCAGAATCGAAATCGGTCGGGCACGGTGCCGCGGTCCCGGGGAACGTCCGCGGGCTTGACCTGGGGGTGCGGCCACCAGGCCGGCGCGCGCTGGTCGTAGACGAGGGCGAGGGCGATGGCGAGAGGGCGGTATTCCGTGAATTTCGCGCGGTCCGCGCTCCAGATTGACTGCAATGTCCGGAGCGCCGCGGGGGCGAAGTCGCGGTCGGAGAGCACGCCGAACCACGCGCGGAGAAAAGTCTCATCCTGCGTCATCGCGGCCAGGAACGCGGGATCCAATCCGTCGGCGATGGTTCCGGATCCAGGCTGAAAACCAGCGGGCAGCAGGTGTTCGATGCCGGTGGCGAGGGACTTGGGATTCGCCCCGAACCGCTGGAGATCCGCGAGCGGCACGGGGCGGAGCGCGGCGGGCGCGGCCTGGCCGGGCGGGACGAAGACGATGCGGGGGTTCTTCGCGACGCTCGCGTCGACGAAGAGAAACCGGCCGAAGAAGCGCGCGAGTTCGTCCGATTGCGAACGGGCCAGGAGCTCGCACCAGCGATCGAGCAGCAGCCAGGATTGGAAGGCCCCGTTGCCCGCGCTGCCGGGGACGCCGCCGTGACCGGGGACGTAGCCGGCCCGCAAAACGGACTCCAGCTCCCTTGCGGCCGCCGGCCATCCGATCTTCACCGCGTAAGCCCGGTCGTCCGCGGTCGGGGCCTGCCGCAGGTTTTGCGCGCCCGCGATCGGAAGGGCGGCGAGGAGCCCGGCCAGGGCGCGGAGCCAGGAGGCGCGAAGCGACATTCCGACTTCCATCCTCCGAGCCGGTCGCGGTTTCAACCGAAAAGTCCCCGGCGCGCCGGCTTCTCGGGCTGGCGGCTGAGCGACTCGAACCGGGCGACGTCGCGGGCGTTCGCGATGGCCTCCTCCTTGCTGATCTGGCGGGCGAGATAAAGGTCGGCCAGCGAGTCGTCGATGGTGTTCATGCCGTCGCGGTTGCCGATCTCGATCAGGCCGACGAGCTGCTCGTAGCGGTGGTCGCGGATGCACGCGCGCACGGCGTTGTTGGCGACGAGGGTCTCGCTGGCCAGCACGCGGGACCCGCCGCCCTCGCGGGGCAGCAGGCGCTGGGAGATGACCATTTCCAGGGCGTTCGCGAGCTGGGCGATGATCTGCGGCTGCTGGTCGCCGGGAAAGGCGTCCACCATGCGGTCGACGGCCTTCGGCGCGTCGATGGTGTGCAGGGTGCCAAGGACGAGATGACCGGTCTCGGCGGCGGTGATGGCGGCGCGGATCGTCTCGAGATCGCGCATTTCGCCGACGAGAATGACGTCGGGATCCTGCCGCAGGACGTGCCGGAGCGCGTCGGAGAACGAGCGCGTGTCGGCGCCGACCTCGCGCTGCTTCACGACGCTGCGGGAGTTCGGGAAGATGAACTCGATCGGGTCCTCGACCGTGATGATCATCGCCGCGCGCGTCTCGCTGATGCGTTTCACGATGGATGCGAGGGTGGTGCTTTTCCCCGAGCCGGTGATGCCGGTCACGAGCACGAGCCCGCGCTCGATCTCGCACGCCCGCTGGATCGAGGCTCGATGGCCGAGCGCGGAGAGATCGGGAATTTCCTCGGGGATGTAGCGAAAGGCCGCCTCGAGCGCTCCGCGACTGTAATGGGCGTTGCCGCGGAATCGCCCGAGCGGATGGACTTGAAGCGCGAAGTCCAGCTCCCATTCCTCCTCGAGGCGGGCTCGCTGCGTCTCGGTGAGCACGTCGAGGATGAGGTGACGCACCTCGTCCGCGGCGAGCGGCTCGCCTCGCAGGCCGACGATCTCGCCGTCCAGTCGGATGAGGGCCGGCATGCCGGCCACGACGTGGAGGTCGGACGCGCGCAGGGCGACCGCGTCGGTCAAAAGGGAAACGAGATCGCGCATGAGTTTATCGGCGGGTGGTGACGCTGGTGATGCCGCGCAGCGCGCGGGAGAGCTCTCCGGGCTTTTCGACGTTCGCCAGCGCCACGGTTTCGCTCACGCGGCCGGTCCGCACGAGGCCGGCGATGCTTTGGAGCATGCTGAGCGCGGTGTCGCCGGAGGAACGGTCGATGAGCTCCCGGAGGTCGCCGGCGCGACCTTCCTCGATGTAGGTGCGCACGGCGCCGACGCCGGCGAAATACTCGACGGCCAGCGCGGATCCGCCGTCGGCGGCGGGGAGCAAACGCTGGGCGAGCAGGCCGATGAGCTGCGCCGCAAAGATGCGGGCGAGCGTGGCCCGCTCCGGTTCGGGAAGGAGCTGGCTCATGCGCTCGAGCCCGTCGGCGGTGTCGGCGCCGTGGATCGTCGCCAGCACGAGGTGCCCGGTTTCCGCGGCCTGGATGGCCGTGACGGCGGAGGCGGCGTCGCGAATCTCCCCGATGAACAGGACGTCCGGCGTCTGGCGCAGGGCCTGCCGCAGGCCGTCGGCGAACGTCCCGGTATCGATGCCCACTTCGCGCTGCGTGAAGATGCTGGCGTTGTCCCGGAAGACAAATTCGACGGGATCCTCGATCGTGACGACATGCCGGGCGGACGATTCGTTGATGTGCTCGAGGCAGGCGGCGAGCGTCGTGGATTTTCCGGATCCCGCCGGCCCGGTGACGAGAACGATGCCGCTCGGGCGCGATACCCAATCGCGGAGCAACGGGGCGGGCACGCCGAGATGGTCGAGGTCGGGGATGTCGCCGCGGATGTGCCTGAGCGCCGCGCCGCGCCGACCCAGATGGCGGAACAAATTCACGCGAAAACGCTCGCCCTGGTCCGAGACGATGGCGGCGTCGTGATCCCTTTGTTCCGCCGCCACCCCGCAGGCGGACCAAAGCTCGTCGAAAACCTCCGCGCCGACCGGGGATGCGTCGACGCGCGCGATCCCGCCGTTGACCCGGAGCGCCAGCGGCTCGCCTTCGTGCAGGATCAAATCCGACGCGCCCGCCTGGACGGTGGCTTCGCAGAGTTCTTGCAGCGTCATGGTTCCGGGGGAGCGAGCCACGCTAATCCCGGGCGGAGATCGCGTCTAGCCCGGGCTGAGGTGGCGCAGTGCTTTCAAGAAAGCGGGCGAATCCGGGGCGGACCGATGGTCGCGCTCGATTTGCAGCAGCCCCTGCTGCACCACGGCCCGGCGAAGAAACGGCGCGGGGAGTCCGCCAAAAAATCGCGCCGCCGCCTCGCGCATGATCGCGGCCGGCGGGGGGCCCGGCTCGTTCAGAAAAATGGGCCACGCGGAATCGTCCCGCGCGACCGCGAGCGGGAAATGAATGTTCAGCTGGATGTCCCGGACGCGCTCCGCGCCGACGAGGGATCGCGAGCGGCCCATGCGCGCCGCCGAGAGGTTGAATCGATCGGACCAGAAGGAGTGGTCCAATTTTCCGAAGGCGGCGGCCAGGTCGCCGCCCGGCGGTCGCCCCAACGCCGCGCGAAACTCCGCCCAATCCGCCGCCACACCGGCGAGCGCCGCCACGCGGCGGTGCGGATGGTTGCCCGGCCGCAAGCCGCCGTATTGCCACGCGGGCGCGGGCAGGATCCATCGTTCGCACCGCGCGCGCATTTCCCACCAGTCCTCCCACAGCGAGCGAAGGTAGGCGCGGACATCCGGGGGCGCCGCCGGCGGCTCCGGCGCTTCCAGAAATCCCGCCACGCCGAAGAGCAGGGCCTCCCCCCGCGCCGACGCGGCGGCCGCGAGCGTGACGCGCTGGGCGAGCAGCGAAAACGGAATCTGGTTCCGCTTGTAGCCGAAGGCCGTGGCCAGCGCGGCGAACCACGCCTCGTCCTCGCCGTGCACCGCGGCATGGCGCGCGAGCGCGGCCGCCTTCGACGAGAGTCGATGCCGGGCGGCGGACTCGAGAATCGCGCCCGCCCGGGCCGCGTCCCGCGTGATCGGATCGGGCGGGCTCGAAACCCGGCGCGGAGCAGGGTCCGCGGGGGCGAGCCGGACCTGCGGGATCTCGCGATGATCGCAGCTGCGGGTGAAAAAACGCCGGCTGCCCCGATCCCGAAAAACGTGCACCACCGCCTCGCGGAACGCGGGATTCGTGGCGTGCCCGTGCCGTTCCCAGTCCCGCACGTCGAGATCGAGCTCGATGGCGCCGCGCCGTGCCTCGCCGCCGATCATGACCCGCGTATCGACGAAATCGGGCCCGGCCTCGTGGTTCCACCGCCCGAAATCCTCGATCCGGACCGCCTCCCCGTCTTCGGTCGTCCAATCGCGCCCGAACTCGCCGGCGAACCAGCGGGCCTGCAACTCGAGCTCGCCCGCCGCGCCGACCGTCGCATCGGCCTCGGCGACGCGTCCGCCCGCGGCCTCGAGCGCCGCCCGGTAGGCCTCGGCGGCCGCGAGGCTCATGGCTTCGGGCCCGGCGCAGGCTCGGGCGGTTTCGGCGTGATCGCGAGGACGATGCGCCCGAGGGCAAGCTGGGCTTCCGACGAGGGGAAGGTCTGGAGGGCGGCGGAAATCTTCGCCCTGGCTTCCGCCCGGCGGCCGGCGTGCCGGAGGATGTCGATCTGCTCGAGCGCGAGGCGAAAACGAACCGGGGACTTTCTGGCGATCCGGGCGGCGGCCGAGAGGGTCTCGAGCGCCGCGTCGACCCTCCCGCCCGCGGCCTGCGCCTGGCCCAGGGCCTCCAGCGGCATCGAGTCCCCGGTGGCCTCGGCCAGCTCGCGCAGGCTCCCGGCGGCCGCCAGCGGATCGCCGCCCGCCGTCAGGATCAACGCCCGGTATTTTCCCCAGCGATTCGGCGCCGCATCCGCGGACAACGAGAGGAGGCTCGCGTAGGGCCGATAGAGCGGATCGCCGACCACGACGCCCATCCAGGAGACGACCCGCGAGGCCGCGTAGGCCGATTCCGCGAGCGTGAGGCCGTTCAGCAGGCGATCCTGGAGCACGTCGAAATGGACGGTCAGCTCGAGAAACGGCTCGTAAACGTTGCCCATCGACGCCGCCGCCCCCGCGGCCAGCAGCGGCGCCGTCCACGCCGCGCGGGCGTTTCGCAGCGTCGACGCGCTGTAGGAATGGAGATGCACCGCGATCGCGCCCGGCACGAAACGAAAGTCCGGCTCGGCGAACGGCCCGGTCACCCCGGGCTCATACCATCCATAATAAAGCGCGGCGTCCGTGACCGGAAACCCTCGCGGCAGCGTCTCCGGCGCCTCGTCGGTGATGACCGGGACGCCCTGCTTCCGCAGGATCGCGCCGGTCGCCGCGAGCCACTCGTCGCCCATCGCGTAGGGGCCCGACGAAATGCTCCGCTCGTCGAGATAGGCCCATCCCCAAAGTCCCTGCCGCTCGGCCGCGAGCGAGTCGTCGATCATCCGGCGCACGACGGCGTCGCTCGGGCCGTCGAGCCGGCAAACCAGCAGCGGAGCGGCGGCGGCCGGGACATCCAGCACCGGAGTGAAGCTGCGGTAGTAAGGGTTCTCCACCGGTCCCGCGATGTCGTGGCCGGGCGCGAACAGGGCGGCCAACTCGGAATCGACGGAGGCTTCGTCATGCCGGCCGAGCATTTGCGCCGCCGTCTCCGGGGGCGGATTCGGAGCGTCCTGCGCGGTCGGCGGGACCGCCTTCGGGCGGATCTTCATCGGCACGCCGCGCATGATCGCGACGAACCGGATGGTCGCGGCGGTCACCGCCCGCCGGTCATTTTCGTTCCGCTCGATCCGCCACCAACCGGACTTCGTGAATCTCGCGCGCAGCGGCGATTCGATGTCGACGAGAAAATCCGACCGGCTGATCTCCTCGTCGGGCGGGCAGGCGAGGCCGACCAGCTGGGACGCCGGGATGTCGCGCTTGCCCGCGTAATATTCCGCGAGCGCCTTCGACGCCGGATCGCCCGAGTTGTAGACGACGATCGTCGCCGCCGCCTCGCGCGATGGAGCCGCGGCCGGCAGGCCGGCCGCGGCCGCCATCAGCGACGTGAAAACCAGCCACCTCATGGGATCGTCACGCGCAGCCCGTCGAAGGCCAGCCTCACGTCGGGAGAAAGCGCCGCCTCGGTTTCCGCGTGCCCGAGGTCGTGGCTCATGTGAGTGAAAAAAATCCGCCGCGCGCCCATTTTCCGGCCGGCCGCGATCGCCTGCGCCACGCTCATGTGGGTGGGATGCGGCCGGTGCCGCAACGCGTCCACGACCACCACTTCCACGTCCCGGGCGGCCAATTCCGCCGCGAGCGGCACGGCGTTGCAGTCCGTGAAATAGGCCAGGAGCGGGCAACCGGCCTGCTTGAAGACAAAACCCGTCGTGTCGGACCGCCCGTGCGGGAGCCGCACGGGCGTGACCTCCAGGTCGCCGAGCGAAAAGGGCCCGGTGATCTCGTGGACGCGCGGGCGGATGTAATTGCGAAACGCGGCCGAGCCGTCGAAGGCGAACGCGAAGACCCGCCGGAGATTGCCGAAGACCTCCGGCGTGGCGTAGATCGGCATCTCCTTGTCCTGCGTCTCGCAAAATCGCCGCAGGTCGTCGAAGCCCATGACGTGGTCGGTGTGCGCGTGCGTGTAGAGCACCGCGTCGATCCGGCGGAGATTCTCGCGCAGGGCCTGCGCGCGAAAGTCGGGCGGCGTGTCGATGATGAACTCGATCTCCGGCGTGCGGATGCGGGCCGCCGTGCGCGACCGCGCGTCGCGGGGGTCCTCCGAGTGGCACACGGCGCAGTCGCACGCGATCATGGGCACCCCCTGCGAGGTGCCCGTGCCGAGGAAGGTGATTTCGAGCCCCGCCGCCACTTTCATTCCGTCGGGGAAGCTGTCATAGTGCCGCCCGCCACCGCAATGCTCGCCTCGCTCCGCATTCGCAATTTCGCCCTGGTGGAATCTCTCGCCTGGGAAATTCCCGCCGGCTTCGTGGCGATCACCGGCGAGACCGGCGCCGGCAAATCCATCCTCATCGGCGGCCTCAAGCTCCTGCTCGGCGACCGCGCCGACAAAACCGCCATCCGCGCCGGCGAATCCGAATGCGTCGTGGAGGCCGGCGCCGAGCTGCCCGCCGCCTCCCCGATCCACGCGTTGCTCGCCGAGGCCGGCATCGAGCCGTGCGAGGACTCGCTGCTCGTGCTCAAGCGCATCATCCCGGCGGCGGGCGCGGGGCGGCAATTCGTCAACGGCTCGCCCGCCACGCTCGCGCTGCTGCGCCAGATCGGCGACCGCCTCATCGATCTCCACGGCCCGCACGACCACCAGTCCCTCTTCTCCCGCGACGCCCAGACCCGGCTGCTCGACGCCTTCGCGGGCGCGGAAAAATCCCTCGTCGATTATCGGGATGCCCGCGCCCGATGGCTCGCCCTCGAGCGCGAGCGAGCCGCCAGCGAGGAGGCCGCGCAATCCCGCGAGCGGGAGATCGACCGCCTCGCGCACCAGGCCGGGGAAATCGAAGCCGCCGCGCTCGAGGCCGACGAGGAGGAAGCGCTGGTCGCCCGCCAGCAAACCGCCGTGAACGCCCACCGCCTGCGCGAGCTCGCGGCCGGCGTGGCCCAGGGCCTCGGCGAAGCCGAGGATTCCGTCGAGAGCCGCATGGCCGAAGTCGCCCGCCTCGTCCGCGAGCTCGCCCGGCTCGATCCCGCCCAGGCCGGGCTCGCCGACCGCCACACCGCGCTTGCGGAAGAGATCGCCGACCTCGCCCGCGCCGCCGCGACCTACGGCGACCGCATCGACGCCGACCCGCGCTCGCGCGCCGAGATCGAGACCCGCCTTGACCTTCTTCAGGCGCTCAAGCGCAAATACGGCCGCACGCTCGCGGAGGTCATCGCCTTCGGCAAGGAAAGCGCCGCCCATCTCGCCCGCCTGCGCGACCAGGTCATCCGCGGCGCAAACCTCGACGCCGAAATCGTCGCGGCAAGATCCCTCGCCCTCGCCGCCGGGGCCGGGGTTTCCCGCCTGCGCGCGGCGGGGGCGCCGAAGCTCGCGGCCGTCGTGCGAAAGCACCTCGCCGACCTCGGTTTCCTCAAGGCCGGCTTCGAGATCCGCCTCGAGTCCGGCGAGCCCGCCCCCGACGGGCTCGAGGCGGTGGAGTTCGTCTTCGCGCCGAATCCCGGCGAGCCCGCGCAGCCGCTTCGCGCCATCGCGTCCAGCGGCGAAATCTCGCGGGTCATGCTCGCGTTGAAGACCGCGCTCACCGCGCAGGACGACGTGCCGGTCCTGGTTTTCGACGAGATCGACGCGAACGTCGGCGGCGAGATTTCCCACGCCGTCGGCGCAAAGATGCGCGAGATCGGCGGCTCGCGGCAGGTCCTGTGCATCACGCATCTCGCGCCGGTCGCCTCCGCCGCGGCGTCGCATTTCGTCGTCAGCAAGTCCGTCGTCGGCGGCCGCACGATCTCCGCGCTCGCGGCCGTGGCCGGCGCGGAACGCGAGCGGGAAGTCGCCCGCATGCTCGGCAGCCGGGCCGGCGGCGCGGCCCTCGCCCACGCGCGGGAGATGCTCGGCGCATGAGGCGGATCCTTCTCGCGCTGCCCCTCGCGGCCGCCGCGGCGGCTCTCGCGATCCTCGCCGAGCCCGGCCCCCTCGGCGCCGCGCTCTCCTCGGTCATCTCCGCCGGCGACCTGCCGCTTCGCCCCCGCGTCCTCGCGGTCGTCGAGACTTCCGCCCCGCCGACCCCGCTCGACGCCGCGCTCATCCTGCGCGCCACGCTTCGCTTCGACCCAGATCGCGTCACCTTTCTCGATCCACTCGCCGGTGACGAAGGCCGGCCCGTGCTCGACTCGAAATTGGCCGACGCGAAGGCCCCGGTCGCCTTCGCCGCCAGCTCGCCCGGCCGCACGCCGCCGAAGAACCCGATCGCCGCCCGCTGGGTGGAGCGGATCCCCTTCGACCGCCTCATGCTGCGCGCGGAGCGAAGCGAGCGCGGGGAGATCACGGCCGATCTCGACAACCTTTTCCGCGGCCGCGAAATCGCCGTGCAGATGGCGGGCGCGGCCGGCGCGGTCGACCTCGCGGCCGCCCGCAACGGCCTCGTGGAAACCCCGCCGCGGCCGGAGCTTTCCTGGGTCGCGGTCGCCCTCGCCGGCTCGCTCCCCTGGTGGCGCGGCGGCCGGCTTCATCGGGCCCTGGCCGCGCTCGGCGTCGCCTGCGCCTGGCTGTTGCTCGCCTTCGCGATCCATCCGCAAAGCCACCTCGTCCTGCCGCTGGCCGCGATGCTTTCGCTGCCGCTTCTCGCCCTCGTCCCGGTGCCGCTACACGAAATCGAGCAGCGGAAACTTCCGGCCTAGCACCGCGGCGCTGGGCGCGTGCAGCCACCTTTCCAGGAGCGTCGCGTAGACCCGGCGGAAATCGACCGTGTACCGGAGGTCGCCGTCGCTCAGGTCCACGAGACTCGGCGCCACCCCGGCGAGGCCCGGCCGCAATTTGCCGCCCATCAGGAACATCGGCGCGGCCGTGCCGTGATCCGTGCCGCCGCTGCCGTTTTCCGCCACGCGGCGGCCGAATTCGCTGAACGTCATCAGCATCACGCGATCGAAATTTCCCTGCGCCCGCATGTCGGCGGCGAACGCCGCGAGGGCGTCGTCGAGCTGGCCGAGGAGCTGATCGTGCGCGCCGGATTGATTCGCATGCGTGTCGAACCCGCCGAAGCTCACGTAATACACCCGCGTCGGCATGCCGCCGGCGATGAGCTGCGAGACGAGCTGAAGGTTTTTCCCGAGCGGGGAGTTCGGATAAATGCCGACCGATGCGTGGCGGCGCACGATTTCCGCGATGCGGTCCGAGGCGACCTGCGCATCCAGCGCCACGCGCTCGATGTAGTGGAACGCGTCGAGATCGGAATTCGTGTTGCCCGCGATCGCGCCGATGGAGCCGCCGTCGCCGCTCGATTCCATCGCGGGCTCCTCCTCGACCTCGGCGCCGTCCGCGAACCGGAATCGACCGGGATTCTTCAACGAAATGCCCTTCGGCTCCGACGCCGAAAACGCCTGCGGCATCTGGTCGCCGATGCTGATCCCGACGCCCGGATCGGCGCCCTGGCAGCAGTTGTCGAAGTAGCGGCCCAACCAGCCGTGGGGCTCGACGCGGTTCGCGTCGCTGGCGGTCTGCCAGATCTCCGTGGACCGGAAGTGCGAGCGGTTCGGGTTCGGGTAACCGACGCCCTGCACGATGGTTGCCCCGCCCTCGCCGAAGGCCCGGGCCAGCTTCGGCAGGCGCGGGTTCAGCCCGACGTGATCGGAAATTTTCAGCGCCGCCCGGGCCGGCACCCCGAGGCGAGGCCGGGCGCGGTGGTAGGCGTCGTCCGCGTAGGGGATGACCGTGTTCAGGCCGTCGTTTCCGCCGGCCATCTGCAGGATGACGAGAATCGGGCCGTCCCGGCCGGTGGCCGTCTGCACCAGCGCGCCGTCCGCGGCCGTGCCGAGCGCGGCGAAGGTGCGGTCGATGAAGCCAGGCAGGGTCCAGGCCATCGCGCCACCCAGGATGGTCGTGCGAAGGAATTTGCGGCGCGTGTGAAAAAGGGGATCGGCCATGGCGTTTTAGGAAAGCTGGTAATCGGGCGTGCTCATCAGTCGCTGGAAAATAGACCGCGCCCCGGCATCGCTGACGGGCGCCGCCGCCTCGGCCACCGCGGCCCGCGCCGCGGCGCGAAGGCGAGGTGGCTGCGTGGCCGCGAAGAGGCGGAACGCCAGCGCGTCCGCGAAGGGCCCGGGCGTCCCGCGCAGGTCCGCCGGGGCGAGCCGCGCGATGTCGACGGTGGAGGGCAGGCGCCGGTCGGGGCGGCGGTGGTTCGGAGCGGTCGCGCCGACGAGAGAGCTCGCGAAGTTATACCGGAGAACGAGGGTCGAGCTGCTGATCCAGGCCTTGCCGCCCTCCCAGCCGCGCACGTTCGGCGGATCGAAGAGCGACTGCCCGAGCTGCTCGAGCGTGTTCTCGACGGGGCGGCCGGCCGGGACCGGCGTCTCGAGGGCGACGCAGCTTTGCACCAGCCATTCGACCGGGCTCTTGATGTGGGTGCGGATCGCCCGCGGGCCGTAGAACGCCGCGGAGCGAAAGATCTCGCCGAGCAGCGGCGCGACGCGCTGCCCGGACCGATGAAAGCTGGCCGCCACCGCGTCGAGCACGGCCGGCTCGGGGTTTTCATAAGCGAAAAACTCCCAGATCCGGCCGCCGACGAATCGCGCGCACGCCGGCTGCTGCACGATCACGTCGATGACGCCGTCCCCGTCGAACGAGCCGCGGCGGCCCAGGAAGTGCTTTTCGCCGTAGTCGTGCTGGCGGCGCGCGATGGCGAAGGTCATCGTCCGCGGATCGATGCGGTGCCCGGTAAACGCCCGGGCCGATTCCTTGACGTCCTCCTCCGAATAGTGACCCACGCCGAGCGTGAAAAGCTCCATCAGCTCGCGGGAAAAGTTCTCGTTCGGCGCGCCCGCCCTGCTGTCCCCGAGATCGAGCCAGCGAATCATCGCCGGATCGCGGGCCACGGCCTGGAGCATGGATCGAAAATCGCCGAGCGCGTTTCGGCGGAACGTTTCGTTCTGCCGCCACATCATCCAGGCGCTCTTCACTTTCTTGATGCTCGTCGCAAAATGCCCGTGCCAGAAAAGCGTCATCTTCTCGACCAGCGGCTGCCCGCTGGAGCGCATGCGCCGCAGCCACCATTCGCGCAGATCGGAGAGGCGCTGCCGCTCCTCGAGCGCCGCCGTCCTCTTCGCCGCCCGCTTGAGATCGGCCCGGGCGTCGAGGCCCGGGACGCCCATCATCATCGATCTCATCTCCAGCTGGCGGGAGCTCGGATGCCGCGTCCAGGGCGGCGGATCGATCCGGTTGTCGCGGGCGGAAAGCAGGAGGCCGACGGCCGCGTCCAGGCCGAGCGCGTGGAAGGAGCGCATCTGCTCCGGCGTGCCGCCGAACCCGGCGCGGCTCAGCAAATGGCCCGCGTGATCGAGGGACCACTCGGTCGGCGGCAGGGGCGTGAGCATGTCAATTCAACCCCGCAGCGGGCGGCGAAGTTTCGACTTCGGGACCGCGATTTGCATTTGACGCGCCCCGCCCGGCGTCTATCAACGCGCGATGGAGTTCACCAATCTCGCGCGACGGACGGAAATCGGCGCGAACTCCTACCTCCTTCGCGTGGGCGGAAAAAACATCGTCCTCGACTGCGGCATGCACCCGAAGGAGCGCGGCCTCGCGGCGCTCCCCGACTACGCGCTGCTTCCCGCCGGTCAGGTCGATGCCATCGTCATCACCCACGCGCACCAGGACCACATCGGCTCCCTGCCCGTGCTCACCCGCCGCGAGCAGAAGGCGCCGGTCTTCATGACCGAGCCGACCCGCCGCATCGGCGAGATCATGCTGCACAACTCGGTGAACGTCATGACCCGCCAGCGCGAGGAGGCCGGCATGATGGAGTATCCGCTCTTCACGCACCGCGGCATCGAGTTCTCCCGGAGCATGTGGCGGCCCGTGCCGGCGCGCGTGCCGTTCACGCTCGACGGCGAGCGCGGTCCCGGCGACGGCGTCGAGCCGACGGTCGAGCTGTTCCACGCCGGCCATATCCTCGGGTCGGCGGGCGCGCTGATCCGCGGCGAAGGGCGCACGGTTTTTTACACCGGCGACGTGAATTTCGACGCGCAGACGCTGATGCGCGGCGCGGATTTCCCCACGGACGGAGTGGACGTGCTCGTGATGGAGACCACGCGCGGCGACGCGCCGACGCCGCCCGACTTCACCCGCGCGGCGGAGGAGCGGCGGTTTGCGGACGCGATCCTCGCGGCGTTCGAGCGCGGCGGGAGCGTCACGATCCCGGTCTTCGCGCTCGGGAAAACCCAGGAAATTCTCGCGATCCTCTGGGCCATGCGCCGGCGCGGCGAGCTCGTGCAGACTCCGGTTTACATTGGTGGACTCAGCACGAAAATCACGTCCGCCTACGACGCGCACGCCCACAGCGGCGACCGGTGCCGCCCCGAGCTCGCCCTCCTGCACGAGATGGCGCCCTACGTGCTTTCCGGCAACGAGGTCCACACGATGGCGGCCCGCCGACACTGCATCTTCGCGCTCTCCAGCGGCATGATGACCGAGCACACGCTTTCCAACCTCTGGGTGCGAAAAATTCTCCCTGACCCCGACCAGACGCTTTTCTTCGTTGGTTATTCGGACCCGGATTCCCCCGCCGGCAAGCTGCGCCGGGCGAAGCCGGGCGAA
Organism: uncultured Chthoniobacterales bacterium; assembly: GCA_964247025.1. Lineage (GTDB taxonomy): Bacteria > Verrucomicrobiota > Verrucomicrobiia > Chthoniobacterales > JAATET01 > JAATET01. The sequence continues at coordinate 273,851 of CAXTSM010000001.1, forward strand.
CCGATCGTCCTCGACGCCGATCTGCCGCCGGTGGACGTGCGCTGCCAGATGGAGAGTTTCAATTTCAGCGCGCACTCGTCCCGCGAGACATTGCTCGGCTACGCGCGGGCTCTGCGGCCGAAGAAAATCGTTCTCGTGCACGGCGACCCCGCCGCCATCGCCTGGTTCCAGGCGCAGCTGCGATCCCAGCTGCCCGGGGTCGAGATCGTCGTGCCGATCCCCGGCGCGGCGCTCGAGATCTGAGGACGGAAAAGGCCGGACATCCCCCCGAATGTCCGGCCTTTTCGAATCGCCCCGCCGGCTCAATCCCCGGATTAAGCGAAAGCCTCGGGCTTCGGTTTTTCCTTCTTGTTCAGCGCCCGGCGCATTTTTTGCAGCGCGATGTTCTGCAGCTGCCGGATGCGCTCGCGGGTCACGCCGAATTTTTCGCCGACTTCCTCGAGCGTCTTGGGCAGGCTGCCGTCGAGCCCGAAGCGGGAGTTGATGATCTTGCGTTCGCGCTCGTCGAGCACTTCGAGGAGATCGCCCACCTCGTCGCGAAGGTCCTTGTCGCGCAGAAGCTCGAATGGATCCTGCGCTTCCTCGTCGCCGACGATTTCCCCGAACTCCGTGGAATCGTCGTCCCCGATGGGCGCGTCCAGCGAGGCTGGCCGGATGGCGGCCGTCTTCAACTGCGACACCTTCGAGGCGAGCATGCCGATTTCCTCGGCGAGTTCGTCGTCCGTCGGTTCACGTCCGAGCTCCTCGCTCATCTGCACGGCCACGCGGCGGATCTTGGAAATCTTGTCGACCAGATGAACGGGCAGCCGGATCGTTTTGCTCTGGTTCGCCAGCGCCCGCTTGATCGATTGCTTGATCCACCAGGCCGCGTAGGTGCTGAGTTTGCCGCCCTTTTTCGGGTCGAAACGCTCCACCGCCTTCATGAGCCCGATGTTGCCCTCGGAAATCAGGTCGAGCAGCGGAAGTCCGAGCCCCTGGTAGTCGCGGGCGATTTTGACGACGAGGCGCAAGTTGGCCCGCACCATGTGGGCGCGGGCTTTGAGGTCGCCTCGCTTGATCTTCTTCGCGAGCTTGACCTCCTCTTCGATGGTGAGCAGAGGGAACCGCGCGATCTCGCGCAGGTAGAGCTGAAATCCTGTGTCGGTGTCTTCGATGGCCATTGTTTTTTTCAGGCCGCTTTACGGCCCGTCTCCAAGGTGTTGACGCTTTGGCGAGGGTTATCGTTCACCGGGGCGCGTTTAGTTAACTTGGTTAAATATTCGACCGGCGGGAGCATCCGGTGTTCAAAATTCCCAAAAATATTTCCGGCCGCTTCCCGGCTGCCGCGACGGCTCGGTCCCGGGCCGGCGGCGCCTTGTCGATCGTGAGGGAGCGTGATCATTTCACCGGTTGGTTCGCACGCGGGATGGCGCGCGGTTGGCGGAATCTGGGGGAACCGCGATTCGAGAGCCTTGATCCAGGCCGAAGCACCCCGGGGCGCCCGGGCTTCTAAATCAAACCGGCCCGCTCCAGGACCGGACGCGCTTCCGCTCGCAGGCGCGGAAGATGCCAGCCGAAAACCAGCGCCAGCACGACGCACGACGCGGCGTTCGCCAGCGTCGCCGCGCTCACCCCCACGGCCGTGGCCAGCGTGCCGGTGAGCAGCCCGCCCAGCGGCATGCCGCCGAGGAAGGCGACCGTGTAGATGCTCATGATCCGCCCGCGCTTCGCCTCGTCGACGAGGTTTTGCACGAGGGTGTTGCTCGACGCGAAAACGAGGATGCCGCCCATGCCGGTCACCACGAGGCAGCCCATCGCGAGCCACAGATCCCTTGCCATCGCGAGTCCCGACAACGCGACGCCCGCCGCGATTCCCCCGAAGACGATCGTGCGCCCCAGCCCGCGAATGCTTCGCCGCCCCGCCAGATAAAGCGCCGCCAGCACCGAGCCCGCCGCCGACGCCGACATCAACATCCCGAGCGTGCGCGCGTCCCCGCCGAAAATCGTTTTCGCGTAGACGGGAATCAGGACCGCGAACGACATGCCGAAAAGACCCATCGCGCCGGTCAGCAAGATCGCCGCCCGGATCGGGCGGAACCGCCACGCGGAGAGCGCGCCCTCCCGCATCTCGTGCCACACCGAGCGCCCGCTCGATTCCGGCTGCGGCCGCGCCAGCCGCATCGCGAGGATCGCCGCCAGCACCGCCACGTAGCTCAGCCCGTCGAGCAGGAAGCACCAGCCCGCGCCGTGGCCCGCGATGACGAACCCCGCCAGCGCCGGGCCCGCGAGCCGCGCGAGGTTGAACATCGACGAGTTCATGCCGATGATCGCCGGCAGGTCCTCGCGCCGCTCGGCGAGCAGGACGTTGAGGGACTGGCGGGTGGGAAGGTCGAAGGCATTGATGAGCCCCTGGAACATCGCCAGGCCCGTGAGCAGGCCGATCGTGATCTGGTCCGAGAGCGTGAAATACGCGAGCAGCAGCGATTGGACCATCGCCAGCGCCTGCGTCAGGACGAGCAGCTTCATCCGGTCGACCCGGTCCACCCACACGCCGCCCAGCGGGCTGAGCAGGATCGCGGGGAGCTGCCCCAGCAAGGTGACCGCGCCCAGCCAGAACGCGGAATTCGTGAGGTGATAGACCAACCAGACCGTGGCGGTCTGCGTCATCCAGGTGCCGAGCAGCGAGACGATCTGGCCGCCGAAGTAGAGCCGGTAATTTCGCGACGAAAAGGGAATCAGGATTCGGGCGAAACTCACCGGCGAGACCCTACCGCATCGCGGCGGTCGTGCAACCGCGCCGCCTCCCAGCCGCAGAGCGCCAGCTTGCGCGCCGCGCCCCAGCGGTAATGCCCGAAGATCCCCGTGCCGCGGATCACGCGATGGCACGGGATCAGGAACGAAACCGGGTTCGCGCCCACCGCTGCGCCGACCGCGCGGCTCGCGGTGGGCGCGCCGATGGCGGCGGCCAGGTTTCCGTAGCTCGACAGCTCGCCCGGCGCGATGGCAAGAAGCGCGCGCCAGACCTTCAGCTGGAAATTCGTCCCGCGCAGATGCAGCCGCACGGGCGCGGCATCCGACCCGAAGATTTCCCCCGCCAGCCGGCGCGCGCCGCTTGCGTCGGACACGAATGTCGCCGCCGGCCACTCCCGGCGCAGCGCGGCCAGCATCGCCTCCCGCGGGCTCCCATTGGCGAACTCCAGCGCGCAAACGCCGCTCGCGGTCCGCGCGAACAAGCCCTCGCCGAACGGCGTCGCCGCGAAGCCATGGCGGATCTCCACCCCCGCCCCGCCGCGCTTGTATTCACCGGGCGTCACCGCCTCGCAGGTCAAGAACAAATCGTGCAGCCGACCGGGGCCCGAGAGGCCGACGGCCAGCGCGGCGTCGAGCACGCTGGCGCCGCCGCGCAGCCGCCGCCGGGCGTCCTCCTTGGTGAGAAACCGCCGGAATCGCATCGGGCTCACGCCGGCCCACCGCGTGAACATCCGGTCGAAATGCGCGGGACTCAGCCCGACGTGCGCCGCGACCGCGGCGAGATCCGGCTGGTCGTTCCATTGCGCGTGAAGAAACGCGATCGCCCGTTCGACGCGGGCGTAGTCGATGGCGGCCTGGTCCTGCATGCGGCCAAACTAGGCGGCGCGACGGGCCGGCGACACCCGATTCTTGCGGTGACGCCCGGCAACGAAATGGGAATTGACCTCGGCGCGCGGCTGGCGCGAACTCCACCGGCAGCGGGAGATTTCCGCGGCGCATGAGCGAGCCCAAGCCGAGAACCGTCCAGGAATACATCGACGAGACGCCGAACTGGTCGGACGGCACCCGCGTATCCGAAACGCCGATGACGACGATGCAATGGCGCATCTGGATGCTGGCCACGGCGGGGAAATTCTTCGAGGGCCTCGTCGTTTTCATGACGGGCGTCGCCCTGCCGTTGATCGGGCTGGAGTTCCACGTCGGCGCGGCGGAGCGCGGCCTCGTGGGCGCGGCCTCGCTCTTCGGCATCCTCATCGGGGCGACCCTGCTCGGCGGCCTGGCGGACCGGTTCGGGCGCAAGCAGATGTTCATCGCCGAGATGGCGCTCTTCACGGCCTTCCTCGCGGCGGTGACGTTCAGCGCCAGCTTCCCGTGGCTCATCGTTTTCCTGTTCGGCATGGGCATGGCGCTCGGCTGCGATTACCCGACCGCGCACATGGTCATCTCCGAGAGCATTCCGAGCAGCATTCGCGGGCGCCTGGTGCTGAGCGCGTTCGGCTTCCAGGCCGTCGGCGCGCTCGTCGGCACGGCCCTGGGCTATCTCATCCTGCGGTCGAGCGAATCGATTGGCGATTGGCGCGTGATGTACGGAGTGGCCATCGGCCCCGCGCTGCTGGTCACGCTCGGGCGGTTTTTCGTGACGCAAAGCGGTCATTGGCTGATGGCGCACGGACGGGTCGCCGAGGCCGAGCGCGAGACGGAACGCCTGCTGCGGCGCCAGCCTTCTTATCCGAAAAAGGTCATCCTGCTCGACCCGGACATCCCGATGGCGCGGACCGCGAAATCCGGCTACGCCAAGCTGTTCTCGAAGCCGAAGAACCGACGCGCGACCATCCTCGCCGCGGTGCCCTGGTTTTTGCAGGATCTCGGAACCTACGGCATCGGCATCTTCACCCCGATCATTCTCGCCGACTCGATCGGCGTCACCAATCCGCACGCCCGCAACCTCGCCGAGATCATTCATGGCACCATGCACGCGGCGAAGGGCGCCTTCCTCATCGACGCGCTGCTCGTCGCGGGCATCGTGGCGGCGGTGATTTTCGTCGATCGCGTCGGCCGGATCCGCCTGCAGGTCTTCGGCTTCTTCGGATGCGCGGCCGGCCTTTTCATCGCCGCGCTCTCGACGTATTTCGCCGACGGCCCCGGGAAGACGATCCTGATCTTCACCGGCTTCATGCTGTTCAACTTCATGACGAATCTCGGGCCGAACGCCATGACCTACCTGCTCGCGGGCGAGGTGTTCCCCACGAAGGTCCGCGGGCTCGGCGCGGGCTTCGCGGCCTCCTTCGCCAAGATCGGCGCGGTGCTGACGGCCTTCCTTTTTCCCATTTTGCTCAAGGACATCGGCACGGCCACGCTGCTTCACGTGCTCGTGGGCACGTCACTGCTCGGGGCGTGGGTGACGTGGCGTTTCGCCATCGAGACCAACGGCGTGAACCTCGAGCGGCTCGACGGCGACGAGTTCGGCTAGGCGGGTTCACGCCCTCGATCCGGGGTCCGGGCGCATTTTTGGAACCACGGCGCTCACCTACGCGAGCGCTTCGCGCACCAGGTCGCCGACGGCCGGCGGCAGGTCCAGGGCCAGCGCGGCCTCCTGGGCGGCGGGGCTCATCTTCCGCCACGTCCGCTGCAGGATGCCGATGAATTTCTCGCGCGGGTAATGCGCGTGCGCCGCCGCGAAGTCGCCGATCTCGTTCTCGAGGAAAACCAGGCAGGCCGCGTCCTCCAGCGCCTGCGTGCCGGGATTCTTCATGAGGCCGGTCTTGGAGACCCACGTCGCGACCTCCCCGGCCTCCGCCTCGGAAACGCCCGCCTGCCGCAACAGCGCGCCGGCCCGCTCCGCCTGCCGGCGGTAAAGTCCCGTGCGCCAGGCGTAATACCCGACCTTGCCCTCCGGATGCGTGGCGCGCGGCACGCTCCAACGCTCCAGGTGCTGGCATCGCGCCGCCAGCCGCAGCAACGGCCCGGCCTCCGGCACGAGGCGACCCACCCAGGCTTCCATGCGGTCCGCGTAGATCATCTCGGCCGCGACGCCCGCGGGCGAACGCGCCGGATCGGCGGCGTGGGCGGCATCGATGAACTGGCGCGCGAGGTCGTAGGACACCGGGAGAGTTTTGCGCCCCCGCGAAACGAAGAAAAGGCCCCGTTTGCCCTGCCCGCGCTCGACCCGGCCGAAGACGCGCCCGCGGGCGAACGACCGGCATGATCTCCCTCTGGCTGGTCGGCTGGGCCATCGCCGCCGCGTCTTTCGCCATCGTCTGGGCCGTCTGCGTGCGCGTCCGAAACTACGGCTTCCTCGACGTGGCATGGTCCTACGGCGTCGCCGTGCTCGCGCCGATCTACGCGTGGAACTCGCCCGGCGAACCGCTGCGCAAAGGATTCCTGGTCGCGCTCGGCGTGGCCTGGAGCCTGCGTCTCGGCACCTACGTGCTGCTTCGCGTGCGGCGGCATCACCCCCACGAGGACCCGCGCTACGAGCGGCTCCGCGAGCAATGGAGGGGCTCCGGGCGCTTCTTGCTTTTCTTCGAGATCCAGGCGCTGGTCGCCGCGGTCTTTTCCGTTCCCTTCCTCGCCGTCTGCTTCGACCGGTCCGCGGACCGGCCCCCGCTCTTCGTCGTCGGGGCGGCGATCGTCGTCCTTTCCATTGCCGGCGAATCGCTCGCGGACTGGCAGATGAAGCAGTTCAAGCACCGGGAGACCGACCGCAAAAAAGTCTGCCAGCTCGGCCTCTGGCGCTATTCGCGCCATCCCAATTATTTCTTCGAATTCCTCGCCTGGGTCGGCTTCGCCCTCGCGGCCCTGCCCTCGCCCGCGGGGTGGCTCGCCCTCGCCTGCCCGGCGATGATCCTGTTCTTCCTGCTGCGCGTCACCGGCATCCCGCTCACCGAGGAATTTTCCCTTCGCAGCAAGGGCGACGCCTACCGCGCCTATCAGCGCACGACGAGCGCGTTCATTCCCTGGTTTCGGCGTCCGTCGGCGGAAGATGCCGCCAATCCCGCGGCGGCCGGCGATTCTCCCGCATGAATTCTCCCGGATCGCGTTCCGTCATCATCGGCTCCTTCGTGGCCGCGCTGGCCGTCGGCCTTATCATCGCCCTTGCCTTGCGGAAGCGACGACCTCCGCTCCGCACCGTCGGCCACGTGGATCTCGCCCGGTTCATGGGCGACTGGCGCGTGATCGGCGAGATCCCGTATTTCGCCGAGAAGAAATGCGTGGACTCGATCGAAAGCTACGCGCTCGAGCCCGACGGCACGATCAACAACTGGTTCACCGCGCGGCCGGGATCGTTCGACGAGCCGAGGAGGCAACTCGCGAATCCAAGCGCCTACGTCGTCGACCCGAAGACGAACGCCGAATGGCGGATCCGGTTCGCCGGCGTGATCCGCGTCAAATACCTGATCGTCGACCTCGATCCGGATTATCGATGGACCGCCGTCGGCCATCCCTCGCGAAACTACGGCTGGATCATGGCGCGGGAAAAAACGCTCCCCGAGGAAACGTATCGAGCGATCCTTGGGCGTCTCGGCCGCCAGGGCTACGATGTCGCCCGCTTCCGTAAAGTCCCGCAGTTTCCCGGGCAACTCCGCGAGCCGAACTCGGCCTTTCCCTGAGCCGCACCGCATCCCGCCAGCCCCGCCAGGCGTATCTTGAACCATGAACAACTCCCACGGTTCCGAAGACGCGGCGGCGCCCGAGTTCGGCGGAACCTTCCCGCTGGCCGGGCCCGCCCGGACCGTGAATCGCGTCGGCTACGGCGCGATGCAACTCGCCGGACCGGGGGTCTGGGGCCCTCCGCGTGACCCGGCCGCCGCCACCGCGCTGCTGCGCGAGGCGGTGGCGCTTGGCATCAACCACATCGACACGGCGGATTTCTACGGCCCGCACACCACGAACCAGATCATCCGCCAGGCGCTGCATCCCTACCCCGAAGGCCTCGTCATCGTCACCAAGGTCGGTTTTCTTCGCGGTGAAAATAAATCCTGGCGCCCGGCCGCCTCCCGCGCGGAACTCATCGCCGCCGTGCACGATAACCTGCGAAACCTCGGCCTGGAAGCCTTGGACGTCGTCAACCTTCGCGTCGGCGGCCCCCACGGGCCGGTCGAGGGCTCCATCGAGGAACCGCTCACGGTTCTGGCCGGACTCCGGGACCAGGGTCTCATCCGCCATCTCGGTCTGAGCACGGTCACCTCGAAGCAATTCGCGGAGGCGAGAGGCATCACCGAAATCGTCTGCATCCAGAATCAATACAACCTGGTCCATCGCGCCGACGACGCATTGATCGAAGAATCGGCCGCCCAGGGCGTCGCCTTCGTCCCTTACTTTCCGCTGGGCGGCTTTTCGCCGATCCAATCCGCCGCGCTGGAGACCGCCGCCGCCACGCTCGAGGCGACGCCGATGCAGGTCGCCCTCGCCTGGCTCCTGCAACGCTCGCCCAACATTTTGCTCATCCCCGGAACATCCTCGGTGGCTCACTTGCGGGAGAATTTCGCGGCCGCCACGCTCGAACTTCCGCCGGCAGTCATCTCCGACTTGAACGAAGTTTCCGGGTAACCTTCGGGCGTTCGATCGGGGAAAGACCTCTTTGGAGCCGCTCCGCTCCGTCGGGGCGCCGGGGCTGCAAACCAGTCCGACCTCCCTTTCGGGCCCGACCCCGGATTCTCCTCTCGTCGAGATCAGCGCGGACCCGTTCTAATCTCTCCGCATGCTCGCAAGAATTTTTTCAATGCCCGGAAACCGGGCGCATCCGATCACGAACCGCCGCCACGTGGCCCTTCTCCTGGCGCTGCTTTTACCGTTTTCGTTTTTCTCGCGGGCGGCTTTCATTCCCGCCGAACTGCCCGCCGACCTCGGCGCTCCTCCGGGTTCGGTCTTCGGCCATGTCACGGTCCCGGTGCGTCATGCCCGGCCCGGCGGCGACACGATTCGCGTAGCCGTCCTGATCTTGAAAGCGAAAGCCGCCCGCCCGGCCGCGGACCCGGTGTTTTTCTTCGTGGGCGGCCCGGGAAGCGCCGCCACCGGCTTCGCGGGCATCCCCGTGTTCTCGGCGCTGACCGCATCCCGCGACGTCGTCCTGGTCGACCCGCGCGGTTGCGGGCGCTCGGGGCCGAACCTCTTCTTCCGCCGTCACGGCGCGACCCCGGCCCAAAACGCCCGCCTGAACCGCCGCTGGTTCCGCGCCCACCACATCGACGTCCCGGCTTTCAACGCCTCCGAGATGGCCCGGGATTACGAAACCGTGCGCCTCGCCCTCGGCTACGGACGAATCAACGGATTGGCAAATTCCTTCGGCACCTTCGTCGGCCAGGAGTATCTGCGGCGGTTTCCCGCCAGCCTGCGTTCCCTCGTGATGACCGGCAACCTCGCGGCCACGACCGATCTTTTCGCCACCGCCATGAGCACCCAGGCGCGCGGCCTCCACGCGTTCCTCGACGACGTCCGGCGCGATCCCGCCGCCCGCCGCGATTTCCCCGGTTTCAACCGCCGATTTTGGGGGCTGATCCGGGAGTTGAATGCCCGCCCGCGCCACCTGGCCCTGGCCGACGAGGAAGGTCCGTATCGCCGCGTCGTCACCGGCGATGTCTTTCTGAGCCAGGTCCGAAACATGCTGATCACCACGCCCCGGATTCCGCTCGTTCCGCTTCTCGTGAAAAGCTTCGAACGGCATCGGCGGGACGCGATCGTCCAGGATTCTTTCGGGCGGCTCGCCCTTGATCCGAGGGACGACCCGGATGGCGAATACAACTCCGTCATCGCCGCCGCCTACGCCCGGCCCGACTTCGAGCGCGTCGGCGCGCGCGCGTTAGGGCGGCTTTCCAACCGCACGCTCGCCGAGACCACCGGCCCCGACTTCCTGGCCGGCAACCGTTTCCTTGCGCTCTGGGGCGTCCGCTACGCTCCCGGCACCACCCGCGCCCTTCCCCGTGGAGACGTGCCCGCCCTGCTTTTGAACGGAGAATTCGACACCCAAACTCCGCCCGCCGACGGCGCGCTCATCGCGGCGCGCCTCACGCATGCCACGAACTACACCTACCCGCGCACCGGTCACGGCGTCGGCTTCTTCGGCGGTCCCGACATGGCCGCCGTGATCGCCTTCATCGAAGATCCCTCCACGCCTCCCGCCTACGCAACGGGCAATCTCCGGCGCCGTCACTTCTACCGCGTCAGCTATCCATGAGGAGTCGACGCCGGCCGGGATCGCCCGGGCCGCAAAATCCCTCCTCGTCGATCACCCCGCCATTTACGCCTCCTCCGGGGAAGGCGCCCGGCTGCATTCCCTTCGACACCGGCCCCCAAAAGCCCTAACCCCTTCGCATGCTCACGAGGGTTTTCTCGGCGGCGCTCCGGGGCGTCGATGCCATCCAGGTCGAGGTGGAGGTCAACTCCGGCAACGGCGATCCCGTTCTCGTCATCGTCGGCCTGCCGGACGCCTCCGTGCGGGAAAGCCGCGACCGCGTCACCACCGCCATCGCGAACAGCGGCCTGCGCTGGCCGCGCATGCGCACGACCGTCAACCTCGCTCCCGCCGACCTCAAAAAGGAAGGCCCCAGCTTCGACCTGCCCATCGCCCTCGGCATGTGCACGGTCGCCGACGGCGCCGACATTCCCCGCCTCGACCGCTGCCTCATCGCCGGCGAACTCGGGCTCGACGGCGAGGTCCGCCCCATCAAAGGCGCCCTGTCCATCGCCCTCGAGGCCCGCCGCCGGAAAAAGAAGGCGGTGCTCCTTCCCGCCGCGAACGCCGCGGAGGCCGCCGTCGTGGAAGGCATCGACGTCTTTGGCGTCCGCAGCCTGCGAGAGGCCTACGAATTTCTGACCCGCGCGAAGGAACTCGAACCCCTCACCGCGGATTTCGGCTCCTTCGCCGCCCCTGAAGACGAATGCGACTTCGCCGACGTGAAAGGCCAGGAGCAGGTCAAGCGGGCCATCGAAGTCGCCGTCGCGGGCAACCACGCCCTCATCCTGATCGGGCCGCCCGGCAGCGGGAAATCCATGCTTTCGAAACGCATCGCCTCGATCATGCCGCCGCTCACGCTCGAGGAAGCCATCGAAACCACGAAGATTCACAGCGTCGCCGGCCTCCTGAACGGCGGCGGCTTCTGCGTCGAGCGCCCCTTCCGGGCGCCGCATCACACCATCTCCGACGTCGGCCTCATCGGCGGCTCCTCGAATCCCTCGCCCGGCGAAGTCAGCCTCGCGCACAACGGCGTGCTCTTCCTCGACGAGCTGCCGGAATTCAAGCGCTCCACCCTCGAGGTGCTGCGCCAGCCGCTCGAGGACCGGAAGATTCTCATCAGCCGCGCGGCCGGCACCGTGGTTTTCCCCGCGAACGTCATGCTCGTCGCCGCCCTCAACCCCTGCCGCTGCGGCTACTTCGGCGACCCCCGGCGCGAATGCCGCTGCTCGCCGCGCGAGGTGGAAAACTACCGCAACCGCATCTCCGGCCCGCTGCTCGACCGCATCGACATCCACGTCGAGGCCCCCGCGGTGGAATACCGCGAGCTCAGCAGCACCGAGCGCGCCGAGCCCTCCGCCGCCATCCGCGCGCGGGTCGAGGCCGCGCGCGCCCTGCAATCCGCGCGGTTCGCCACGAGCCGCCGCGGCCGCACGAACGCCGAGATGAGCCCCGCGCAGTTGAAGGCCCACTGCAAACTCGACCCCGCCAGCCAGGAAATGCTCCGCCTGGCCATGACCGAGCTCCAACTCAGCGCCCGCGCCTACGACCGCATTTTGAAGGTCTCCCGCACCATCGCCGACCTCGCCGAATCAGCCGCGATCCGCTCCGAACACATCGGCGAAGCGATCCAGTACCGCACCCTGGATCGCAACCTGTGGCGATAAAGCGGTTTCGCAGTGTCAATAGTGAGGACTGACCCCTCCCTCAAAACAAAGTAACTCGTCAAATTTGCTCCAAAAACGCCGAGCCTTGAAAAGAGGGAGTCGCGCAATTCTCCAGAATCAAGATCGCATGACGACGAGATCGAATCTTTAGAATTTCAAATTCGCGATTTGGAGATCACCACACGATTAAAAGATCACATAATAAAAAAGATGGAAGAAGACCGAGAGGCTTTCAAAGAAGAGAGGCAAGGCTACATTGTAAAGCTTATGGAAAGCAGTCGCCGTCTAGGTGAAGCCGAAACGGAACTTCTTCAATTAGGAGATAGGCGTTCTCACTGATGCGGTCATTCGACTTCTGGAGAACGATCAAGCCGACTAAAAAAATCAGGTAGCATTGAGGAAAGGTTATCGCCTTTCGGTAAGAGTTCTTCGGAGCGGACGCGCAACGCGAGGGCGAGACATATCAATTCGAAATCTGATACCCATCGCAGTTGCGTTTCTATTTTTGCAAGAGTCTCACGGCTGAGATTCCACCCCCATCGACTGCATCGCGCCGAAAGCTGTGGTTGGCTGAGTCCCGCCTTATCCCGCAGCCTGCGGATGGTGGGCCCAACGATATTACGTGGGTTGTCCGTCATCGTTCTGAATTCGGAACTTGACGGTAGGCGTTCCAAAATTCAGAAAGTTCGGAATTCAGAACGACTTTATGAATTCATACAGAGCAAACCCGAAATGAAGGCTGCGAAAACATCCGCGACATTTGTAATCGCAGGTTGAACGCATCGAGGAATCGAAAATGTTCTTGCCGCAGAGTTGGCCTAGCCAATACATACTACCCGATTGTTGGCGCAAAGACATGGGTTGTAGGCATCTCTTCTGCGCCATCACCTGATCTCCAAATATCTTTATGGCTCGTAACGCTGTAGTTTGTCGCCTTCTGGCTGGCTTGGCTTCTTTCGGCACATTGGCGGCACAGATCAGTTACGACTCCCAAGAAACGGTCTATTCCCAGAATTTCGATACCTTACCTTCCACGGGATCGACGTTCACTTGGACGCATAATTCGACGATCACCGGCTGGTATGCGGCCACGAGCGTCGGCACGGGATTCAATTCCGCAGGTGTTACCACCGGTTCAACGACAAGCGGCGGATTATACAGCTTCGGAAGTAGTGCTTCGACGGATCGCGCCCTTGGCTCGATCGGCTCCGGCTCGGCGGGCAATTTTTATTGGGGCGTCAAGCTGGTCAACAATACCAGCACCACGATAACCGGGTTCACCGTCACCTACACGGGCGAGCAATGGCGCAATTCGGCAGCCGCCGCGCAAGCGACAACGGTTTCCTACAGCCTCTCGGCGACGGACTTGAAGACCGGAACGTATCAGACCATTACCACGCTCGGGTTTACCAGTCCGATCACGGGCGGCACCGCCGGGGCACTCAATGGCAATACTTCCGCAAATCGCACGGTGATTGGCCCAATTACCGTCAACAATATCAACTGGGCACCTGGCGCTGCGCTCTGGATTCGTTTTTACGACCCGGATCACACGGGCACCGATCACGGCCTTGCCATTGACGACTTTTCCTTTCAGGCCGCAAGCAGCCAATCAAGCGCCTACGATCCACCGGCTGGATATTACAATGCCGCCACGGGTTTGACGGGAACGACTCTTCAATCGGCGCTCCACAACATCATTTCTCCGCACACCGTCATTCCTTACACGCAAACGGGAGGCGGTGACGCATGGGCGGCGCTCAAAGTTCTCGATGAAGACCCAAGTGATTCCACCAAGGTCAAATTGACTTACTCGGGAACATCCATTCTCAAAACCGATACGAGTTGGAATTGCGAGCACCTCTGGCCGCAATCCCGAGGCGTCAGCGGCAGCGGGCCGGATTACAGCGATCTCTTCGACCTGCGACCGATCCTTGGCACGGTCAATTCAGCCCGCAGCAACAAAATCTACGACACCAGCAATACCGCCGATACCAACTACCACATGCCGGCCACGACTGGCGCGGCTGCTGACACGAGCACTGATAGCGATTCATGGCAGCCCTCAACCAATGAGCGGGGAGACATCGCGCGCTCCCTGTTTTACATGGACGTGCGTTATGACGGTAACGACAGCGGAACGGTGGATTTGGTGTTGGAAAATCAAATCAATACCTCGGCGGATATGGCCGTTCTCTCGACGCTGGTTGCGTGGAGTGCAGCCGATCCGGTGAGCGAAGATGAGCGGAAGCGCAACTCCACGATTTATACGACATACCAGCACAATCGAAATCCTTTCATCGATCACCCGGAATACGTCCAGTCCATATACGGGGACTTCGTGCGCCTGTCAGGTGATACCGACATGGACGGCATGCCCAACTCCTGGGAAACGACGCATACTTTCAGCACCTCCGATCCGACCGACGCGAACGGGGATGCCGACGGCGATGGGTTCAGCAATTTCGAGGAATACTGGATGGGCACCGATCCGCGCAATTCTGCCGATCCCGTGACGCTCATCGTTGACAAGAGCTACACCGGTTCTGTCGAGGACGGCAGTGCAGCTCATCCTTTCAAGACGATTCAAGGCGCTGCCGATGTGGTGCCTGTCAGCGAGATCAGGGCGATTCTAGTAAAACCCGGCACTTACTCCGAGCGGCCATACATCCACGACAAAAACAGTGTTTTCGTTTTCAGCGAACAAGGCGCGTCTCAAACGATTATCGACGCGACGGGTGGGAGCAGTTCCGCCGTTCGCATGTATGACTTCCAGCGTGCGGCATTTGTAGGCTTCACCATCCGCAACGCGACAACTTCTTGGTATGGAGCTGGGTTGCGCGTGGACGCCCCTAACGGTTCGATCCTGCTTGCTGAAAACAAAATCACCAGCAACAGCTCAAGCGCCACCTCAAACGGCGGCGGCGGCGTTTATCTCAAAACCGCGAACGGCTCCCGCGTCGTCAATAATTTCATTGTGGGCAATACGGCGGTTCGCGGTGGCGGCGTCCTTTTCGGCGGTGGCAATGCCGAGTTCTGGTTCAATACGATTGCTGGCGACACTGCGACAGGCGGCAACGGCGGTGGGTTGAGTGCGCTGCAAGGGGTTCATCCTGACATCCGCGATAACATCATCTGGGGAAACACTGGTGGCTCAAGCACAGCACAGATTCATCAAATCACGGGGCTCACCAATAACATCCTGCAAGGTGCGGCTTCGGGGAGCGGAAACGTCGGCTCTGATCCCTTGTTCGTCGGAAGTGGGGATTATCACCTGACGGCAAGCTCGCCAGCAAAGAATGCAGCCGTTGCCCTTCCGAACGGAAAAGACTTCGATACCGACGCCCGCCCCGACACGAGCGGCGGACAAAAAGACATTGGTGCTGATGAATATGTGACCGTGACAAACCCAGATAGCGACGGAAACGGTCTGCCGGATGCTTGGGAGCAGCAGTATTTCCATCACCTCGGAGTTGATCCGAATGGCGATGACGACGGAGATAGCCTCGCGAATTTTCTGGAATATCAGCAAGGCAGCGATCCGACTGACTTCTTTAATGGGCAAGCACCTGTTCTCGCTATCGTATCAGGAGACAACCAAGCACATTTACCCGGTCAAACCTTGACCGCACCATTGACCGTAAAGGTCACTAATCAGTTAGGGATTCCGCGAGCAAATCTTGCGGTTTCATTTGCAGCCACATCCGGCGGCGGAACACCACATCCTATCAACAGCGGTCTTAGTGATAGTGCTGGGTTGGCTAAGGCAAACTTCGACCTTCCCAACACTGCCGGCGCTTCCTCTAGCATAACTGCCAGCATCACGGTTGCGGGTCATTCTGCTCAGGTCGTTTTTCATACGACCGTTGGTGACAATAGCGCCGCCCCACAAGCTCCCGGCAAGCCAACGATAACAGAGGAACATGGGGCGACCACCGCTCTTGTTGAATGGGAAGATCGCTCTAACAACGAAGAGGGTTTTTATGTGGAACGGACTGCCGACGGAACAACCTGGACTCGGGTTGCGACGGTTGCCACGAACAAAACCTCATATACGGATACGGGCCTTACTTCTGACCTGATCTATTTCTATCGAATCATTGCCTATAACAGCGCGCCATGAAAAAGCCCATGCCCAGGTTATTTTGTTTTGCATTGGCGTTGGCTTTTGCCGTCACCGTGACGAATCATTTGCTAGCTGCAACTTCCTCGTCGGATCAAGGCTCTAATTTCTCCGATGAAGACGCGGATTCCGATGGCCTATCAAATGACCAAGAAGCATTTTACGGCACCCAACCTTATAATAAATACTCTGACTCCGACGATAAAATGGACGGAGAAGACGGTTGGGCGCTCGACTCTGATTTAAAACCTCCGCGCCTGCCACAATATAAATACATTCTCATTGAGCTCACAAGCCTCGACAATGCATGGTGGGTCGATTCCCTAAGTGATAAATGCGATATTCTCGGTGGCGGCCCTCTTCTGACCGGCGGTGTATATGGTGATATTATTTGGCGGAATGGCGTAATTCACAGCCCTCCCTCGAATTTTAGTTTTGCAAGCGCGGAGCATGTATCACACATTACCCCCGAAGGAAAGATCCCGGGCGGTGCCGGAAATTCGCCGGAGACATCTGTGCCAGCGGTATGGGGCATCGATTCCGGGCTGGAAACCTTTCAATCCGAGTTACCGTTAGAAGTTCCAGATCATAACCCTTCTCAGAGCACAGGTCTATATATCGCAAACAAAACAGGCGGGGCGGGAGGCTCCGGCCAATCATCGAGCGATGGCGAGGGTGAGATAGGAATTGATGAAAGTGGATGGCAGACATTTTGGGGATCGCTCGAGGGAGTTTTATGGAAGTCGCAGATTCCCACTAAAATTGAAGATGCTGTTGTCACGGCACAAAGCCGTGTTTGGAGTCCTGGATCAGATGAAACGACATATTCGATAGTAGGTTCCGCAACACAATACCTCTTTGCTACGGCGCTAAACGATGATTTCGTTACATTAGCCAACGTAAATGAGACAACCGTAGGAACCGATGGTAATCTTCAATCGCAGCAGATCGGTTATACGATTGTAGATGAAGATGGTGAACAGAACCTTCTGGCGTCAGGAAACTATTTTTCTGCATTAAATAATCGCGAGCCTCTCGCCGTAGTCGGCAGTAAAGGAAATTCATTTAACCCCAATGGAGGCCCAGTGCCTACTCAACCCTACCTTTGGTTGAGAACTGCTGGCACATGGACAGAAAAGAGTCTCGTTGATCTAGCGATCCATGACAAAATCACGAATTTAGATGGCTACGCGTGGGACGTTAACGACCGCTATGAGATTTCAGTTCTTTCTAATGGAGAATATCTTATCGAGAATGGCAAGTTCGCCGAACTTGGCTCGCTGGTAAATGAGCCGTCCGCTTGGTTGCAAGACATAAATAATAATGGTGTGATACTCGGCGGAGTCACAAAGAATGGCGTTGCCCATTCAGCCTTGTTTTTCCCTATAGATTTAGTCTCGAAAGATCGTTTGCTTCAAGGAAGCATAGATATTCCCGATGGCTGGACGAATTTTAGTATCTCCATTAAGAATAAGACAAACGGACAGGATCTAGGCACCTATAGCAATCTTGAGCCGGGAGCGACAACGTCGGTTAAAATCTACGACAAGTCCGATGACTTCTTTAGCGATCAAGAAATGGCGCAGGAAGCGAGCGGTTCCTTACCGGACAATGTTAAAAATCAAAAAGTCGCATTTGCCCGCGATCCAGACCATCCGAGACTACTTCGGTTTTGCACAGTTTTTGATGAATTAGGCGACGTTGAGATCAAAGTAACTTTTGGCGCGGCCAACCAACAATCGGAGGGAGTTGCAACGTGCAAACTGACCCGTGATGAAATAATGGCAAGTTTCATCAACGATCTTAACAACAAAGTTAATTCGGTTCAGGTTCCGGGTTCGGAGGACGTTCCGATTGATACAGACGGAGATGGAGTTCCCGATGATGCCGATGGAGACGGAACTCCAGACGGTGGTGGCGGAACGAATCTCGGGGGGACAAATCCTGGCACTGCTGCCAACCCCGGCGTGCTCGTCTTCGGCCACGCCCTAAACAATCCGGCAAACCTAGTTTTAGGAATCAATGATGATAACGACGATAAAGGCCCGGTAGGTCACAAGGACAATTCCGATGTTGTCATATCATCCAAAGATAACGACATCGCCACTATCCTACTGAAACGTCCTGCTAATGTGCCAACCACGAGCGGCACTCTGAGAGTTGCGGTTTCAAACGGGCAAGCTGTCAGGGTATTCAAGCCGGGTGGCATGGGAGCGTTGTGGAATTATTCGGTGAATTTAGCTGCGCCATCGGGCGATCTCGCTGCATTGGCAACGACCGGCAGCATCAAACTTTTCGTCGAGGGATTGAGTGCGGCTTCCGACGTAACGATTACGCTCACTTACACCAACACCATCGGCCAAGTGCTGTCAACAAACGCCATGCACCTGATGGTCGTGCCGCTTTCAAGTTTGGCGTGGGTCAATTCGGGAAGTGCGATTCGTTTTGCATATGGCGATCTGACTCGCGGGGCGATGCGAACATATGCCGATAACGGCGCAGCAATTTGGGAGGCAGTAAGTTTTGCGCCCATCGGTGAGGAGCCGCCTGTCCGCAATCGAGGCATGATGGCCAAAGTCCTTTTCGATGTTCCCTTGAATTTGGGTAAGATCTGGATCGCCTGGCCTAAAGGCTTCGTTACAGGGTTCTGGGTATCGCTCAAAGGCGAGGTGCTATTTGTCGGAAGCGTGTGGACATTCTTTACGGATCATCCTTTCGCACGGGCGGCGGGAGCATGGGGAGCGGTGCAGGAGGCAATGGCGGAATTGAAGAAGATTCCACCTGACCAAGTGATTTCTACTCTTACGGCAATAAGTAAGAATATGACGCTCGATTTATATACCTCTGCCGAGCAAGCCCTCCCTTGGAGCCCGATCAAACCTGATTTAAGTCCGGATGTGCTTGCATATATGGGCGGATATGCATCAGGTACAGTGACGGAAGGAGTGGCGATCTCCTTGACCGGTGCCGGGTTGGTCTCAAAAGTTGGCACAACAATTCGTGGAGTTCTCGCCGCTGCTAAAACTGGTGGATATGCTCTAACGGCTCTGAATGCCGTTCGCAAGGCGGGAGCCAAAAGCACACATATTCTTTTACGACTGGCGAAATCAGAAGACGAAGCTGCCCGAATAGGTGCTATTGGCACCTACCTTGAAGGAGGAGATTTGCCGAGCGGTAAAAAGCTCGCCGAGCGTTTTGAAGAAGCCTTCCATGATAAACCGGAGCTAACGACTCGTTGCCTGCAACATTGGGATGACAACTGGAAGGATTTACCACCGGAAAGAAGATATATCCGACTTAAACTCGCCGCTCGTCGTGTTGCGGAATTGAAAGAACTAATGGGTAATATTTTATCCGATAATGGACTTGAAGCATTCACCCGACTTCAGAAGAGACTCTTTATAAAAGAAAATATTGATGATTCTGACGTATACAAGCAATTCATAGAAACTTTTTATTCAGGCTCCGGCCCCGATAAAGGCAAGCTGAATCAGTTCCTTGAAGACTCAAAATCGATTCTTGAAGACGTTGCAAGCGAAACTCCCGACGGTGCTCCGCCAAGTAATTTTGGCTTTGTTGGAGCAACCACTCAAAAAACATTTGAGGTTGGCACGGTTTTAGACCGCTATGGATTTGCAACGGGAGAATTTCTAGCTGAAAACGATCCGATATTTTGCTTCCGATCTCTGCAAGACGACCTTCAATTTCAACCGCATAAGTATTATAGGGTAAAAAAATCGTTCACAAAAACGCATGGCAGAACAGCGCCATGGTATGGAAAGCCTGGAGGGGGACTGCAAATTGATTTAGGCCGGGGCGTTTCTGTCAATTCTCTAATACCTGAATATTTGGAAGAGATTACGCCCTAACGGTAAACTTAGATTATGACGAAATGGACTTTTTTTTGGTGCAGCCTTGCCACTGCTGATTTCACGGTAAACGGAATTTCGTTTCATGCAGAGGTGTTCAAAGGATTCCAAGATATAAACGAAAATGCTGATGTGACAGACCCTGTTTACGGGACTGTTTACAAATGTCGCATATACTCTTATTCGAAGGGTGAACAAATTTGGAGAGTAGCCTACGGTGAATATTCCCCGGGCGCATACTTTGCCTACGCTGACGATACGGCCCTGCCATTTTGCACACCACGCTACAAATGGGACAATAACGAAAAATGGATCAGAATCGATAATGAAGGATAAGACGAACGGCTCTTACCGTCGATAGAGCAATTCGATGACGGACCATTCATTGTAATTTCATATTAAGTGTATCGCTCAATGGCGAGACAACTAATACTTCTAGAAATGAAATTTGACCAAGCATTCGAAAGTTATGCCCGCGCCTTTGGAAGCAGAGCGAAGATGAGATTTCAGATAGCTTTTTATCTTTTGTCTCGTCACAAGCCGAGGCCGTCAAGTTGTTGAACTTATGTCAATCCCTCAAAGAGGAGGCTCGACATCAAATACTGCTGTTTGAGTTTGGGAAGCAAACAAAGCAAGATGTCGTCGATGCATTAAAGCGAAAATATCCTTCGGCATCGCCATCGACGATTGATGAAGCTGCTAAATTGGGAGATCGACTAGTTTCAAGAGGATAGTTTCAAGAGGCTGCCATAAATAACAATGAGCAAATTATGAAGGGGAAATGAGCAGTATTTAATCTCTCAAGCCAATTTAGAAGAAATACCGCTTTGCCTACTACAATATGACAGAATGGTCTTTTTTGGTGCAGTTTAGCTTCTGCGGATTTCACGGTAGCTGGAATTTCATTCCAAGCAGAAGTGTTCAAGCGCTTTCAAGATACGAAAGAAAACGCCAGTGTGGTAGCTCCGATCTATAGTGACGACTACAAGTGCAGAATTTATTGCTATCATACGGAAGAGCGCGATTTAAGAATTGCATACGGTGAATACTCTCCTGGAGCATATGTGGCTTTTGCTGACGACGTGACTCTGCCATTTTGCAAACCCCGCTACCGATGGGACAGTCAAGCAAAATGGGTTAGGATAGATAACGAAGACTAGAGGGAATGAGTTCTTTATATTGCCCAAGAGACTTTGAACGACGAAAATAGACAACTTTTGATTGCAGGTTTAAAAAGGTGCATAGAGGACTATGGAACCACCATCGTCAAACGGACGATTATGGCCTATAGCAAGCATGATCTAGCAACCGCAAGATCGGTTTTGAAGGAATGGGCATCCGAAGAAAGGCTAGAGGCACGCAACTGGGCTGGCCGCTCATCCATTCCGAGGCCGGACGGAAGCTACCATTGCTCGTTGCCGCTCGGTCGGTCCGAAGACGCCGCCTGAGTCCGTGGCAAATTTCGGCTCCAGGGTTCGGCGGCACCGGAGGAGCGGCCCTTAGGCGTTCGCCAGCGCGGCGGTTTCCTTGCACGCGCCGCTCTCGGTGTCCGTCTCCTCGATGTAGGCCGCCCGCACGGGCGCATCGGGAGAAATGACGCCGGAGTCGTCCCACGGCACGCTGATCCTCAAAAACTTTTCCACGTCGCCAGCCGGCCCGCGGAGCACCACGGGTCCGGCCGCGTGCGCGATCCCGGCTTCGACTTCAAGGAATTCGACGGTGAATTCCTGAACCGGCACCCGCGCCCTCCTTGGCTGAAACGGATCGTAAATTCCAAGGGGCGCTCGGGTCAGGACAAAATCGCGCAGCGCGATTTCGGCGGGGTCTTCGGGAATGGGCATCGACGGTTACATAGCACAGTCACCCGCCGCTCGTGCAAGGCGCTCGATCCTTTATTCCCAAGCCGCTAGTAGAGCCCGAGGACTTTCAGGACCACGATGATTACGACGATGACTCCGATGATGTAAAAGATGCTGCTTCCCATGATGCGTTGGTTTCGCGCGCGCGAGGAATTTCGGACGTATCCCGGCTATTGCAACGCGGCGACGGCCTCGTCGACGGAGTCGTAGATGGGGATGGCCTGATCGATGCCCGCAATGTGGAAAACCTCGCGGATCGTGTCGTGCAACCGGGCGACGGCGACCTGGCCGCCCGCGGGCGCCAACGCCTGATAGGGTTTGATCAGCGCGCGGAGACCCATGCTCGCGACGAATTCCACGCCATGGAAATCGATCACGAGCGCCTGCCCGCCGGCCGCGACCAGGCGGGAAACGTGGTCGTCGAAAACTTCCGCGCCGGCGTGATCCAGCCGCCCCTCGATCGACAGCACCACCACCCGGCCTTCGTGACGTTCTTCGATTTTCATGCGCCGCCGTTATTGCGTCTTCCCCTCCGGGGGGAAAGTTTTAATCGCGACGATCACGTTCTCCGCCCCCTGCCGCTCGTAGCGCACCTCGTCCGTCATCTGGCGCACGAGGTGAATGCCGAGTCCGCCGATGTCCCGATGCTCGGCCGACAGGGTCGTGTCCGGCGGGGCCTGGTCGAGCGGGTTGAAGGCGTGGCCGTCGTCGCGGACCTCGAGGCGGAGCCGCCCGTCCTGGAACTCGACCCGCACGCGCACGGCGTGGCCGAGGGCGTCGTCGTAGCCGTATTTGATCGTGTTCGTGACGAGCTCCTCGATCACGAGGTCGGCGAGAAACTCCGCCGCGGGCGAGGCCCCGCACCGGCCGAGGAATTCCCGCACGTTCGCGCTCGCCGGGGCGAGGGCGGCAAAATCGTTGGCGATCTCGATCGTCAGGGAAGACATGGCGGGGCTGAACCACGGATAGCATGGATGGCACGGAGGGAGGACATTGAAATCTTCCGTGATATCCGGGCCATGCGTGGTCTTTAAAATGCGATCCGCAAGATGGAAAAGTCGTCCTCGAGCGCGCCGCCGCCGCGCAGCTCGCGCACCCACGCGAGCAGTTTTTCGAGGCCGTCCCGCTCGGTCCCGTGCTCGCGCATGAAGGCCGTGAAGTCCTCCCAATCGATCATCGAGCCGTCGGCCCGCTTGATCTCGTAGGTCCCGTCGCACAGCACGAGCAGGCGGCTGCCGGGGGCGACCTTGATCGTCTCGCTCGCGTAGGTCATGCCCGGCATCGCGCCGATGAGCATGCCGGGCGCGCGCAGCTCGCTCATCGCTCCTTCCGCCGTGAGCAGCAGCGCGGGGGGGTGGCCGCCGCTCGCGTGGCGCAAAGAACGGGTCGAGCGGTGATACACCCCATACCAGATCGTGAAATACATGTTGTTCTGCTGCTCCATGGGGAACGCCTCGTTCAGCGCGGCGAGCACGTGGGCGGGATCGCGGAAGTTCGTGTTCGGCAGCGAGCCGGAGCGCAGGACGTTGATCGCGGAGACCGAGAGCAGCGAAGCGCCGACGCCGTGGCCGCAGACGTCGAGCAGGTAGATCGCGAGGTGCTCCGCGTCGATCCAGTGGAAACCGAAGGCGTCGCCGCCGAGTTCCATGGAAGGGGCGTAGCTCCAATCGATGCGGAACGGCTCCTCCGTGGGGGCGGGAAAGATCGAGCGCACGTATTTGGCGGCCTCGTCGAGCTCGGACTTCAGGTGGCGCTGCGTTTCCTCGATCTGATGGAGATATTTCTGCTCCTGGTCGTGGAAGGCCTTTTTGTCGAGGCTTGCGCCGATGCGGGCGCGCAGCAGCGTGGGGTTGAATGGCTTCGGCAGGTAGTCCTCGGCCCCGCGTTCGATGCAATGCACGACGCTTTCGATCTCGTCGAGGGCGGAGATCATGATCACGGGAATGTGGCGCAGGGCTTCGTCGGCCTTCAATGCCTCGAGCGCGCCGTAGCCGTCGAGCACGGGCATCAGGACGTCGAGCAGCACGAGATCGAATGGCTCGCGACGGGCGACTTCGAGCGCCTCGGCGCCGTTTCCCGCGGTGGCGACGGTGTGGCCCTGGCGCTCGAGGCGGCGGGCGAGCGTCTCGCGATTCTCGGCGTTGTCGTCGACGAGAAGGATGTGGCCGGTGGCGGCGGGCCGAGGATCGGATTTCCCGGGCGGGAAACGCTTCGTCGTTTCCCATCGTTTTTCCTCGAGGAGAGAAGGAGGCGCGGGCGAAGCGTCGCCCTCCGGGAGGGATTTGCCGCCGAGGCGTTCGAAGCCTTCCTCCGAGAGATGATCGCCGACCATCGCGAGCAGCTGCTTCGCGGCGGCCTGGATTTTTTCGAGGTCGGGGCCGACGGAGGTCACGCCGTCGTCCGCGAGCTCCTCGGCGACGAGCTCGCTGTAGCCAAGGATGTGGTTGATGGGCGTGCGCAGGTCGTGGCGCAGCTTCGCGAGCGCGGTCTCGCTCATGCTTCGGGGGGCAGCTTGCCGACGCGGACAAGCTGCGTGGCGATCTTTTCCAACAGCCGGGGGAGCTCGATCGGCTTCGTGTCATAATCGTCGCACCCGGCGCCGATGGCCTGCTCGCGGTCGCCGGCCATGGCGTGGGCGGTGAGCGCGATGACGGGGATGGTGGTGGTGGCGGCGTTCGCCTTGATCTGGCGGGTGGCCTCCCAGCCGTCGATCACCGGCAGGCTCATGTCCATGAGGATGACGTCGGGCGCGGCGGTGGCGGCCAGCGCGACGCCTTCGCCGCCGTCCACGGCGATGACGACTTCGTAGCCCTTGCGCGCGAGGCGGCGCGAGAGCATGTCGCGATTCATTTCGTTGTCTTCGACGAGAAGGATTTTCATTTTTTTTTACCACTGAGGCACGGAGACCGGGAGAGAAACCCTTTTCTTCCGCGTCGGCTTCTCCGTGTCTCCGTGGTTCAAAATCAGGATTGTTTGACGGTTTTGGTGACCATGGCGCAGACGTCGTGGAGGAGTTGGTCTCGATCCATCGCGCCTTTTTCGAAGACCTCGGCCGCGCAGCCGTTCAGGATCTCACGTTCGGAGGGGGTGAGGTCTTTTGCGGTGACGACGATGACGGGGATGCCCGCGAGTTGCGGCTCGCCGGACAGGATGGAAAGGAATTCGAAACCGTCCATGACGGGCATCATGAGGTCGAGCAGGATGAGCTCGGGCTTCTGCTCGGCGATGCGTTCGAGGGCCACGCTGCCGTTCTCGGCCTCGGTGACGGCGAAGCCTTCCTTGCGCAACACGCGCACGAGCATGTCGCGGCTGGCGGGGTCGTCTT
The DNA here is from genome assembly GCA_964247025.1 of uncultured Chthoniobacterales bacterium. Lineage (GTDB taxonomy): Bacteria > Verrucomicrobiota > Verrucomicrobiia > Chthoniobacterales > JAATET01 > JAATET01. The sequence goes on from CAXTSM010000001.1 coordinate 298,595, forward strand.
CGACCACGAGGACGGGCATCTCGGGACGTCCGGCGTGGCGCGAGATCACGGAGCGGAGCTTTTCGGAATCGACCGGCTTGGTCAAAAAATCCGCGGCGCCGAGGGCGTAGCCGAGCTGGCGATCCTGGAGCATCGTGACCATGACGACGGGGATCTTCGACGTGAGCTCGTCGGATTTCAGCACGCTGAGGACGGACCAGCCGTCCATGCCGGGCATCATGACGTCGAGCGTGATGGCGTCGGGCTGCTGCTGCTGGGCCATGACGATGCCTTCGCCCCCCTTGCCCGCGCGGATGGTGGCGAAGCCGGCGCGGTCGAGCGCCCGGGCCATGAGGTCGGCGGCGTCCGGATCGTCGTCGATGATGAGGATGGTCTTGCGATTTTCGAGCTTCGATCTTCGATTTTCGGCCGGGGGAATCGGCCTTTCGGGCTCGTTCGGTTCGGCCGGGGGGACCACGATGGCGGGCAGGTCCACGGAGAAGGTCGTGCCGACGCCGGCGCGGCTTTCGACCGAGATGTCGCCGCCCATGATGCGGCAGAATTTGCGGCTGATCACGAGGCCAAGGCCGGTGCCGCCGAATTTTCGCGTGGTCGAGTCGTCGGCTTGCGTGAAGGCCTGGAAGAGCTTGCCGAGCTGCTCGGGCGTCATGCCGATGCCGGTGTCCGAGACGTGGATGCGAATGCGTTCCCCGACGGGGTCCCCGCCTTCCACCGGCTCGCCGACGGGGGCGGGCATGCGCTCGGCGCTGAGGGTGATGAGGCCGCGCTCGGTGAATTTCGCGGCGTTGCTCAGGAGGTTGAACAGGGTCTGGCGGACCTTCGTGAGGTCGGCCCGCATCACGCCGAGGTCGGGCGCGAGCCGGACGTCGAGCCGGTTGGAGTTTTTGTCGAGCAGGGGCCGGACGGTGCCGATGACGTCCTGGATCACGTCGGGGAGTTTGATCTCCTCGATGAAAAGGGTGATCTTCCCGGCCTCGATCTTCGAGAGGTCGAGGATGTCGTTGATGAGCGCGAGGAGGTGCTTGCCGGCGCCGCGGATCTTTTGAAGGTCGGGCGTGAAGTCGTCCTGGCCGAGGTCCTCGGCTTCCTCGATGAGCATCTCGCTGTAGCCGATGATGGCGTTCATCGGGGTGCG
>CAXTSM010000002.1:0-144131 GCA_964247025.1 uncultured Chthoniobacterales bacterium
AAATGGAAATATCCGGTCATTTGAATGCACGATAATCTTCAATTATCCTGCATTGACCGTTAAATTGAAAAAAGTGTCCGGGGGTGGCGCTTTTTTAGAATGCTTCGATGAGAACGCTCGCTCACATCGACATAGATTGTCGTTGTGACAATAGAGCTGTGTCCAAGAAGTTTTTGGATGTGTCGAAGATCGACGCCCTGCTCCAAAAGGAGCGTGCCAATGGTGTGACGAAGCATGTGGGGGGTGATTTTGCTAAGCTTCAAATCCGCCGCCCTCTTGCGCAGAATACCCCGTATTGATTGCTCGCTTAATCTTTGTCCCAAGCGATTCGAAAAAAGAAAGTTACAGTTTGTGTTTTTGTTAACACCAATATGTTCCTTAAGTGAATTCAGTAGCTCAGGACTTACGATAGGAATGATCCTTTCCCGATTCCCCTTCCCCCTTACAAAAATGCGTTCTGAATTGATATCAACGGATTGAACACACAAGTGGGAAACCTCGGACACTCTCATCCCCGTTCCAAATAATGTTTCTATAATAGCTCTGTCACGTATAGCGCGTCCTACGGACAGAGGAGAAGAGAGTCGGGGCGAATAGGAGTGCCGCAGCAGCGAGGCAATTATTTTGCGAGGAACCACTCGTGGTAAAGTTTTCCCGATGCGAATTCCTGAGTGATAATTTTCTAGTTGATTTACACTTAAAATTCCCGAATTCGCGAGATAGACGAAGAGCGATTTAATGGTCGCGATCTTTCGCCTGATCGAACGAGGCTTTAGATGACTAAGTGTTCTTATATAGTCCCGCACCACCTCGACGCTCACCTCCGCGAAATGAGGTATTTCGTGAAGTTTTAAATATATATCAAAAGCTTTTAAATCTAGGCCATACGCCTTCGTGGTATGAGTGCTCAGTCTTCGATCGTTAGCGCAATGCTCAAGAAAAGCATCGATTTGTGGGTTTTGCGTCTTCATAAGGGACGCAAGGGGCTCGGATTTTACGCCTGGCTTCAAGCATAACCGAACAGTCTTCGCTGATTTAAAAATCCTACTCCAATTTTAACCTGACTCGATCATCTCAAAATTTCGTCGAGTGTTGCTTTTGTGGTTTGACGGAGCGCCGCGAGAATTTCGGATTTTCGGAAAAGCCGGTGACGACCGAGCTTGTATGAAGGCAGCAAGCCTCGGGACACGTATTGACGCAAAGAGGAAAACGGCACGCCGAGCCATTCGGCGGCTTTGCGAATCTCAATGAATTCCGCATTTTCAGAAACAATCCTTTTTGTTCTCGGCCGCATGATTTCATGGATCTTGGTTTCATAATGAGGGTGCGCGCCGGCATGAATGCCGGCGCGCGGCGGCATCAGCTGATTTTGATCTGATTGTTGCGGATGTGGTTTTTGGCCTGGGTGATGAGCATGGCCTCCTGCCGTTCGGGCTTCATGTTGGGGCTGATGGTGGACTTCATGCCTTTTACAAGGCCGGCTTGTTCCGGCTTGGCGAGCCAGTCCTTTACCTTCGCGGAGTAGCCCTGTCGCTGCTCCACGTCCTGCATCTTGCGAAGCATGAACTTCCGCTCGAGATGTTCTCGGGGAAGCTCCTTCACGAATTTGACCAAATCGGGATTGGCCTTCATGAAGGCTTCGAGTCGGTCGTTGATCTCCGGGTTGATTTTGAGCGGCTGCCCATCTTTCGGTTTTGGTTTTGCGACTGCCATATGACAGATGATTGCGCGCGGCGTTTCGGCCAACTGGCCCCGTAGCCGTGCTAATTGACGGTCCCCTCGGGAGAGGAAAAGGTTCAGGCACGCGCGGCGGTGGCCGGAAGTGCCGAGGCCGGCGGGGCGACGGGCTCGGCGTCTTCGTCGTCATCGAGCACGCTCCCGGCGAGCCCGCCGAGCTGCTGCATGACCGACTTCAGGAATCGCTGGGCGATCTTGCGGGCGGAAAGCCGGGACATTTCGGCGTTGATGAGGACTTGGACGAGCTGGCTGGTCGGGACGCGGATGCCGGCTTTGCTGACGACTTCGGACGCATCTTGGAAGGTCGCGAAGGTGTCCGCATCGAGGGTGACGGTGACGGTGGCGGTTTTAGAATTCATGGTGTGCGGCGGTTTGTGGGGTTTGGGATTTCGGGGGAACGATGTCGGTGATGGCGTCCGCCCAAATCGAATAGCTTTCGCGGGCGGTGTCCGGGTGCCGGTAAAAGGCGAGCTGCCCAGAGACAACGAAGGCCGTCCCCTTGCGGAGCGAGTCCACGAGCACCGGGGCCAGCTCGCGCGAGGCTTTGACGGTAATCGGGACAATTTCCAGCGCCTTGCCGGATTTGGGCGTGGCGTTGTGGAGAGCGAAGACGGACGCGAATGTGGCGGTGCCGTGGTCTTCTTTGATGGTGCGCGGATCGTCCGCGGATCGGAGGCTGAGTTTGATTTGATTCATGGCGTTTATTGCGGTTTGTCGGTGAAGTTTTCCCAGGGGCGGGACGAAGCGGATGGCGGCGGCGGCGCGGCGGGTTCCGACTTTGGGGCCGGGATGGAAATAAGCTGTTTCTTGAGCCGTTCGATTTCGGCCTGGCTGCCTGAATCCTTCTGCTGCAAGGACGCGATGCGCTTTTGCAGCGCGCGGTTCTGCTCGGCGAGGGCGTCGGCCTGCGCCTTCTGCTGCGCATTCATCAGCTCCGCGTCGGTCTTGACGTAATACGACGAAGAGGGATTGGACTCGGCCACGACGGGGCCGAGCGGCAGTGCGTCCGGCTGGTCGGGCAAATAGTTCCAATTCGCGGACTCTTCCCGGCGGTAGATCGTATGCCGCTCGTGCATGGTGTCCGGGTCGTTCGGATCGCTGTAGCGGCCGACCGGGTAGGCTTTGACAAGTTCCTCCGTTCGGACGCGCGGTTTCTTTTTACGCGAATCGGCGTTTCCCCGCTCGCGAGCAACGATGTGCTTTTTGTGCGTTGGGGCTTTGGGCAGAACGGCGCAGGCCGAACAGAGAGAGGTGATGAGGAGAGCAACGAGGGCTTTCATGGATTTGGGCGGGTGGAAGTGGCGGCGAAAGGCGCGGCTTTTTGCGCGTCCACGGTTTGAGTGACGTAGAGGTAAAAAAGCGTTCCGCCCGGAACGCGGACGAAATACGGGTCTTTGTCCAAGCGGTCCAAAAGGCGCTGTGAGTAGATTTGCGTCCCGGCGGAAATGCCGGCGGAGAAGGCGTCGGTGACGCCGCCGTTTTGGATTTGGGTCACTCCGCCGGTGAGCGGCGAAATGGAATTGATCGTCTGCGGAAACGCTCCGGCACCCGCCGAAAGCATGGAGGCGAGGATCGCCTTCGCCTCGCCGAACTTATCGGATGCGACCTGGAAGCCATGCAGGCCGGCGGAGCCGTCCGTTTCGCCCCATTCGTCCGCGTGCTCTCCCTTCGGCGAGTAATCGAGCACGGTTCCGATAAGGGGAAGCTCGCGGCCATCCTGGAAGACGAGCACCCAATTTCGATCCGAGCCGATGCGATCCCGCGCGGCGGATTTCTGCGCGACGCCATGCACTTCGCATCCGGCCGGAATGACGAGGCGGCCGTGGTGCCAAACGTCTTCGGTGACGAGCCCGATGATCGGCGTGTCGAGGTTGATCGAATCAACGGTGTTGACGAGTTCGCACTTCACGAGCCGCCCGTAGGGAAGAAACGTCTCGCCGGGGGAGACCTCCCGCGTGGCGAAGATCGCTTGCGGAATTGGCGGCGGCGGCTTTGGCGTGGCAGCCGGGCGCGGGTTGGTAGTCGGCGTGGGGGCCGGCGTTGCGGCAGAGATTGCGCGCGTCGTCTCGGGAATCTTCTGGTCGAACGAATAGGCGGTCGCCTTCGCCACCTGCGCCCGAACCGAACGGTTATCCGGCTGGGCGTGCGGCCGGCGGCCAAGGAGGATGAAGGCCAGGAAACCGGCGAGCACGATCAGGAAAAGGATCAGGCGGCCAGCTGGCTTCTGCACAAGCTCGGTCCAGATTTTACGAAGGTTCATTTATCGGCGGGAGTTGAGGATTGAGGGGGCGGGAGCAAATCGGCGGACGGGCCCGCGAGGGCGTCCGCGCGAACGACGAGCACGTTCCATGGATTGTCGGGCGCAAGATGGTTGCGCCCGCCGTCGCCGTTGCCAGTCACGGCGAAGAAAGCCGGGGTCAGCGATTTGGGCGGCATGATGCCGGAAGCGTCCGCGATGGATTGGGTGTAAATCCGCTCCCCGAGCCGGACGGCCAAGTCCTGGGGCTTGTAATAGATCGTCTTGTCGGAATCATTCTCCAATTCGATGCGGAAGACGACGGTGTCCTCCTCCTCGAAGCGCCAGACGTCCCGGATGTGGACGTCGAAATCCTCGTAGTAGTTGGTGATGCCGGGCGCGGCGTGGAGCACGCCGGCCAAGGCGTCCGGCTGGCTGCGCTCGAAGAGCGGATAAGCCTTCGCCTTGTCCAAGAGGGAAAGCAGGTGCTCGGGAGAGACGGAGTTCGCGCCCGGCTTGCTCCGGCGTTCCTCGGAAAAGAACGTGAGCGAGAAGAACGGATTCACGGACGCCGCGAGCCGGAGGACATAAGCCTTCCGCTGATAGATGACGGTCAGGTGGTCCTCAGCTTCTTTCTTGAGCGCGCGAACCGTGAAGTAGGGATTTCCCGGCGTGAACGAGATCAGGAAACTCGCGTTTTCCTGCTCCTGAACGGCGACCGACTTCGCAAACAGGCCGGCGATTTCCCCCGGAAACATGATCGTCGTCGTGCCCGAATCGAAAGCAACGGGGACGTTGTAGATCACGTTTTCATCGAGCGCTTTCTGCGCGATCTGCCCGGCAAAGGCCGAAGGCGAGGCCACGAGAGCGGCGAGGATGAGGGCGCGGTGCCAGGCGCGGCGGGCGGTTTTCATTGTGCGGTCTCCTTGTATTTGAAGTCCTGAACCACAAGCGGAAGCCGCCCGTTGGCGAGGAGGTCGGGATTGCGAATGAACAGAAATTCGATGGTGAATCTGACGGGCTCGCGAAATTCGAGCCCGTTCAACGTGCCGGTGCGAACGAGGCCGCCCCTGGCCCGCACGTTGATTGCCTCATAGGATTTGCCGGCCCCGTCGCTGATTTTCCGGGTGTCGAGGATGTCGATTTTCGAGACTTCGACTTTCTGGTGAATCTGCTTTTCCTTGAACTCCGGATTTTGCGCGACATACATCGCCGCCGCTTTTTTGCACGCGGGATCTTCGAGGTAGATTCGTTTCAAAAGGTCGGGCAAATCCGGGCCGATAGGGTTGCGCTGGAGCAACGCCAAGCAGGCGAGTCGGACGTGATACGCTTGGAGCTGGCCCGCCTCCTCGAAGCCAAGAAGCGGCGAGTAGATCAGGGTTCCCGCCCCATCGAGGATGACGACTTTCTCGTCCTGCTTCATCGCGCGAATCGTGAGATACGGTCCCGCGACGGCAAACCCGGCGGCGATGAAGGTCGCGAACATCCAGAACCGGGCGGCGACGAGGTTGTTGGTGATGGCGGTAACGGCGGAGAATTTCATGACTCAGGAGCGTTGGGGTGGCTTGGCCGCGAGCGGAGAGTCCGCCGGCAGCGCTTGGGCTTTCACGGGATGAGAATTGAAGGCCGCCTGGGCGGCGTGCGGCGTGGCGATGCTGCCTCGATGATGGGAGACGGTGCCTCGGCCGTGATCGACCACCGCGAATGCGCCGGGCGCGGTCTGCGTCGCGACCATCGAGGGGTTGGCCGGGTTGGAGACGGAAGACCGGCCACCGCCGCCCGGTGCGCTCGATCCGCTCGCGCTGCCTCCCTCAGACGGGATGGGTGGCGGCGGTGGCAAGTCCGAAGGTCCGCCGCCACCGTTGCCGCCCGCGCCGGACGCGCCGGAAACATCGCTGGCAATCCGTCCGGCCGCGCCTGCGGCGCCGGCGGCGGCCTGGGTTCCGGCAAGCGCCGCTTGCGCGGCCGCCGATCCGCCCATGGTGGCGGCGGCTCCGGCGACCGTCAGGCCGGTTCCGATAGCTAGGCCGGCGGCCTGCATGGTGCCTTGAACGCCGGCCTGCATCGAGGCAGTCGTACCGCTCAATCCCTTCATAATCGCGCCTGCGACGAATGGAACGGAAAGGTAGAAAAAGACCGTGATGATGGCGGCGAAGGCCATGATGAACGGGAACATGAGCCAGCTTTGCACCATGATCGCGGTCGCCCCGGTTTGCGTGATGCCGCCTGCCGTGATCGGATAGAAAAGCGTTTCGCTCAAAGCGACGATCACGATGTCCACAAGACAAATGGCGACGTGCCAAAGCAGGACGGTTAGCGAGGTCACGCCGAACTGCACCCCGAGCGAATGCGTGGGCGAAAAGAACAGGAATCCGAGAAGGAGCGGCGAAACGGCGATCAGGCCGGCGATGGAAAATTCCTGGAAGTAACGGAGCACGATCAACATGAAGCGGCCGATGCCCTGGAAGAACATGCCGATGGCGGCGGGAACGATCTTCCCGAGGTCAGTCCACGAATCGGACGGCGCATTCTCGATTCTGGAGTTGAGAAGCTGGATGAACTTCGCGTCCCGCGCCTTGGTGAACTGGCTTCGGACTTCCACGAAAGCCTGCTGGCCCTTCTGCATCATAGTCGGGTAAGCGGCGATTAGCCCGACGATGAGAATCGTTTTGAGAAGGGTTCCGAGGATCGCCCGGGCATCCGATCCGGCCCGCCAGCCCATTTCCCCGATGCCAATGACGCAAAGGACGAACGCAAACGGCATGAGCAGGGTGCGGATGTCGAGCGCGGCGCCGTAGAGATTTTGGAGGGCTGGCATGGCCGGAAGTGGTTAATGGTTCTAGCGGTCAGAATCCGGGGGGCCGGTCCGCGTTGGGCAAAAGCAAGTCCGGCTCGCCAAGGCCGTCGCCTTGGGGAAGCTGAGCCTCCGCCTCCGCCTGGATGGCGAGCTGGGCATACTCGCGGTTGCGGTCACGGCTGATGTCTTCGGCGGCAACTTCTTCTTCCGCCTGGCGATTTTGATTGAGGGTCTGGAGCATCTGCACCTCGCGCCCCGCCGACTCGGAAACGTAATCGAGGTCGCCCAGCGCGGTTTGCCCCGTGGACAGCGAGCCGACGAGCTTTTGCACCTCGGCGTCGTTCTTCGCGCCTTTGAGCTGCGTGTTGAGCCTGGAGACTTGAAGGTTAAGTTCCTTGCGCTTGTTCTGCGCCCTGCCAATCAGCGTCTCGAATTTCGCGTAGGCGTTTTCCACGGCCCGAAAGCGTTTGAGCGGATCGCCGGCGTCACGGAAGGACGCCAGTCCCTCAAACGAAGTGGAAAGGTCTTTCCACCGGCTCATATTGATGGGATCGAACAACGAGCGGACGGTCGCGGAGAGCGCCGCGCCCTCCTGCACAAGCCCGGCCAGTTCGCCGAGCGTATCGTCGATGCCGGATTTTGCGAAATAATCGGAAAAAACTCCGCTGTCGATGAGCCCGATCGCCGCCGCCGGATCGCCGATGGCCTGCTTAACTTGGTTCGCGGTCTGGAGCTGCTGGCGAACCGTGTCGAGCGTGCTGTGGAGGGTCGCCAGCTTCTCGGCCCATTGCGTTTGCTCCCAGGCATATTTGAGCTGGTCGAAGATGTTCTTTTGAATCAGCGCCTCCTCCGCCACCGGATCACTCACCACGTCACCGACGCCGAGCACGGCGCGAGCATCGCGAGGCAGGACCGAAAAGGCGGCGGCAGCGGCAGTGATAACGATGGCTTTGGTTTTCATGGTTTCTCCTTGGGTTTGGATTTCACTCGTAGATAGGGACGGCGATTTCGTAGGGGACGGTCTTGACCGGGGCGTTGGGGTCGGGTTCCACCGGAAGCCGATAGACCGTCATGCGAGGGCGGCGGGCGGCGGTTTCGTCGGCCTTCTGCATGTTTTGCAAAATCCAATACTGGCGCTTAACGGTCGTCGCCGCGCCCGCGTCGTAGCCCTTTTGAAACTGGCTCCGGCTCGCGCACGCCGACAGCAGGCACGCCGCGACCGCACACAACACGAGGCCGACACGAGAGAGTTTTCTTTTCCTAGCAGTTCCGGGCCGAGAGATAATTTTCATGGTTTGGGTGGGGTTGAAGAGGAAGGCGCGGATTCAGCAAGAATCCCGGCAACCACGTCGGAATGAGCGCGGAGCTTGCGAGAACGGGCGTCGAAGTCCTCGCCCGTCGAAGAACTGCAAAAAAGCATCTCGGGAGAAACGCGGTTATGAATCGTCCCGCAACGAGGCTGCTGAACGTCCAAATGGTAATAAGTCAGCGCCGCAAATTTGTTTCCGGGCGGAAGATGCTCTGGCAACGGATACCGAGACACCGCTTCCTTCGTGGCTTCCGACAAATCTATGTCCTTCGCGACATCTTCGATGTCCCTCCGGTCGTTCATCCGGGTAAAAAAGAACTGCTTGGCGTTCCCGAAAACGATCGGGCGAATGCCCGAACGCTGGAAGCGGCTGTATTGCTGAACAATTGAGATGATCCAGGTGGAGAACTTGGAGAGCTGCGCGTAGAACTCGCTGACCAACTGCTCGCCTCCGGCGATGTCTAAAGTGCGGGCGACCTCCTCGAAAATGACGCGTTTCCGTTTCCCGCGTGGAAGCGTGATGATGTGCTGGCGCCCGTAGTTGGCGATCAGGAACCCGGCCAGCTCCTTGAGCTGCTTGTTGGACTCCGGGATGTAAGTCGTGTCGAAGTGGGCGACGCGGCCCGTGATGGAAACGTTGGACGGTCCACACACGAGCCGCTGCTCGTTCCAGGGCGCAAGCAAAGTGGCGAGGTGATTGATTTCGTCGCGGTTGTGCTCGGAGAACGGAGCCACAAGCATCATTTGCTGAAGCATGTCGTGGGTCGGATATTCATCCGGAGTAAAGGAGGCGAAGGCCGCGTTTCGGACATAACGCTCGGTCGCCGGATTCTTCAAAAAGCGTGAGACGACTTCGGGAGCGATGCGGGCCGCGCGGCCTAACTGTTCATCGAGGCTGGCGACCTGGCGCAACTCGGTCCACGCATCAAGGAACGTCGCGTTGACCGGCAGCCGCTCGGCCTTGAATTCGAGGGCGGCGATGGCTTCGCGCGCCACGCGGTCAATCCGGGAGCCGTCCTCTCCGGCCCATTCTTCGAAACGATCCGTATAGAGTTGTTCGAGATACTGGCTGATTTGAGCGAGGCGGAGGCTTCGCTTGTCCTCGTCGGCGGGATTGCCCGCCATCTTCGCGACCAGCGCCGCGGCCGTGGTGATCTGAAGGTTGGTCAGGGGCGCGCCCTGCGTGTCGAAGTAATTCAGCGTCAGGTCGCCGTCCGGCTGGATGACGATCGGTTTCGAACCGTTGGCCTCCGTCCAGATGCCGTAGGAAAGCCCCTCTTCGACGATCAGCGTGAAGTCGTAATAGGGGTCGGTTTGCGAGAGGAGGTCGCACATGAACGCGCTTTTTCCGGCGCGGGTCATGCCAAGCAGGACGGCGAGCTGCGGCGTCCCGGAAATGAAATTCCGCACGCCTACGAGATTCCGATTCGAACCGTCGTAAAGCGCCTCGGCATCGTCCAGATGGCCGGTGAACGTCGAGGAAAACGGCAGCAAATCGGCGAGCCATTCATCAAGGCCGGAGTCGGCGTGGTGGGTGTATTTCCCCCACAGCCAGCCCGGCCACGTCTGCATCCAGATATTTTTCGTGGTTGCCGCCGATGAAACATTCGAGGTCCAGCATTGGGCATCCTCCATTTGACCGAAGGCGGCTTCGATCTGGCGCGTTTTGGAAATCAGCCCTTCCTCGGTCGCGTCCCAGGTGTGAACGACGAAGTCATAGCGGAAGGGCATCGAGTCGCCTTGGGCGAGTCCCTGGATGCGCTGCTCCTTGACCTCCTTCGCGGTCAGCATCGCGTGCTTGCCCTCCGCGCGGTAGTCGGCCCGGACGCGCTCCAGCGATTTCTCGGCGCGGTTGATTTCGGCGCGGACGTTCTGCGGATAAAGATTGAGCGTAATCGCGTAGTTCAGGAACGGCAACGAGGTCAGCGCCCAAAAGATGCCGCGTCGCGTCCGCTGCGGGCGGCGTTTGAGGATGATGAAATTATGGAAATAACCGTCCGCGAAAAATCCGAAGCGCGAGCCGGACTGAATGCCTTGGTGCCAGCAATTTTGCTGGATCGTTTCTTCCGGCCGAAATTGGCCGATGGGGTCGTAGCTGTCCCGCGTGAGGTAGGACGGATTGAAGAAATTGGCGTAGTAGCGAAAGAGATCCTCCGACGACATCGGAGTGATCCGGCAACCGTGCGGCTCGTAGAGCGAAGTCAGGATGCGACCGTTTTGCTCGAACGCCTGCTGGTGCTGCTCGATCACCCGCTGGTAGTGCGCGCGCAACGCGGCCGGACGCATGCCGGGGGCGGGGTTGACCGTGATCCGATTCGAGTAGAACACCGCAAGATTTTCCCGGCGCAGGCAGCCCGCCTGCATTCCCTGCCAGTAGCGGTTGAAACGCTCGTTCCGCACAATCGCGGCCCAAGATTCCGGCTCGCAACGGGTGTCGGTCACTTCCTTGTAGGCCAGAAGGTCGTCGCGATAGTTCGAATCGACGGACCACCGGATTTGCACGCGGCTCGATTCATTGAGGCTGTGCAAGAACTGCCGGTCGGTTCCGTAGAACGCATTGAGCGCCTTCTCGCTGGCGTGCCGCAGGTCGGGGACGTCGAAAGAAAATCCTTTCGAGACCGCGCCGCGTCGGTCGAGTTCGTTCCAGACGATCATGTCGTCGCAAAACCACCCGTTAGGCGTCTTCATGGCGGCGGATGGGATGGGACGGTTGACGGGACGAAGGCGTCCAGCCCGTTCCGCCAAGCAGCGATTCCAGAAGATCGGTGTCGTATGCCTTCGGTTTTCCCTGCCGAAACCCGAAGACGTAAACGCTCAAGACAACGACGGGAAGCAATCCGAAGCCGACGCTCATTAACGCCGAATGGTGCCGAAACAGCATCATCGCGAGGCCGATGCTCATGAGCAGGCCGCAGAGGATGAAAAGAATGTTGGTCCCTTCGATTCCCCAAATTTTGCCGTCGCTGTCGTCGCCGGCGTGGGTCTGGACGAGTGGCTTGCTCATCGGGAGAGTTGGATGGTGGGCATTCCGCCCGCTTGGAAAAGTGCGTCGGCGATCACGACGGCGAGGCCGAGCAGCAGTCCACCGACAATCGACATTTTGCCCATGTCCGCGTTGCCGGAGCGGACTTGCCACCCGCCATGCGCGATGACGATGACGGCGATGATGTAGAGGAACTTTGCGATGACCCCGAGACCTTCGGACATCGCTCCGTCGAGGGAGGAGGCGGCTTGAGCCAGGATGATGTTCATGGCTCATCCGTAAGCCGAAAATCAAAATGCCTTGTTCGTCTCGCGAACAATTTTCGCAAACCCACAAAATCCTGGAACGCCAGGATTCATGGGGTTTCGCAGGTCATTCCCGCTCCCACCACCCCAACATTTTCAGGTGAAAATCCGGCGCGTAAGGATCAAACGCGGGATGCAATGCGTCTTCCGGCACGCGAAAAGGGCATTCAAAAATTCAAAGCTCGTAGTCGAAGATTGCCTGATGCCCATTCTCGATTTTCGCGATGGAACTGCCGCTGATGTGCAAGCCTTCGAACCGAAGCTCGGCCGTGAACTGCCCCGAAAGGAAGCCGCCTATTTAGCCGCCGCTCGATACATTTTCCGGCTTGGGCGATAATCAAAATGACCTCGCCGAAGTTGGCGGCTAGTTCACAGTCCGACGAAGATAAACTGCCGATTCAACATTCGGATTTAACCGTTTCCTATCGGTGCTATTCGCTTCGAACGGGAAAGTTTGATCGTCGCCAGCCCCACGCCCAGCACCAGGATACCAAGCAAGACCGCCGAGGAGCCAATGGTGCCGAAGCCCACGCCGCCCGCCGCTGGCGGTTTCGTGAGCACGTCGCCGAAGGTCGCGCCGAAGGGTCGGGTCAGCACAAAGGCGATCCAGAAGAGCAACACTTTCGACACGTTCGTGAAAAAAGCGATGGCCGCTATCGCGGCAATGAGACTTCCAACGAGAAGCGCCCCGCCAGCGAAACCCAGCCCGGAATCGTCGGCCAAATAATCTCCCAGCGCCGTGCCGAGCGTATTCGAAAAAAGGATCGCCACCCAATACAGCACCTCGACGCGCCGGGTGCGGATGTCCGCCACCGACATCGATTTCTCCGTCAATCGCCAATAGCCGAAAATCGCCGCGAGAATCGTCACGAGGATCAGCGTCCCCTTGGCGTAGCCGAGGCCCAGCGTCCGGTCCATGAAGTCCGACATCGTCGTCCCGGCCGTGCTCGTGGAGAGGATCACCAGCCAATACAGCCAGGGATGATAGCGGGTCGTCGCGAGTTGCCCGCCCAAGGTCACGAGGAAGGCACTGAACAAGATGAGCGAACTCACCGCATAGCCGACTTGCAGCGTCATCGAGAGCAGGTCGCCCGCAGTTTCGCCGAGGGTCGTCGCGCAAATCTTGAGCACCCAAAATCCGAGGGTGATCTGCGGCAGCTTGCCCGCGTCCAAACTTTGGCTTTGGTCGACCCTTTGCATCGCCGCGTTCTGGCAGGGCCGGACGCACGCGTCGAGACTGCGTCGGTGCAATCTATGGCGACTTGGCAACATAGCTTGTTTTCTCGAGAGCCAAGGCGAAGAAATCCGGTATGATCTGGTTTTATTGGGCGTTGGCTTCCGCGTTCTTTGCCGGCCTCACCGCGATCCTGGCCAAGATCGGGGTCGAAAACGTGAACTCCAATTGGGCTACGGCCATTCGCACCACGGTGGTGCTCGTCTTCACGTGGAGTCTTGCTCTGCTCTCCGCCCCTCCCGCTGCGGTCGCGCATCTCGGCCGGAGGACTTGGATCTTTCTCGTCCTCTCCGGCATGGCGACCGGCCTTTCCTGGGTTTGCTACTTTCGTGCGCTCCAGCTCGGACAAACTGCGCAAGTCGCCCCGATCGACAAACTCAGTGTTCTTTTCGTCATGATTTTTGCGGTTCTTTTGCTCGGCGAAAGCCTGACTTGGCAACATTGGGCCGGCGGCCTGCTCATTTTGGCTGGTGCGATTATTCTGGCGTCCCGTTAGCCGGTTCTCGTCCCGGCTGTCCCCAGTGCCATTGGAAGTTTATGCGGCTCCGCGGCTCATCATTGGTCCATGAAGGCCAAAAATTTTTGGTGGAAATCGCGCGCGATGGGATCGAGCCCGGGATGCAGGGCCTCCTCGCTGACATGGAACAAGTGCGAGAAAGCAAGGAGCTCGTAATCGAAGACGGCCTGCTGGCCGTTCTCGATTTTGGCGATGGAACTGCGGCTGATGTCCAAGCCTTCGAGCTGAAGCTTGGCCGTGAGCTGCTCCTGAGACCATCCACGTTGGCATCGGAGTCGCCGAACTTGCGAACCTATGACGTTACGTTTCTGCATTGGCCTGATTGCTCTTTTCGCAATCAGGCCGGATTTCTTTCACTAAAGAACCGGATGCACGGTCGCTGATCGCATTCCAGTTTCCGCACGGAATGCAATTCTGGCTGTGGCGATGTGACGAACGTTCCCGGAGCGATGACGAAGCGCCCTTTTTGGAACGTTCGTCACACGATGCCGACGCCGCGCAAAGCCTTTCGCAAGCGGGCGAACGCTCGTTTGGTCAGGATTTCCGGCGTGGTGAACCCTTTGACATGAACCACGACGTGCCCGCGGTCTTCCAGGTCGATCTTCTCGACGGTGCGGTGATTGAGGAGAAGCGAGCGATGCACGCGCACGAAAAGAATTTCCGGCAGCAAGGCTTCCCACTCCGCCATGCCACGGCGGATAAAAACTGACGAGCCGTCCGTGATGTGCGCACGAGAGTAATTTCCCTCGGCTTCAATCCCCGAAATTTCTGCCACGAAGACCATGCGAACCAACGTGTCGGATTCCAGATAAATCCGATCCTCCGGAAGATAGCGTTTGGTCTGCGTCGGCCTTGGCAAATAGACCGCTCGATGCAGCGCCTCCGAAAGCCGTTCCGCGCGGACCGGTTTGAGCAGGTAGTCGATGGCGTTCACCTCGAAGGCCCGCACGGCATATTCGTCGTAAGCGGTAACAAAGATGATGGCCGGGATGGGTTGGAGCTTCGACAAAATGGAAAATCCGTCACCCGCTGGCATTTGCACGTCGAGGAAAACCACGTCCGGGCGGAGGTCGGTATAGAGTTCGACGGCACTTGCGGCCGAATTTGCCTCACCAACGAGTTTGACGTTGGGATGCGCTTGGAGGAGTTGCCGAAGAACGATTCGGGCCGGGGCCTCGTCATCGACGATGATCGCCCGGAGAATTTCCTTCATGTCTGCCCCTCTGTTGAATGCGAATGGTCACCATAACCCATTCGCCTTGCGTGACGGTTTTGAACGTGTGGGAGTCTGGATAGAGAAGGGCGAGCCTTTGCCGAAGGTTGCCAATGCCGACGCCCCCGATTTGTTCGCGGGGGCGGGGGTCGATCCATTTTCCGGTGTTGGCTACCTCTATACAAAGAGAGTCGGATTCGGTAGTAACACGGACGCGAACGCGGAGCGGCAATGGCGAGGTCATGCGCCCGTATTTGATCGCGTTCTCTAGGATCGGCTGCAAAAGCACACCTGGGACTTCGATTTCGCTGGCCGCATTGTCGATTAGGCAGTCCAGTTCCAACTCATTCCCAAATCGCGCCTTCTCTACTGCAAGGTAATCGTTCAGTGTCTCGAACTCTTCCCCCATGGGCACCATGTCATCCTTCCGATGGATCAAGGAATATCGAAGGTAGCCGGCTAGGCCATCAATAACCGGGATTAGCTCTTTCGCCTTTTCCCCAATTCCGGCCCGGATGGTATTTAGCGCGTTAAACAGAAAATGCGGGTTCATTTGCGCCCGCAGCATTTGCAGTTTGGCCCCGCGCTTTTCTGACTCCATGAGCGCCAATCGCAATTCGCGGCTGGTTTTTCCAATCCAGAACCGAATTCCAAAGTAAAGGAAGCTCCATCCGAGGCATAGCGCGCCACGGAAGTAGATCACCCCGAAGATGACGGCACTTTTAAAAATTTTCTCTTCTTCTAGATCAAAGACATCGTGAAAAGTGAGAGACAAAGATGCCTGAACCAAAGTTCCAAATAGGGAGATCCTTAAGATCAGGGCAATCACCGCCGCGACACCGGTGTTTTCCTGGTAAGCGCGACGGTAGATTTCTCGCATTCCCCATGTCGTCAAAAACCCCAAGCCCTCCCTGAAAAGGGACACTATGAATGCTGATTTAAAAGAGCCGAGAACAACCCATTTAAGCGGGAATGTGACAACGAAAAAGGCAATCCAGCCTCCGAGTTGAAATCTCCAAAAAACCGGAAGTTTTTCTCCAATCGAGGCGAACCTCTTTCCGACATTTGTGAAACGCGAAGCCGGTCTGCTATTCAAACAACTCTTTCCGTAAGATTGTTATTCTTTATTTAGCTAATTTTGACCAAATGCCGTAGAGTTCGCTCAGGCTTTTGCCACGTTTTGATTTGCTTACCAACCCGTATGCAAGGGTAACCATCATGCGAACTGGATTGAACGGCGCGGCTCCAAAACTGATTAATACAGGTTGTCCGTAATCAACAAATCTCTTGTTATCTTGCTTTGCTCATTACCCGCTACTTATTCAGTTAGAGATATCGTTTCATACCTCGACCGGTGGCTTTTTTGACATGCGGGTTGATACTATTCAGCCCTGAGGAACAAAATTCACGCCTTTTAACTTTGCGCCAGAGATGGCTTTATAAAGAGCTTGAGATACCAAAATTTGTTTCCGAGATTCGTGCCCAGTTCCAAACCATTCACGCGACTGTATAAAGTGACCGCCACAGTCGCTCGTGAAAGATGGGAAAAATCCTCTGGAATGCGGCAGGTATTTATCTGTCTGACACCTTTCGCATCGAACAAGCGGATGATTCTCAAGCCTTAGATTAGGAACTGAGACGTCCTGAGTATGGAGCTGAACCATCCTGTCTAATTTCTGCGTGCCTTCCGCATTTAGGACGGGAAATGAGGGAATTCCGAACGGTTTAAAAATCGATTCGTAAGTTTCAAGTCGAACAAAAAACACATCAAAAACCCAATTTAACTGCAAGAAGTCAAACTTATCAGACCAAAAGCTTTCTTTTATCCTGAACGGAGCATTTTGAATTTGTCCAATTCCACAACTGCTGCAATAAGTGGTGAGATCATAGGTTTTGTTTAGATATCCAAAATCATCTTCCGGTTGCGGATAGCCGACTATCCGAACCGCTGATAGCTTTAGGAATGAAGCTCGGGAGTTTTCCGCTTTAGTAAACGTTGTGGCAATAAGATGAACCGGATCGGTTTGTTTGCTACGCTCATAAATTTCGGAAAAGCAGGAATCTGACTCCGATATCTCAAACGTTGAGATTATTGCTCCGAACTTTACCGCTACGCCTTTTTTAGCAAGCTCTTCAAGAAATGTGAAGTTTCTTTTGGAATTTAACGAATATCGATGAATTATATTCATTCCGATTACAATCCTAATGCTTTCAAAATTTCGGGATAATCTGCATAAATATTTCGAGCCGCGGCTTCTATCTGAGCTTTTGTCGCCGTATCAGTATTGAGTAAACTCTTTGAACTGCTATATGGAATGGCCTGCCGCCAAGCATTTGTGAAGATTTGATGCTCAGCGGGAGTTACCGCGATAGAAGACATTGTTTTGGTAGATTCGCCAAGCGCTTTCGCGAAGCGCTGTTCGATCAAATGGTGTGCTTGTAGTCCAGAACCTTGAATTGTGGTTCTCAGGGCGCTGTATTCTTGAACTCCGAATTGAGACGCTTTTGAGAGAGCTTGGAAGTTGGAGGTTGTTGTTCTCGCTTGAATTATAATTGGGTTTACTACCGCCCGTTCAATCTGAGTCGTGCTTCGAAAGGTGCTTGCTAAAACTGCCCCCCCACCAACCGCTCCGGCGGTAGAAAGCCCAAGATCAAGAGCCTTCGCTGTCGTAAAGCCATTTTGGTAAATATCGTTGGCAACGTAGCTGGCATGCAGGGAACTGCCGACAACATCGCGAGCAATCGCAAACTCGCCGTAGCCGGGCGTCAAGTAAGACGCGATCTGCCCAACCGCTCCGCCAATGCCCATCGCGACGCTGGTATGCCCAAGGCCGTTTTCCTGTTGCGCGAGCGTGCCGAGAGTAAAGCCCTTGACGACCCCGACTGCAAACCGCCCATCCGGATCGGCAAAGTTGATCGGGTCTCCGTTCGCGAAATCGTAGAGCGAAATCGAAGACGCATTTCCGGCCGGATCAGCGGAAATGAATCGTCCGCCATCGGGCATGTAATAGCGTGCGCCGAGCCAATAGAGGCCGGTTTCGTCCACCCGCTTGCCGCGCCAGAGGGTGGCATCCGCCAAGCCTCCGGCATTGGCAGCCGCAGTGGTGAAGCTGCCGGGGAGCGCGCCATATCCGCCGACTGTCGTCTTTTTCCAGACTACGCCCGCGGCCGTCTTCGTGCCGATGGCGTTGCCAAAAGCGTCATTGATGAACGGAGTGGCCGTGGTGCCGATGAGGACGGCTTGTAGCCCGCCAATGCCTTGTAATCCGCCATAGATGCCATCGAGGTCCGGGCCATAAAGCTTGAGCGCCGTCGTCCCATTGATCGTGGCGGCAAGTTCCAAGAACTCGACCTCGGGATCATACACCGAGGAAGTGGTGGTCACCGTGCCACTCGGCAGGGCGCTTTCCACCTTCTGGTGGGTGGTTTTCAGCCGCCGACCTAAGCCATCGTAAGTGGCGGTCCAGATAAAACCTTGGTGATTCGCCTCGTCCTGGGTGATCTTGGTGAGGCGACCCAGCCAATCCCAAGTCAGCACGCGGTTGGATTGACCGGTGATGGAAATGGCATTGCCAGCGAGATCGTAAGTCGTGTGGACGGCCTCGGAAACTCCTTTCACGTTGAAGGAGCTGGTATCGCTCGCGACGTAGCCGCTCGGGTGAGTGGCCTTGGCCTCTAAGCTGTGCAAGCCGGGCTGAACGGCGGAAAGCGTGAAGCTCCAGTTTCCATTGCCCTTCCAACCGGCGAAGGGTGGGGTGGCGAGGACTCCGCCATCGAGGGAAAGCGTGACGGCCTTGGCCCCGAGAGCGGTTCCGGTGACCGTCACGTCGCGCGTGCCGGTCAAACTGGCTTCGTCCTCAATCCGACCGAAGCCGTTTACCGTGGTCGCGTTTCGGAAATTCACGCCATCCGCTTTGGCCCCGACGCGGATTCCGCGTCCCTCCGGATCAAAGCTGTAGATCATGGCGGGACCGGTGGCCGCGGCAAGGGTCTCATTGGTGAGCTGCCCGCGATTATTGTAGGAATAGGTGCGGCTGATATTGCCGGCCCCACTCCGGGTGGCGGAGTAGCCGGAAATATTTCCATCGGAGTAACGCGGGGTGTTCTCCGACAAGACCGCCGATCCAACCGATGTAGCCTGGCTAAGCAATCGGCCGGCGGCATCGCGGCCAGTGACCGTGCGCGTGACGCCAAGCCCCGAGCTGGTCTTAAGAAGGCCGGCCGCATCATAACCAAAAGAGAAACTAGTGGTTCCAATGGACGATGTGTCCATGAGCCCATCGGCACGATAGTGGAAGCCGTAAGCTCCCGGTCCAGTGAGGCTGTATCGCCGCCCGGTGGAATCCCACTTTTGAACGATGCTGGCAACGGGGTTCCCGCCAAGGGTAACCGTTTCGCTCGTGATCTGGCTGTAGCCATCGATGCCTCGCACCACCGTGCTGCTTGGCGACTGCGTCGACGAGAAGGCGACGGACTGCAACGTGCCGCGGTTGTTATATCCAAACGTCTGGCTGCCAGAGTCCGCCGAACCCGCGGCCGTGACGGTCTGGACCCGGCCAAAACCATCATAACCCATGGTCTGAACGATCCCGCGTGGATCGGTCAAAGTGTTCAGGCGCCCGATGTTGGTCCCGGTGGCGTGATAGGCATAGTCGAACTTGCGGGTAACCCCAGTCGCCCCCGTCAATTTCTCCAACTGTTTCTGGCCTTTGCTGTTGTATTCGGCCGACCAAACCAACTGTCCCGGCATTGACCGGCTCGTAAGGTGGCCCTCGCTATCGTAGCCAAGAATAATCTCAGTCAAATCCGGTTGTTTGATTTTCCGCTGCCGGTTCAGACCGTCATATTCGTAGCCAGTGATAAAGGATCGTGGGCTCTTTTCGGAAATCAGATTTTCGTTTCGATCATAATCGAGAATCGTGCTTCCCGCAGCTTCTGTTTGAATAACCGGCTTCTCGGCGTTGTCGGTGTAGGTGGTCGTAACGACAGATTCAGAACCGCCACCCGTAGTGACCGTGACGCTATGATGATCGGGCGAATAATCGTAAGCCGTGAGCAATCCTCCCACAGACTGAGACATAATTCTTCCTAGCTTGTCAGTTGTGGTAACCGTTTGTTCGCCCGCGGCATTAGTTGCCGTTTTGGTCTTCCCGCTCGCATCATAAGAGTAGGTTGTGGTCTGCCGGGCCGAATTTGTCGTCGCCGCCGGCCCCGTAAAGGTTTTGAGGCGATTCAGGCCGTCATAAGCAGATCCCCAAGCGAAGCCGTCCAAATCCACCTGTTCCGAAATGTTGCCGCGGCGATCATTCGTCTGTGATTCCGTGCCAAGAACAGACCCATCACGCCCATGGAGAGTTCTAATCGTCTTTCGATTTTGATCCTCATAAGCGTAGGTCCAATAGGTATCCTTATCCCGAGGCTCTCGGGCGAGCCGCCCGTCCAACTGATAGAGCCAAGTCTGAAAAACTCCATCAGGACTTACGCGACTGCTAATTTTACCGAGCGATGTATAAGTGACGGTCGTCTCCCCACCAATTTTGTCTTTATGATAAGAAACCTCTCCACCAGCCTCATAGTTGAATTCCTCGGTCTGATGAGTTTCAGAATCCGTGCGGAAACGCATCTGTCCCACGTCATCGTAATCCATCGTTGTCTTGTTGCCCATCGGGTCAACGATCCAACGTAGATTTCCGACTTTATCATGGTGATAAAATGTCGTGGCGTAGATACCCGATCTCGTTGCTTCTTCCACGCCTGTTCCGTTGGAATTAGCCTCGCTGCGCCAGCGGGTTTCCTCGGCTTTGTGCCCGGCCCCATCATAACGCGTCTGAATGTAGTCTTCTGGATAGTAACGAGGACCATCCTGCCATTCGACATCTCCATTGCCGTTGTAATAGGTATAATTCCAGCCGATTAATCCGCCTCCCTCACCGTGAGTTTCAGTCCAAATGGGACGCCCCATGTCATCGTAAGCGAAATCAATGTATCGACCCAACGAGTCGGTTTCGCGAGTTCGTTCCCCTCGCAGATTGGCTTCGAAGTTAGTAATGACGGCTGGATCACTTGTTCCGGTGGTTTCCGTTTTTTTCTTTGCAAATCCGTTCGCGAAATACTCGTAGCTGGTAGTGGACGCTTCGGCCCATTCGCTTGCACGCGTCTCCGTTTGAAGCAGTCCACGCGCAAAAACCGGATCAGCCACGGCGCCGACATGGGTATAATCATACTGCGTCGTTTCAACCGTGATTTCTCCTACTTTCTTCCGCACTTTCCATGGCAGATAAATGTAGGCATCCGAATTCGGGCCGGTAACTTCGCTATCGTCGTGATACTGGAAACTCCATTTGACGCTTGATGCGTCATTACTAATGGATTGGATGCGATGTCGATAATCGTAATCGGTGGTCGTCGTCATTGACTCCGTATTGGTTCCATTGCCCGTCAAATTACCTTGAATCTTCGTCGTGTGGAGATTCCCAAAACTATCGTAAGTGTAAGTCGTAGTGAGTCCGCGTTTGTCCGTTTCCGTCCACAGCGCGCGCGCGTATCCTCCGGCTGGAATCGTTCCGGTCGATGGATACCATGTCCGGGTTGTCGTCTGAAGTTTCGGGTCCTTGATGCTGGTTATCTGGCTGTCTGCATAGGTGTAAATCCAAGGCTTGCCGTTGGCATCGGTAACGGTAGTCGTCCCTGATATCACAAGGTTGGCTGAAGGCGTAGTCCCGGCAAGGGGAGCAATATCATTGTTATTGTAATCGAAGGTTGCATTTAGCACCAACGAGGCGGGACTGTCCGCGTTGACAGTGGAAGATTGCGTTTTGACCCGCCGAAGATCGTCATAAGTATTGACCAAAACCCGGCCGCCCGGTTTGGTTTCTTTCTCAAGCAAATAAGAGGGGGTAGGCTCGCTTCCCGAGTAGTCGGTGCGATAATCGTAAGTGGTTTCTGCCCCATCTGGCAAACGCACGCCCGCGAGTTGTCCGAATGAGTCATAGGTGTAAATCACACGTCTTCCATCTCCGGCGTAGGCCTGTTTAATGTGGAGATTCGAGTCGTAAACAAACCCGATCAGATCCCCATTGCTCGCCCTGATCCGTCGCAGCTGACCGTAATAAGGTTTATCCTGATCTTGGGTTCGGTCGAAATAATCAAAGGTCAACGTGTTGCCGTTTTTATCGGTCCATTTTTGAAGAAACGGGCGATCCAAATCAAAGTCGCCCACATGATAAATCTTGCGTTGAAAAGTGCGGAAACTGCCATCTGGCGACTGCAATTCATAAATCGGGTTAGGCTCGCCCGGATTTTTCAGGACGATCTTCGCCTCGAACATGTTTCCTGAACCGCTGTTGGAGCCACCATTAAGATTGTTCAGATTGGGATTCTTATCCGCCCGGGGAGTCCAAACCTCGCCCGTGCCACCGGCGTGAGTATAAACAATAACGGAGCCGTCCATTTCCGCCGCGCGAATATCTCCAACTGCATCCGAGGCTTCGTCCGGTTTTTCCAAAACAAGAAAGGGGATCATCGACAACTTCCATCCATATCCGAAGTAATTATCGTCTTGGTTGCGACTGCTGTAGTTCCGCCGAATGCTAAGAGGGAATGGCCCGTTCAAAGCCAAGTCCACCTGATCAACATAGAATGCACCGGTGACCATATCCACTGGGTCAGCCGCAGCTTTAAAGACGTCTCCAACCCAACTCGAGCGGCCCACGCTCCCATAAGTTACCGTGTTGATAACGGCTTCGTTATAGGTGAAGTTCGATACGCTGGTTATACCGTGATTTGAAGCCCAGCTGTTCGACCAACTCTGCTGAAACGAATTTGTCGTGACCGAC
The DNA here is from genome assembly GCA_964247025.1 of uncultured Chthoniobacterales bacterium. GTDB lineage: Bacteria > Verrucomicrobiota > Verrucomicrobiia > Chthoniobacterales > JAATET01 > JAATET01. The sequence goes on from CAXTSM010000002.1 coordinate 22,167, forward strand.
GTATTTGAGTTGAAATTGTCGAAGCTAAGGTGATAAGCGGTATTAACGTTGGGAGCAAAAATGCTCGTCGAACTCGTCGAATTCAGATTTAGCGAGTAGTGGTTGTCGTTAAAAGAAAGATTTGTAAAACTACTCGTCGGCTCGAACATGAAGGTGGACACATTAGAACCAGCACCACCATTTAAAACTTTGTTTCCAGAAATCAAACTCTGGTAATGCCGCTTTCCAAGCAGTAAAGCACCCATGCCCTTGTATGAATATTTCCCAGATTCGGCACCATCTGGTTGGACCCATCCCCCTTCGACGTTGTCCAAAGTAACATAGGCATGAGCAATAGCTTGAGATGACTCCTGTTCAAAAAATGATTTAATGTCTGCCCAAAGATTTGGGTCTTTAGCTTCGAGCCAAGATTGATTTTGTAGGTAATTTGTTACTGTTAGCTCCTTGATCCCTATCCCCGTCTGCACTGCTTTTTGGAGAAGACGGACCGTCGAGATTGAATCCGTCTGTTTGAGATAATCATTGATTGTTTGATGCTCATAAGCAGATTCGTTCGCAGCTTTCATGGCTACAAAGTTTTCACTATAATCTTCACTAACCGCTCCGCTATTCGGATAGGTGACTCCTGATACGCTTAGTGGTGAACTGCTATGAAGCATGTCTACCAGAGGTTTGATGTTAGCAATGTTTCCACCCGGAAGAATACCGGACTCTGTTCGAGCGGCATCAAAGTGAGATGCCCCCAACGAAACTTGGTTCCAGGCAGTTGTTTTATGCAGCGATTGATTTTTTTGATCAAACACATCGCAGTCTCGGAAATAACCGAGGCCCATTAAAAAGACTCCAATTTCATCTCGGAGTTCTGGTGAAATTCCGCCTGGCTTGGACTGAGCCGTCCAATAATCAATCGCATGAAGATCGATCATGGGCTGCGTTACTTGGCCAAGATCAACGCATAGACCAACAAGATCGCCTTTTTTAAATGGTCTAGCGGTTTGATGTAGCGTATCTACATTTCCAGTCCCGTACCATGGTGCGCGTGGCACTCTTATGGCCATGTCCGCCTTAAAATTTTCGTAAGGAAGAGCGGTATCCCCAGAATATAAGTGTGTCACATGACTTTGCCGCTTGGCGATCCCCGCAAAGCTTCGGTCTTGAAAATCGGATATGTCGGTAGCATCTGATCGGAACGGGGAGGCTCGCAGCTCCATGTCGTGAAGTGCTGGCTCGATTATATAGCTAAACGGAAAGTCCATTTCTCCCGTTGCGCCTAAATAAGTCATCCCCTTGAAGAGAACGGTTCCCTCCCCGGATTGCGTGCCGAGCGGAACACCGGTTAGGTTGAAGTTTGCTCTGCCGCCGCTAGCGGCGGACCCATTCACCAATGTGGCGGTAAAACCATTCGACGGGTAAGCGATAACAGAACCAAACCCAACGGTGGATGGACCGTTGTTTTTAATCGACGCATGCAGGGTTTCACCGTCCCCACCTTCTTCGTCACGGTAAACTATCGCTGGATCAGGCGTGATATTTGGCCGAGAGACGCATTTCCCGCTGAGAGGACGAACAAACAACCTTCCGGCGACTCCTTGCGACTTATAGAAAACATAAAAATTGTAACGTTTTTTATTCTGAACGACCGTGGGGATGTACATGACCTTGATCCGTGCGGAACTGCCACTTTTCATCTTGAAGGGAAATCTATGCCCACCTGACGCGGTTGGAAGCCGAGAGAAACATATTTCATAATTCTGGTTGATTTGGCCGACATCAGTGACCTGTATTTGATGTCCGGTTGTGTTTTTGATTTTAATAGACTTAACTTTGTAGGATTCCAGCTTTGTAGGAACAATATGTTGAGGATTGCTAAGATCGCCTACCGTTCCGACGACCTCGCTAGGGTTCTTCCAGCACGTTCCAAATCCGACGGCCCTGGGCGTCGAGGCCCGTGCTGCGAGGCTGCTATGCGTCGTCCTAAGCGATTGAACAACATTGGGAGTTATTTCTAAATCCGCCGGGCCGCTATCACCGGTGTCGTTAACCTCTTCAATATCTAAAATTTCGGGGTCAGGGATGGAAGCGTCCTCTTCGTAAGTTTCGGAAACATCTGTGAGAGGATCGGTATCATCTTCGTCGATCGCATCACCTGCAAATTCGTTATCATCCTCAATCGAAACGACCCGCGAAGAAGATAGGCTGCTCGTTAGCGTGCTCGTTGATGCGCCATCGCGTCGAGTCTGTCGAATGACCATGCGCCGATCATTCATGTCGGCAGTCTTGAGGGTATCTGTAGAAAATAATTCAGATTCTGCGAGGCTTCCATTGCCACTTTGCAAAATTCGAGTTGTTAGCGTAGCCCAAACTCGCGCGGGGGCTGACGGAGACAAATCGGGATATTTTTCTGAGACGCTCCGAAATGCCACCGGCTTTACTGTCTCGATGCTATCAATCTGAAAAGGCCTCGGTAAATCCGCTAATCGGGTAAAATAATGTTTCCTCTGCTCGAAACGGATTCCAATGTCATCGACTGAAATTTTCCGTCCTGAATTTGCGACTGCTTTCCGCAAATACTTAGGAAAAAGGATCGCTGGTGTATTGACTTGAGTTCGTCCCGTTGCATCGGGGTCCATGATTTCCGATATGCCGTTTACATATTTACGAATCCAAGTCCGGCTATCTGGAATATCGCCACCGTTCGCTAGAATATCATTCAGATCGTAGCCCTCATAAGCCTTGATGTCCGCCATCCATGGAAACAGAGGAACCCATTCGTTATTTACTCGCGCCAAGACCCACGGGTAATTGACAGCAAGAAGTCGCGGAATGCGCTTTTGATTTGGATTTCCAGAGCCGGGAGTCTGCGGTAAATTTGTTTCCGTGGGATTTCCTAGATAATCGACGCCACCAATGAGCTGCATTTTCAGCAGTCGATTAGCGTAAAAATCTAGGATTTTGACCGTTCCCGAAGCGGGCTGAACGTAAACCGCCGGGATGCCCGCCTTGCGGAGCATGTAAACCGCAAGAGCACATTGCTCAATTGGAGAACCGTGTCCTTCGGTCGCCACTCCGAACGCGCCTCTTTTCATTGCGTCGATATCGAGCACTTGAGGACTCGCGAGTGACGACGTTCCCTCCGAAATGCCCTCGCTAAGTTGAACTTCATTGAGAATATAACTCATGATCGACAGCACATTTGCCGTCTGACCAGCCACTGTTCCTGAATTATCGATGGCGACTTGTTCGACTAAATCGTCGAGATAAGGATGCGCCCGAAGTTCGGGACTCGGCATGCCGTCGCCATCCAAAGCCAGGCATGTATTTGGATCAGGCAGTTCTACCGGAGAGGGAACTTGGCATTTCACCGAAAGAAGTTCTTCCGGCGATTTGCCCTCGTAAGTTGGAGGGGCAAGAATGCCCTCAAAATGAGGCTGGTAGAGAGCGGATGTTTCAGCAGGACCGCCGCCGATCTGTGGCTGCGCCTCAAAGTCCATCGTGAACATTGGCGTAAATGTCGGAGAAAGTGCCCCCGTTTCAGCATCAACCACCTGACAAAATGGCGACATTGTAGTTCCCACGACAGGAGGAGCAGCGCACTTCGTCTCCACTACGTAATAATAGGTGTCACTTGATGCGATAACGTCGAGAACTAGCGAGCCCGATAAAAGAACTCCTAAATTGTATGCAACATCGTCTTGCGCCGTAGTATTCTTAAGAAGCCTTACATTGCCTGTTAGACCAGGAACGTCATTGAGCGGCACGCGATAGTTATTCGCGATGAAGGCGTCCCATTCGTCCTTGTCGGCCTGACTGCTGCCCGCGATTGGCGGTGTCGGCAACGCTTTGTCGACAACTGCGGCAGGAGAAACAGAAGTTCCGCTTGCCGTAAAGGCGGCTTTTGCATAAGCAACAATCCGAATCGTTGGCTGAATTAAACTCTTATCGGTCGTCGAGCCGGCATATCCGCCGAAACTATATTGTTGTCGGATGAAGAGCGGCGAACCATTTACGGCCCTTCCAAACGCCACAACGGGATTGTTAGCGGAGATAGTATAAATTGGGGAGAAAGAGGAATCGAAGTAAATTTGCCGACGGATTAATGTGCCTTCCTGGGTCCGACTGAACCAAAAAGGCTGTTGGAAAAGCTCACTGCCATCGGTTGAAGGATTCAGCGCAACACCTACTTGGCCACTTAATCCCCAGACAAAGCACTCGAAATCAGTATAGACGGTAGCATTGGGAGTCGTTAATGTCGCGCCGCGCCCGTATCGAGGCGTTTCCGACGCTTGTGCCACCAGAATAAAGCTTAATAAAGCTAGTCCCGAAACGATCCAAGAGGCCGGACTAAGAGATAATGAGCGCTTCATAAAAAAACACGGTTTGCTACTGGACAGTTGTTCCGTTTCCGGGAGTTACGATGTGAATTTGCATAATGCCAATCGAGGCATTGTTAGGATTTGCATCCATGTAATTATAGACGCCATCGTGATCATAATCGCCCAGACGATCTTCATTTAGGCTGCTAAAGTTGTCGTATTCCCATTCATCAGGCATGCCGTCGCCATCGAAATCGCTATTTTCGTTCGAGATTTCGTCGGCGCCAATGTCCTTGGATTCGTTCCAAACGTCAGGCCTCGGCGTTCGATCATAGTCGATCATTACTGGCAAAGGATTGGCTGCGTTGTGCGCCGGAGAAGTCGGTAGAATGTGATAATTATGACCCGAGGAACTTACGAATTGGGGATCTTGTGCAATATTTCCGGTGCCGGAGGCCGCGCCTTGAAGAATATTGTTCGTGATCGCCGTGATCTGGTGAATCTGCGACTCCAAAGAGCCTGTATTTCCCCAAATAATGTTGGCTTTTACATCGGGATAAGCTCCGGTCAACGCGCTTAACCCACCGCCATGACCGCCCGTGGCGATGTTGTCAGCCACGGTGTTATGCCAAAATTGGGGATTTCCGCTCGCAAACAGAACGCCACCGCCGCGCACACCTTGGTTTAATGTAACGAAGTTGTTAGCGAGTTGGGTGCCACGGGCCGCTTTCACGTAGATGCCGCCGCCGCCTATCGTGTTAGTCGAAATATTGTTCGTGACCAAGTTTCCTTCGACAAAGACTTGCCCACTAGCGGAGTCGATGTTGATCCCCGCACCGGCTGCCGCTGTGTTTCCGTTGCGGATCGTGAATCCAATGAGCGTTGCCCTCTGGACGCCATGTATCTGAACCACCGGACCATGTTCGAACTGGTCACTAGTCGTGCCATCAATGATAGTGCTAACCGGACCATCCGAGCTAATTATGCTGATTTGTTCTTTGCCGCTCGTATCCAAGTGCTCGGGGTAAGTCCCGCTTTTCACAAGAACCAGCGTGTTAACGGATTGAGGAACCGCCGTGATCGCCGCTTGGATGGTGTGATATGGGTGTAAGGCCGTTCCATCCTGAATTAATCCAGTGTTGGATTTATCGACGTAAAGCGTTGCCGGACTAAAAGAATTGGTTGGATCAGAATTCGTCCAAAATTCTTCCAAGTTACTTATGCCGTCGTTGTCGGCGTCTCCAATAGCATCAATGCAATTATTAGGGTTGAACTGAAACTGGGTTTCCCAGTAGTTAGGCATGCCGTCCAAATCTTGGTCGAGAGCGGTGCGAACAAGAACGCCAAACAGTTGATCGACGTATTCCGGGTGATCGACGAAAGGGTTTCGGTTATGTTGATATACGCTATAAATTAAGGAGTTTCTTCTCCTTTCTTCATCGCTAACGGGATCTTGTTCGCTCCATTGCAGCAATGTTGTAAGAACGGCCATGTCCGCGGTTCCATTGACGACATCCTGCAAAAACAAATCTAACGTGTTGGTTTCGTTTCCCGCATAACGGATGTCCATATACATGAGCGAGCGAGCGACATCGCCGCGCTCAATGATGCTTGGCTGCCAGGAGTCAAAATCTGTGCTTGTATCGGCCGACGCCCCGGAGGTGGCGGGCGAATGGTAATTAGCATTTGCGGTGTCGCTGATATCGAAGAATTTATTTCCTCGCGCGGAGTTGATTGCGGCAGAAGACGCCCGCAAATTGTAGAGGTCACTAAAATCGGCACCATTGGAGCCCACGCCTCGGGATTGGGGCCATAAATGCTCACGATTCCATGTGGAATCAGTTTTCAAAATCGAAGTTCCGGTGTAAACGAGACGGACTTTCGTATTATCGCTTGGGTCTTCGTCCAGAACCTTCAGGGCCGCCATGGCATCCGTTTGCGTGGTAGAATCATACGGAATGACGGTATGAGGCGTGATGATGCCGTGAAGGGCGTCCGCCAAGGCTTGGCCCGTAAGACCTTGTGCGGCGGCATAATAGCCGGACGGAGGATCATAGGCGTTTGAGGAGGCCGCAGCAGAAAAAGAAAAATTGTCCACCGAGAGACCATGATCGGTGCCAGAATGGTCCGGATCGTAAAATCGAACCCAGAGGGAAGCGCCGGGAAGCCAAAGGATATTTTGAACGGTCACCGGTCCGACCGATGCTTGATTGGCGCCGAGGTTGCCATTCAAACTTCCCGCTGATCCGGTTGTGACTGGACTAATAAAATCTAGTGTTGGCACTCCTTGGTACGATCCGGTTTTCAAGGCGGTCGCGCTCAAGCTGTATTGGAAACCCACCGTTTGAGCTCCGTTCCCAGCCGTCCCTGCACTTCGCCATTGCTCTCCGGTGTAGCCAATGGTGAATCCGGTAATAGCCGTGCCGGTGTTGTTCACAAATCGGACGCCCCAATACATGTTTCCCGCCGAACTGGAGCCAATCGACCCCAAGGCCCGGTCCGAATCACTTGCCGCTCCAAAACTGTAAAGGCCACCACCGGTTCCTGTTCCGGCGGATGCGGTAACTGAGCTAAGACCTGCGCCCAAACTGGTTGCGGCATACCATCCTGGAATAGTGACGTTGTCTAACCAAGTGAACGTTCCCGAAGACGGTAAGCCGTTGAATGATTGGGTATAGGTATCTTCTGTCGAATTGAAACTGATTTGTCCCTCGGCCAATGCGACAGAGAAGAGATAACATAACGTGCTTATTATTAAAACGTTACACCGCGAGACGATTTTGGGATATTTTTTATACACGCGATTGTAGTCTTTCGACCGATTGGGATGGTTTAGGGGGGCGATAGTGCTGCTGATATTGCATGACGTGAGGGCCACCGCCTAGATGGTAAAAAGCAGTAAATTTCATAAGAAAAAACCTCGTTTCGATATGGGGAAATCTCATATTCAAGCGGTGTAACCCAAAAACGGTTATAATCGCCTAGATGATGCTTCATTGAGTATGCACTGGACCGAAAAACTCGAACAAAAGCACACTGTTCTCATTGTTGATCGGCATGTTTCTACGAGTCAGTTGCTGACCCACTTTCTAGGTAGTCAAAAAGGCTTTTCGGTGATTGTTGAGGCAAAATCTGGAACCGAAGCTCTGCGGCGTTACCAAAAATACAAACCTGATTTGGTGATTTTAGCGCTCGAATTGCCAGAATTGAATGGCCCAGATGTGATTTGGAAGATGAAGGCCGAGAGAGATGCCAAGTTTTTCATCTACTCGGGCACTCAAAATCCGGTTCTAATCCGTGCAGCGTTTGCTACCCAGCCCCATGGCTTCGTGCACAAATCCGAAGACTTGGAGACGCTTTATCAGGGAATCCGCATGGTTACCGACGGAGTCAGTTACTTTAGTCCCTTCGCAACGGAACTCCGTTCTTTGGCTGCCTCGACGGAACGGCTAACGGCCAAAGAACGAATGATCTTACAGCTTGTGGCCGAAGGGCAAAGTTCCAAGCAAGCTGCACAGAAAATGTCTTTGTCACCGAAAACGGTGGAGCACTACCGAAAGAATTTGATGCGGAAACTCGAATTGAACTGCGTCGCGTCCCTCACGCTCTACGCCGTTCGATGCGGATTGGTTTCGGCTTCGAATTACACGGCTCAATCAAGGCTTCCGGGATTGATCGCGGCTATCTGGCCGACATTGTGTTTTATGTCATCAATTACAGAACAAACTTGATCGGCCTGTTCACGATCCAAAATATCCATCGATCTGGACGATGCTGCCCAAGGCTTCAGATTCTTCCAAGACTTTGTGCGCCCCGTGATGCTTATTACTTGATGTATAGTCGATCATGAGTCAAAGAAACAACCAGCATGCCGCTAGAAGAAGAACCAGCCCTTATCGCATGACTAACCGCATCGCCGATAAATCGTTGCACAGTCTTTTTCAACGGTCGTGCACCGAGCGTTTTATGAATGCCGCGTCGAATTAAAAACTCGATCACGGAACTCTCAACCGATAAGCGATAGCCTTTTAGGGCAACGCGGGACAATTCATCGGAAATTTTGACTTCGGCAATCCGTCGCTGACTCTCTTGGGTCAATGGTTTGAAAACGATTTTTTCGTCAAAGCGTCCAATGAGTTCCGGTCGAAAGACTTTATGCAATTCGGCGAGAACGGCGCGCTCCAACGTGGTAAACGGAAGCCTCGTTGGACGTAATAGGGATTGGGAGCCGATGTTACTCGTGAAGACCAGGAGGAAACCGGATAGGTCGTAGGTGTGATGATCGGCGAGCGTGATGCGCGCCGCATCGGTCATCTGCAAAAACAAATCCCAAATGAGCCGATGCGATTTTTCCGTTTCATCGAACAGCAGGACCCCTTTGTGGTGTGCGGCAAGAACTTGTCCAAGCCGCCCGACTCGTCCTTTCTCGTCGCCGAGAAACATCTTTACGCTGTCCTCGTGTTGGAACTCGGACATATCGAATCGAAACAGCGCGTCGTCACCAAAAAAAAAGCGGGTAAGCTCGATGGTGAGTTCGGTCTTTCCTACGCCAGTCGGCCCGAGGAATAGAAACGACCCAAGCGGCTTGTCATCAGGATTCAGACCAAGTATCGTGCGCTCAAGAACGGAACAGACGCGGGAAATGACATGCTCTTGACCGATAATCTTACCGGATAGATAGGGCTCAAGATCGGCGAGATCGGCGATGCGGTTTTGGGACGAGACGAGCGGTTTCATTCGGATTCCTGTGTCTTAGGTTTCAAGTGCGGTTTGTCATCCATTGTCGAAGCGCGTAATCGGGTCGGATGGTCGTAAACCAATTGGGATAGGTGCCATCAGGATTGAGCGGTGGGAGGAGACGGCGGCGAAACGGACGCTCGCAATGGCGAACGATGCTCCGAAATTTCGATAACCTGCGAAGTTCATGCGGTGGAATGAACGGCTTTATGACGCGGCGATAGTTATAGGTCGTCCGCCCGCTGCTGGTCCCCCATGATTTTTCTATCACCTCACGTTCACCGATATTCTTCGAGGCGATAATGGCGGAATCGTCATTCGCACAGGTGAAGATGATTTCATTGCTCAAATTGAGCATGAGCACGTCCGCATAGCGTTTATCGAGAGAGCCGAGGATCGAGGTATAGGCTTGCGTTGCGAGAACGATGGTCGCCTTGGCCTCGCGGATCACGCCCGCCGCGCGATGATCGGCAAAAGCCGATTCTGCGCCTGTAATGATTTCCTGCCCCTCGTCCGCAAACAGAATGATGAGATTATCTGCCGCCCGCTTTTCGGCGGATTTGTCGAATCGGCTCAACGCATGGAAGTAATATGAGAGTTTAAGGATCGTGTTGATGTAGAGCCGTTCGGTCTGAAATTTTTGCGGCATGGCAATGCAGACGATTTTTCCGTCGTCGATTTCGCCGACGGAAAACGTTGGCTCCTGCGCGCAGAAAACTTCGGCGATCTCATCGTTGACGAAGTAATCGAGATACGTGCTGATTGTGCCTTGGACGCCTCCGAGCTGTTCGGGAGGCTGTTCGTGGAAACTGCGGAAAGCCGCGAGCAATTCGTCGCCCCGTTGATCGCCTGCATCCAAGAGCATCTGCATGGCTTCCGTGGCATCGGCATCCTGCAAAAGAATCCGGCGAACGTTCGGGATGGTGACGAATGCCTCGACGTGGCGAAGAATTTCAAACGCAAGCTGGATCGCGAGCTGCGCCTTCACCGGGAAAAACGGATTTTGCCCGCGTCCTCCTGTCAATGAAGTCGCGGTGTCCACGATTACCTTCGCGTAAGTGGAAGCGGGAACGTCGGGATTGCCGGTGATGTTGATCGTATGCGGAGGTCGCCAGAGCACGCTTTCACCCGCCGGGCGCGTTTGCAGGAGAATCAAATCATCGCGCCGTCCGAAATGCGCCGCCATGCGAACGAGAATTTCCCAATACAACCCTTTTTGGTCGAGGCAGAGGCCGCCCCAATTTGGGACGTTCTTGAAAACCTGAAACGCGATCGCGTTAATCGCGCATTGCGTTTTTCCCGAGCCGGTTTTTCCGGTGATGAGCCAGCCGCGCACGAAGTCTTCCAGCGACCACGACAAACCGGCCAATCGGAGAACCGGCTTTTCCGCATGGTCGCCCTTAAAAAGGCTCCACAAAAAGAACACGGCGCAAATGCCGATGGCCGCCCACGACAACGGCGGCGAGACCAGCAAATATGCGGCAAGCGAACCCGCCACGCTCAAGGTGAAAATCAAAAGCTCACTCGGTTTCATCGGTGGCTTTCGGTTGGAGCTTCGAGACGAGAAAATCGAACAGCCGCCGCTCGGGGTCGGAAATGGCCTGGCTGTAGCCTTTGAAATTCACCACGGTCACGGCCTCGCTGTCGGAAACCGGCTGGTGCGAGAAGCCGTCCACGTCGTGAATGCGAAAGACGAAATTCTCGCAGCAAACGTGCTCAGAGATTAATCGAGTTCCCGAGCGCGGCGCTCTGTTGGCGGGCATGTCGATTGGCATGAGATTGGAAACCGTAGATGCGGCTGTAGCGTTGATGGAGAGCGCGATACTGGCGCTTGAGTTTGAAAAGTTGGGTCTGCTGCTCGCGAATGGAGCGGCGCTGAACGGCGTCGGCGATTTTTTCGGCGACCCGTTGAATTTTTGGTTTGGAAACGCGGGCGATCCGGCCAAGAAGCCGAACGTTTCGCTGGGCGGTCAGCGCGGCCCGCTGAGATTTCAACGCTCGTTCGAGGCCACCGATGGTCTGATAAAGCTGCTGCAAGCGTAATGCCTCGCTGTTTTGTGAGGAACGAAGCGCGGTGATTTGAGCCTGATTGAGTTTCCGCGAGAAAACCAATCGGTCGGCATCGAGGCGCTTTGAAACGACCTGTTCAATTTGCTCCGGCGAGCTAAGAATTTTTTGCCAGCGCGTGTTTTCATGCACGAACCACGAACGAATGAGATCCATTTGCCGTTTGTGCCGGGAACGGTCGAATCGTGATGTGCTGCACCCGACGTAACTTCCCTTGGATGTGCGCGGGCAAATCGCAACGTGGGCGTGGAGGTTCGCCGTGTCGTGATGAAGTCCGTAGGCGTAGCCAATCGAATCCCCGGGATGAAATTTTTCCGCGAAACGCCGCATGATCTTTTTCATCGTGGAGTGAAGCACCTGGTCGGGATTGATCCCGGCAGCCACCAGCGCGTCGTGCTGTTCGGTGGACATGGAAAACACGAGGCGATGCGCAATGACGGGGCGCTTTGCCTTCGACGGAAATTTTCCTAGGTGCCGCTGCCAGCAATCCGTGATGCGTTCTTTGCGTTCCTCGTTGGCAAGCTTCGCAGGCGCAGTGCTCGTGCCATCAGGATTGATGCGAATTGCATCGTGAAGAAATCCGCCCGCGTGAACTTGCCCGAGAGATTCCTTCGAGGCGTAGTCGGTGAAGCCTTTGAGCTTGCGGCCGATTTGCTTGTTTAATTCCGCGTGCTCCCGCAGCGAAACTTTTCGCTCGGAAGTTTCGTCGAGATATTCCAAATCCAAGCGCCCCCGTGCGGTGGACTTGTGCGCGAAAATCTGTCCGTTTTTCATGTGAGCGATTCGAGTGTTTCCAACGCTTGGTCGAGCTTGGCTTCGATCCGTTGCATAACGGCGGGATCGATTTTGTCTTTCGTGGCGACGAAGTAGAGAATGGCGTCAAACGTTTCGGCTTTCGTTTTGAAGCCGAGCGATCCGTGAATGGATTCGAAGCGCAATTTTGCATCGGGCGAGATGTCGAGGTCGATGCGAGCGGTGCCGGGTTTTTGATGACGGGCCATAAGTTTTATTGCGATTGATGTTTCGGACGTTTGAAAAACGGCGAATGCTTCCGAAGCGTGCCTGACACGCGCAGGAACGGCGGGAATTGAGCGCCAGCGGCCCGCCTGCACTTTCCCCCGGGGAAAGTGCTCTCCTGCCGGTCGTTTGACTCCGGAAAACGACCACTCAGGTCAGAAATCCGACTCGTGCGGCTGAGGTCTGACAAGGAGCCGCAAAACTCGTTTTCAGCGGCTCCGGGAGAGAGGTCGATGAGGTCAAACCCGCCGGTTCGTTTTCCCCGCAGCCCGACCGAAGGGAGGTGCGAGGACAAAACGAACGGGCGGGCGAAACCAAGCCGGTCGGTGAAACTGCGCTGGTTTGGGTCGTGGGCGTAGGGGAGCGGGGCGAGGAATCGAAGCCCCAGCGAACCGGAGCCACGAGCCCAAACGAGCGCGCCTTGTCCGCGAATGCGGCCTATAAATGAAGCAGTCGTCATAGCTTCATTCCTCCCTTTTGCATTTGCACGCGCGGTCGAATAAGAACAGGCCGTTGAGTCTGAATGGACGGATTTTCGCGGGAGGAAATCGACTTTTTCGGCACGTCCATTTCGGTCGGCTTCGCGGGTTCCGCAGCCTCGCTGACAGCCTCGGGTTGGCTGGACATCAACACCGAAACAACGCCGTCACGCTGTTCTTCGGAAACCGAGCACTCGATTGTCTGCGTCTCAGCCTCGGGTTGTTCGTCCACCTGAGTGCTGGCTTGATTCTTGGCGAGATCCAAAGCGGCGATGATTTCGTGTTGCCGTTTTTCCGCCGCCTCCAGCTTTTCCAGATGCTCGAATGGCTGTTGGCTCTGCGTCTCCAACTCCAGAATGCGGGTTTTGAGCCGTCCGAGATTTTCGGTGGGTTCGGCTAGCCTTGCCTCGAAGTCGCCAAGGGCGTGCTCCAGCGAGGCAATCGTCCCTTGCGGGCTATCGCTGACCGTCGCGTAATAAGTGTTCCGACCATGAACGCGCAGCTCCACGCGAGCGTCGAGGCGACGAACAGAAATTGGAAACCCGGCGATGGAGCCGATCTGTTTAGTTTCCTGCATCGGCTTGAGGTTTTCTGCGATGGCTACGAGCTGGCGTCCGGCTTTGACGCGCTCATCGAAGCGCTGGCCGTCGATGGTCATGACAAATTCCTCGCCGCGCGTGGGCGTGCGCGAGGCGAGGTCTTGCCGAAGGTTGGCGGTAAATTTTTCCTCTTCCTTGAGGGAGGTTTCGGTCTGTTTGATCCGAAAGCGGATCGAATATTGGCTGTCCTGGTGCTGGCGGTGCAGGCGGTTGAGCCGGATCACTTCGGCGTCGATCTGCGCCTTTTCGATTACCATTGGATTGCCGGAAGCGATGGCTTTAACCTCGGCGTAGCTGAGCGCGGTGGCGTCCACATCCTCGGCCTTGCGCATGGTCGCGTTCCCGGTCATGACCTGCGAAATGAAGCGGGCCTTGGTTTCCAAGGTCTGCCACATATACGCGTCGAAGCTGCCTTCCGTGACGTAGCGGAAGACGCTGACGAACTCGTTGGTATTGCCTTGGCGAAGAATGCGGCCCTCGCGCTGCTCGATGTCGGACGGCCGCCACGGAGCGTCCAAGTGGTGAAGGGCAATGAGGCGCTGCTGGACATTGGTGCCTTCGCCCATTTTCAAAGTGCTGCCCAAAAGGACGCGCACCTCTCCCGCTCGCACTGCCTTGAACAGGTCGGCTTTGGCAACGTCAGTGTCGTGGTCTTGGATGAAAGCGATCTCTTTTTCCGGGATGCCACGGGCCACGAGCTTGGCCCGAAGGTCGTCATAGACGGAGAATTCCCGCTGCCCGTTCTTCGGAGTGGAAAGGTCGCAAAAGACGAGCTGAGCGCACTTCTTCGGCGCGGAATCCAGCCAGATGCGATGGATTTTCTCGGTCGCGAGATTAACTTTGGAATCGGGAGCGTCCTGCGCGGCGGTAGAAATCAGCCGCAAATCCAGAGCGGCGAGTCGGCCCTCGGACGTAATCTTGAGCATGTTGTCGTCCCTCGGATCGACACCGCCACCTTTGATCTTTTCGGCCCGTTTAACGAGGGTATCGACGAACTTTTTGAGGCGTGGGCTGCACGGTGCGCTGACGATGATGGAGTGTCCAGTTTCGAGCTTGGGAACCGGCAGCTTGAGCATGTCCGCGGTCTGAACGTCGGCGGTCTGCCGGAACTGCTGCATGAGTTCGGGCACGTTGACGAACCGGGCGAAGCGGTGTTGCAGACGATACCCGGCGCCATCGGGACTGAGTTCCATCGCGGTGACCGTTTCGCCGAACGTGCCCGCCCATGAGTCGAAATGCTGGATGCCCAGGCGACGAAGCGAGGACATTTGCAGGTAACGCTGCATGGTGAACATCTCGGCCATAGTGTTGGAAATCGGGGTTCCGGTGGAGAACACGACACCCCCGCCGCCATTGCGGCCTTGGATATGTCCGACTTTCAGAAACAAGTCGAAAGCCCGCTCGGAGGCCGTCTGAGGCAACCCGGCGACGCGAGTCATTTTCGTGACGTAGAACAGGTTTTTGAACTTGTGGGCCTCATCCACGAACAGGCGATCCACGCCCAATTCCTCGAAGGTGAGCGTCCGGTCTTTTTTGTCCTCAGCGGACAAGCCATCGAGCTTGAATTGAAGTCGTTTGCGCACGCGCTCCAGCTCCTTGACCAGTCGAGTGCCACGCGATTCGGACTTCTGCTCGCGGATCGCATCTTCGATTTCGTCAATCTGCGCCATAATGAAGTCCTCGCGGGCGCTGGCTGAAAGCGGGATTCGCTCGAAGCTGGAATGGGTGACGATGACGGCATCCCAGTTGCCGGTCGCGATGCGGCTGAAGAGCTGGGCGCGGCGATCCTTGGCAAAATCTTCCTTGCCCGCCGCGAGGATGGTGGCGTTCGGATAAAGCGTCAGCAACTCGGTCGAGAACTGCGAGAGCATGTGATGGGCACGACAAACATGGGTTTGCGGGCCAGTCCGAGCCGCTTCATCTCGATGGCCGCGGCAACCATCGTGTAGGTTTTGCCCGCGCCCACGGCGTGAGCCAAAAGCGTGTTCTTGCTCTGGATGATGCGCCAGATGGCATCCTTCTGATGAGGTCGCAGGGTGATCTGACGGCTGCTCGCGGGTAGTGTCAAATGAGCGCCATTGAAGACGCGGAGCCGAACGGAATTGAACTGGGTATTATACAGGCGGGCGAGCCGTTCGCGGCGTCCATCCTCTTCCCAAACCCACGTCTTGAACCGCTCTTTGATCTTTTCCTGCCGGTCGCGTGCGCCTTCGGTCTCGGTCGCATTGACAACGGCCTCTCCATCGGGGCCACGATCATAGACCGTGGGCGTTTTCAGATTCAGCGAATCCTGAATCAATTCGAGAGCCGAATGCCGCGCCGTGCCCCATTCGGTCGTGTTGGCGACCGATGTTTTGGCCTGCGGGCTGCCGTGGACAAACCATGTGCCGACCTGTGGCGAATGGCTGACGGAAACGGTTTCGCCGAGCAAGGACGATGCGAAGGCTTCCAAATCGGATTCCGGTATCCATGCCGCCCCCAACCGGGCCTCGATCTGAGAGGGCGGTAAGTCCTCGGGCTGCACGGCCTGTAACGCCTGCACGTTTTCCTGAAATTGCGGATCGTTCTGGGTCGCCCGATGCGCCGCCGCGAGCTTTTCGCGGACGTTGCCGAACAAATAGCTGTCTTCGGTTTCCCAACGATTTGTTTCAGGATCGAGATAGATCAGCCCTTTGAGTTCCGGCGCGAGGTCGGAAACATCCTTCCCGAGCAGAGAGGCCATGTGCTCAAAGTCCACCGCACCGCGTTCGTTGAGGGAGATGACCAAGGCGTCCTTGGCCGTTTCCGCCTGATATACGGGCGTGGAAGAATGAATAGTGCGCTCATAAAAAATGGCGGTCTTGGTCGCCCGTTTGGTGTCGTGCCGGTAATTTTCCAGCGAGCACAGGAGCGGATAATCCGGGTCACCGTGGAAGGCTCGCCGGTTGGCGTGGGTGTTGATCGGGCCGAATCGAGAGGCAAAGTGATCGTATCGAAGATTGAGCTGCTGACGGGCCGCGAGAATCGCGGACTCGCCGCTCTCTTCAAGTTGGGTGCGCAGAACCTCGCGGGCGGCATCGCGAACATGGATCATCCCGCGAATCCGGCGCGTCGTTTCGGCGGGAAGGTTGCGGGGAAAAACCAATAGGCCGCCCTCGCACACCGCGACCTGACCATTGTCTAGGATGAACGCGCCTTCCTTCGCGCCGTGCGGCGCGAGCACCTGCGGGGCGGAAGTTTGATTCTCGGCCTGGCTTTCGGGCTGGCGGTAAATGCCGGTGGGTAAATGAGCGATAGCCTGAGCCAATGCCGCATCCAGCGGACGGTCATCGGGCACCAGTGCCGGTTCACCGTCGGAATACATTTTGCCTTCCAGCGCCATCCGGCCGCACATCATGGCGGGCCGCGCGGCAAAGTAGCGGTTGACGGGGAGCGTGGCCCCGTCCGCGTTGTCGTGTTGGGCAAGCTCACGCCAATCGTGCCCGCATGGTGGCTCGCCGTCGCGCAGCCGCCGCAGAAAAACCATGTCGGTCGTCACCTCGGTATTGGCGTTCTGCTTGAAAGCGGTGTTGGGCAAACGGATCGCTCCCAGGAACTCTGCCCGCTCGTAAAGATACTCGCGGAGGCGGGCGCCCTGTTTGTCCATCGTGCCCATGGACGTGATGAAGGCGACTATTCCGTCTGGCCGAGTCTTCTCCAGAGCTTTGGCGAAGAAATAGTCGTGGATGAGGAAACCGTGACGATTGAACTCCGGGTCGAAGACCTTGTATTGCCCGAAAGGGACGTTGGAGATGACAAGATCGAAGCCGCTGTTGGGCAGTTGGGACTGCTCGAAACCCTGCTGGCGAATGTTCGCGTCGGGATAGAGCAAGCGGGCGATGCCGGCCGTGAGCGGGTCGATCTCGATGCCGGTCAGCGTGGACTGCCCGCGCATCGCCTCCGGCATGAGACCGAAGAAATGGCCGATACCCATCGAGGGCTCGAGGATTTTTCCGTGAGTAAAACCAAATCGCTGCACCGCCTCATACATGGCGGAAACCACGATGGGCGAGGTGTAATGGGCGTTGAGGGTGGTGGCCTGTGCGGAGCAGTATTCCTCCGGGGTGAGCAACTCGCGAAGCCGCGCGCGCTCTGTCTGCCAAGTGCTATCCTCATGGGTGGCGAAAACCTGCGGCAGACCGCCCCAGCCGATATAGCGCACCAAAGATTGCTGTTCCTCGGGCGTGGCCTCGCGCCGCTCGGCCTCCACGGCGCGGAGAACCTCGATGGCTCGGAAATTGGCGTGGCACTTCTCCTTCAGCGAACCGGCTCCCAACTGGTCATCGGGGCCGATGCGATAGCCGCCGGAGCGGGCTAAGTCTCGTCCTCGGACGGCAGGAGAATGTATTTCTCCCGCACCATTTCCCACGCCTGATCGTGGGCCTGCTGCTTCGTCAAACCATCCGCTTCCAGCATCGTCTCTAACTCCATCAATTCGTCGAGCGTCCGTTCCTGGGCCTCGTGAAGCGCTTCCTCCAGTTTCCCGGCTGCCTCCAGTTCGCTCACCATTTTGGGACGGAATTCCCTCCAGTGGCGTTCGGCCATTAGCCCGTAGGCGCTGATCGGGAGAGTTTTCTTCGCTGCTGTGTTCATGGCTTCGGAAA
Organism: uncultured Chthoniobacterales bacterium; assembly: GCA_964247025.1. Classification (GTDB taxonomy): domain Bacteria; phylum Verrucomicrobiota; class Verrucomicrobiia; order Chthoniobacterales; family JAATET01; genus JAATET01. The sequence continues at coordinate 40,001 of CAXTSM010000002.1, forward strand.
AGATCGAAGAAGTTGAGTTGATCGGCCGCTGATTGAGCTGGGGCCTTTCCGTTACGCTTAATCATGGCCCACTTTGAAACCCGAGTAAACGGCGTGCTTTTCCACTCCGATGTGGAGGGCCTGAGTGGAGGCCAGCAGATCCGCGTTCCAGTCCTTCCGCTGCGGGCACTCCGATGAAATTTTGAAGCCAGACCAATCCGCTGTTTCATCCCATGCCTTTCGCCAGCCCCGCTGTCCCGCCGGATCGTTATCGAGGGCCACGACGAAGGATTGGCGGCGGTCATATGCCTGCCACATCAGCTCGGTCGGCACACTGGCTCCGGCGCAACTCACGACGGCCAAGCCTTTCTCGCCGTCAGCGCACAGAACGAAATAGCTGAGAGCGTCGATCGGTGATTCGACGGCAACAATGGTCTTCGCGGTATTGAGGCGGCCCACCGCGAACCATGCGTTCAGCTTGTCTCCGAGACAGGGCCGGAAAGCGGAACCCGCCCGCGTATCGCGCAAGGTAGCGCCTTCAACCCTCCCATTGGGCGTGCGATGGAGAAAGACGAGACTTGTATTGGGGCGATGATCGTTGGCGTAGATCGAGCCTACGTCATGAAGTCGGTCGATGATTTCGCCCTCAATCCTTCTCGTTTCGACAAGATAAGCGCGGGCGCGCGGCCAGTTGGAATCATCCCGAATGGCGTAGCGAGAGGCCAATTCGAGGAATGGGGCGCGCTGCGGCTGGGAGTGTTTGAAGGAATGAAGGGAACGAGACGCGCCATGTTGAACCGTGGCCAAGTGCGGAAATTCCTCGGCCAGAATCCGGCACGCATTCGGAAAATCCGCGCCAGTCAGATGCCGGCAAAGGTCGATGGCTCCGCCCCCGCCAACCCCGGCTTTGTTGTCGAACCATTGGCTGCCGGTGATGAAAATATTGTGGTGCTCGTCCCGCGCACGATAGCTGACGCCTTCAGGTCTGACCTCCAAGCCCTGCCATTGCAGCACGTCACGAAGGGGGATTTCCCGGAGTTGATCGGCTGTGGCAGACGCACTCATGCCTGCATTTGTCGCCCAAAAAACGAGTTTCGTTGTTCGCGAGACGAACAACTTTGAGCCTAGAGCTACCCCCTCTCGTCAGCTATTTTGCGCGTCGATGTCCAATCTAGGAACCGCTCACGAAACCAAAATTGAGGCCGTCATTTCGGATTTTGTGAGGAGGCGGCTGGCTCTTGGCATCTATGACCCCGCCCAAATTCGCCGCCCCAAGGTGGAAATTGCGTCGTTTCAAATCGAGTTATTGGAGATCGACGAGACCGATTCCGTCGCTCATGCCGCCGGGCCGGTTGTCTTGCGAACGCCCCAAGGCGACGTTGAAATTTCCTACGGCTGAGCTTAGAAGTTCGTTTCGAGGGGGACGCCTGCTGGATCCCTGAAGGTGGAATCGTCCGCGCTGCATATGTTCTAGAAACGGGCCATCCGAACGGCGCATGCAAGGAAACTGCTGCTCTCGCTAACGCCTAAAAAGCTTCTCCTAATAGACAAAAAACAGACCACAGGTTCACGGTTTGAGTAAACCCGCCGGTGGATCAGTATTCGGAGGGTAGCAGCGTGACAGCTAGAGATTGCTTTTCGACATACTGCTTCATTCCACTACGGAGAATTTCGAGGAAGGTATGATTCCGGCATTCGGCATCCGCCACTATAGCGTCGAAGGACATTATGAACGTAGGTGTGGGCACGATTGCGCCACCTGGACGTCGAGTGGGAAATTCCTTATAGAAAACTCGTCCCTTCGAAAACATCGGAACAAACTCCTGCTGGAGCAGAACGTCTTCCATCTCTTGGTTGATATGGATCACAGCATAATACCAGATATGTTCAATGTGCGGACAGTGAGCGACTAATTTTCTGGCGCGGGAGAGGAGCTGGTTAATGACAAACTGGTTGTCCTTCTCATCGTCAGTGATTTTCTTAAGTTCCACGACAACCACATCCACGGCAGGCGCGGTGTCTGGATCATCCGAGAAGATCATGGTTATATCCGGTCGTCCCTCGTCCTTGATCGGGGACTCTTGCAAGGTGATCGCCTCAATCACAGAGTCCATTTGCGCCTCGCTCAGAATGGTTTGAAAACTCATGAACTTGTCATCGAGCAACCAAGCGTTATTGCGATAGATATCGTTAACGAGCTGGTTCTGGTGGAATTGTTCGTAACGGGGGGCAATGAGGTTATGAATCTCCGCCTCAGAGTTATTATCGGTCATTTCCTTCATGCGCTGAATGATTTTATCGCGATAGAGAATGTATTCCGTCAGCGTCCGCGAGGAGAGTTCAAGGGATTTTTCGTAAGTGGAGTCGTCTAATTTTTCGCATTGGAGCACTTCCTTTTGGGCTTTGAAAAACCTTTGCTGAGCGACATTTAGCGCTTCGTCGCGGTCGATCAATCCCACGCTTGCCTCATCGAAGTAGCCAAGCAAATGAGGAAACCGTTCCTCGAACTGCTCTTTTGTTTTTTCGTTCTTCTCATTGATCTGCGGAATTTGCTCATCGAGCACTTTACCGACTTCACGACGGAGAACGCGGTAGAGATCGGACTCTGCTATGTGCTCCGGCACCACCAGTTTCTGGCGAGCGCTGTCCGCGCGGGCATGAAAAAGGGCGGAAGAGAAAAGAAATACGATGGAATGATCGAGCGGAATAGAGGCCGGTTGGATAAGATTGATTGGAATGGTCCGTCCATCGATATTGACGGCGATGAGCTGACTTCCCTTTCCGACCCCGGACTTGACTTGGTAAAGCATATCTATGCTTTCCAACGCATCGATGGTCGGGTCCATTATCGAGATCAAGGTCAACTCGGGAAGGTCATCCGCCGTGATCGTTTCTTCGCCAGAGAAAAATTCTCTCTGCTCATTGCTCTCGTTGGTCGAAAGGCTAATCGTGATTTTGAAATCCATCCCTCGACGACGACGGTCATCAAGCGTGGGTAGAAAATGCTCGATGATGCGCCCTTTTAGGGAGCCAGGTTTGAGGTCTTCGTAGGATTTAACCCGCTCTCCAGCAAAGTTTGTAAAAGCGAGAACGGTGCTGTTCGGCTGTTCCTCCGTCAGATCGTCGGCGGGAACATTGCCATCAAATGGCTCTTTGAAGACAAAAGCTCTGCGATTTTTGCCCCAAGTGCTGGTAACCTCGATACGCTCAAAGTAGTTCAGAAAAACGAGTCGTCCGAGCCCCTTGTGGAAATCATCGCGCGGCTTCAGAAGTGTTTTAAATCGCTCAAAGCTGTCATTTGTGAATCCGCCACCGTTGTCCGCAATGGTGATTCTCAGTGTCTTCGGTTCCTCAAATGAGTGAATCTCAATCTGGATTGTGATCTCCGTGGCCCCGGCATCGAGAGCATTGGCCAGTGCCTCAAAGTAAACCTGAATCAGCGAGGGATTCGGGAAGAAGAGCTTGATGGCGCTAGATGTCTCGATGTCCATGTAAGTATTCTGGGCGGGATTAGAGGAAGGATTTCACGAGTGCGACAATCGAAATCGCTAACGCAAACCACCCACGAGCATTACTCCATAGATTGCCGCGCACCGCATGACGGCGAGCAAGTTCAGCATCTGCGACCTGGTAACGAACGGTATTTGGACGGTCGCCAGCCTTGTAGAGCATGAGCTGCCGGTCAGATTGCTTTTTCCATGTGGCGATATCCTCTTCGGTATCCATGTTTGAAGACTGACAGGATATTGAGCGACATTCAAATACGGTTGGGTGAACGAGCGACCGTTTCTCGTTAACGTCTCATAGATCGGCCCAGGTTTTTTTAAACGCCCGCAAAAGTTTCTCGATCTCGATGTCGGTCAGACTTCGACTTTGATTTTCCCAAGCGGAAATCGTGGCCTTGGAAACGTCCCAACCGATCCGTTGGAGCATGGCGGCGAGCTTGTCTTGAGACATTCCCGCCGCAAGTCGCATCTGAGCCAGCCGTGGCCCCAATGTATTCTTCTCGTTTCCGTCCTGGCTTTTTCTGACTACGGCCACGCTCGAACCGTATGCGGTTTGCACCGCAGAGAGGTTCAGCAGTTGCTTGACATGAGATGCTGTCCATCCGAGTTTTGACGCGCGAGATTTTTTGGACGCCAATGCCCGCAATCTCCACACAACCACCGCTAGGGGCGTCTTTCCCGCTGGATATTCTCGTTGTAGATGATGATGAGCCGAGCCGCGAATTGATGCGGGCGATGCTGGCCAGCTTTGGCCACCGCCACGTTCGTATAACCTCAACCGGCATCGAGGCGCTGGCAGAGGTCCATCGAAGACCGCCCGATTGTATACTCATGGATTTGGTCATGCCGGAAATGGATGGACTAACGGTCACGGCACGCATCCGAGAATTTGAGGCTGGCTGTGCATCCGAAGCCTACATTGCCGCGATCACAGCCCATTTTGAGGTCGGAATCCATGAAGCTTGTGCGGCAGCGGGCATGAATGGCTACTTGATGAAACCATTTCGGCGCGAAGAGATCGGATGTGTATTGAACTCGGCTATCGCTCGGCGCGAAAAATTGGCAGCTTAACTTTGAATGCCAGTCCCTTTGCTAGGGACGAGTCAACTGTGACTCTGGCACCCAAATACTGTTCGGATCGTCTAGCGTTGGAGGTTCGGAAAGGCTCAATTTATAGGTCCAATCAAGCCCCTCGTTTTTGCAATCAGTGACCCAGCCGACGACATCCCCCGCACGAAGCTGATCTGCGATGTTAAAACGGGCGCAGTAATAGGCCATTATAAGCGGCGTTCGCATCGCCCCAATTTTTACGGCCTTTAAAAACGGTCGCGTGGGGTTGTGATCTTCAAAAACAATTCCATGGAGCGAAGCCGCACATTCAACGGTCGTTCGAATCGCTTCGTCTGTGGTTGCCCATACTCCTCCACCGCTCAAGCCATGTAGATGTGAGGGTAAATCCATCGGATCTCCGGAAATCGTCGTGAACTTGGCAGTGCTGTTGTAGCCAACCGCAAATTGCGTGTTTGGATTGCCATCCAGCGAAAGAAGGTCTTCTTCACTCCCAACGTCCCCCTCGAAGGACCAGCAACCAAATTCCATCCGATCGTTGAACGGATCACTTTTGTTAAATTCTGCAGGCCACCCACACACAACAAAGTTCTCGGCGATGCCTGGATCGTAATTGAGAGGAATGCGGTATGGGCGGAAGCCTTTGAGCAAATCGTCGCGCACGGGATCGGAAAGCACGATCACTGCGACATCGAGACCGTCTCGATACTGGACACGATTTGGGTCTCCTTCAAAGGCGATCGCGTTTGAGGCTACAACGTGAAGGTTGTTTGAATGTCCTATCCAAATCATCGGGCCGTCGCGATGAGCAAATCCGATACGGTCAATCCCGCCTTCGAGCACATGCGCAGCGGTGATGACTACGTGCCGTCCATCAAGATCGGCAAATACTCCCGACCCTCGAAGCTCTCCGTGACCCGGCTTGGATTCGACGAAGGCATTGAACTCAAATTCGTAGATACCAACGGTGTGCTGACGAGGATCAAAGAAGGAACTATCCACGTCTTCAGCTCCGCCCATGAAACGCCGTCGAGGACTGGCCTTCTAGGATTCGCTGATACCGCCGTCGAGTCATTGAAAGGACGACGAGGAGAATCAAAAGCGGCGGAATGCTCGAACTTGGGACGGCTTTGTCCACAAACCAAGAATACCCGCCCCAGACCACAAGGGCGGCAAGCAGTATCAAGACGATTTGGAAAGCGATTTTGGACAAGGCGTATCGCGCTTTGATCGGATCCGATTGCCGACGCATCCAATTCTGAGCCAGCCAAGCAGCACCGCCGACGACGAGCAGTTGGATGGTCACGATCCATAGAAGAGGAGAAATGGAGTGCATCAAATTTATCGTCCCTTGAGGTTGGCGGCGGCATTCATTGATCACTTTTGGCGCTGGAACGGCCTATTGCGCTCGTCCATCGCTCAATCTCTCCGCGCAGCCAGCCATCTTTTTACGGCTCGGATGAGAATGTGAAATGCGGGAACCACGAAAGCAATTTATACGGATTTGACCCCAAATGCGAGAGGAACGCGCCTCATGCATTGTTACGAGCTTGGCGCTTGTGCTCCGGCTTCAATCAGCCCACCGTTCGCAATGTTCCGGGGGGAACAGCAGGCCGTCGTGGCATTCGTCGCGGCGGCCTGCATCACTTTACGATTGAGCAATGGAACGGAAACTCCGATCACCACCAATCCGACAAAAAAGCTGATTGGTCCTTCAAGTAAAACGTCGACGTTCATTCGGTTGGCTTTGCCGGACGCAGGGCTACCCAAACCAACAATCCAAGCGGCCAAGAAATCAGTGCGACCAGCGAAGTCACCATCCAAGCCGACTTCCTTCTTTGCTGCGCGTCACCGTAAACCCAAATCAACGTCCATAAATAAAGAGCGAAACTGGTTCCAAAAATGGCGAGAAGGCAAACGCCGCTGACGAAGGGAAAGGATTTGAATGCAATCGCTCCGGTCAGGAAAATCGCTAGCGCGATTCCGCAAACCAAGCATCTCATTTGAAGTTGCTGCGTAGTCAGCACGGGTAAGAGGGGAAGGGCGTGATTTGTTGAACTACGACCATGAACGAGAGCTATCAGACCTTCATTGGAACGCAACGAGGTGGCGGGTGGTGAACGCTGCCCTTTTCTTGAAATGCCTCGCTCCCTCGATCGTGTCAAACTTGGGTGACAATGGGTGACAATCAAACCGGCTTTTACCGGCTTTTTTGGGCTCTCTGATTTTACATCAAAAAGCCCGCCGAGCCTCTGTTTATCAGGCTTGGCGGGCTCTATGAAATGGTGGGCAGGACAGGATTCGAACCTGTGAAGTCGAAGACAGTGGATTTACAGTCCACCCCGTTTGGCCACTCCGGAACCTACCCGTTAATTACAGCCTTGGATCGGCTTCCTCTCACAACGGCGCCGGGGCCGCTGCGCGAGGCTCGATGGTGATAGACGTGATCACGATCTTTTCCAAGGGGAAATCGTTGCTGTTTGTCGGCTGGGTGCTGATGTAGTCCAACACCTCGATGCCCTCGATCACTTCGCCGAAGACCGTGTATTTGCCGTCGAGCTTCGGCATGGCCTCGAGGCACACGTAGAACTGGCTGCCGTTCGACGCCCGCGTCGGGTTCACGACATCTTCGATGCGCGAGGCGGCCACGGCTCCTCGCACGTGCGGGCGCTTGATCTCGGCCGGCAGCGTGTAACCGGGTCCGCCGGTGCCGGACTTTTCGTTGTCGCCGCGGCGGCTGAAGGGATCGCCGGTCTGCACGAGGTAATTCTTGAACACGCGGTGGAACCGCATGCCGCGGTAGAATTTCCTTTCGCACAACGCCTTGAGATTTGCGACGGTCTGCGGCGCCGCGTCGTCATAGAGGCCGATGACCACGCGTTGCGGCACTTTCTCCCGTCCGATCTTGATGAGCATCACCGCGACGTCGGGACCGAGCGGAGCGGAGGGCTTGGTCGGCACGGCGGCGGCAATCGGCAGCGGTTTCGAGGGCTCTCGGTGCACGCACGCGGAGACCAGAAGGGCGGCGGCGAGAAGAATCGGGGTGGCTTTACTCATTCGAGCGGTCGGGCGGGCGAAGTTGGATGTGGGACGCGCCGTCGAGCGTGGTGAGCGTGGCTCCCTCCGGCGTTCCGCGCCTGATGTAGCAGAGGCCGAGGGCCGGCGACAAGTGAATCGATGTCACGGTCGCCGCCACGCGCGCCGTTTCGCCGGACAGGAAAAATTCCGCCCCGACCGATGGGGCGATTCCCTCGGCCAAATCGAAGGCGCGCAACGCCCGATTCGCGTGGCCCACGCTGCGAATGCGCGAGACGACTTCCTGGCCGATGTAGCAGCCCTTGTGAAAATCCACCGCGGTGGTGTCGAGCCCGGCCTCGGCGGGAAGGGTATCCGGCCCGAGCTCCGCCCCCCATTTCGGCGCCAGCCGCTCGATGCGCAGCCGCGCGATCTCGTCGGGCGTGGCCTCGATCAAAGCCGCGGGCGCCGGCCCTTCGACGTCGATCCCGGGGACGCCGAGGCGGAAGACTTTGCGGCCATCCGGCACCAGGGCCGCCGCGGGCCCGAAGACATGCGCGCTTCCGACGAAGGGAAGCGGCGCGATCTCCACGTCATCCGCGACGATGTAGCGTTCGAGCCTGATGGCCAGGGGCTCGGCGAGGACCGCATCGCACTCCACGACGATGCGCTCCGGTTCGGCCCAGAGAAGGACGACGGCATCGAGTTTGCCCTTCGCCGACAGGACGCAGGCCGGCAGGGCTTCGCCCGGAACGAGCTTTCGAACGTCGTTCGAGACCTGGCCGTTGAGGTAGCGGACACGGTCGGCGCCGGACACCGAGAAGCGCGCGCGATCGGCCAGCGCGAACCAGCCACCCTCGGAGCGCAGCCGGGAATGACGCTCCGCCGCTGCCGCGTTCACGCCTTCTGCGATCCGCCGAAGAACGAAAACCGCCGCGGCGGCGCCGAGCCGGCATCCGCGGCGACCGGGACGGCCGCCAGGGGCTCCCTGCCCGGGAAATCGTAGTGCCGGGCGATAACCGAGAAATCCAGGTCGCCCCAGCCGTGCTGGATGCCGGCCATGAGGGCGCCGGCGGTCGCGGCGGCGGCGGGCAGATCGATGCCGGCGGCCCGACCTTCGGCCAGCGCGAGCTGCACGTCCTTGAACATGTGCTTGAGGGCGAAATGCGCGTCGAAATCGCCGTTGACCATGACCGGCAGCTTCGCGTCGGCGGTGGCCGAGCGGACGGCGTGCAGGGAAATGGCTTCGATGAACTTGGCGGGCGCGACGCCATTGGCGGCGGTGATCGCCATCGCTTCGGCGAAGGCCTCGACGGTGGCGGCCGCGACGAGGTTCGTCGCGATCTTGACGAGGCTGGCCTGGCCGACTTCTCCGCCGATTTCGATGATGGACTTCGAGGTGGCGGCAAGCATGGGCCGCGCGCGGTCGACCCATTCGCGCGGGCCCGCGACGTAATACACCAGCTGCCCGGCCTCGGCCGCGGCCCGGCTGCCCGTGAAGGGCGCGTCGAGAAAACCGGCGCTCGATTGGCCGGCGATCTCCGCCGCGGCGCGAACTTCGGCGGGAGAGACCGTGGAGCAATTGACGACGAGATGACGCGCGGCGAGGGTCGGCGCGACCGCGCGCATGGTCTCGAGCAGGGCGGGGCCGTCCGAGACGAAGAGGAAGAGGATGTCGGCGGTCTCCGCCACCTCGGCGGGGGAGGTCAGGAAATTTGGCTCGGCCTTGGGCGAGCGGTTCCACACCCACACCTCGTAACCCGCGCGGCGCAGGTTCGCGGCCGCGCGCGAGCCGATGATCCCGAGACCGATGACGCCGATCGCCTGCTTTTTCGCCATGCCGTTCGTTAGTTGGCGGATACGGGGGTCGCCGGAGCCGATCCGGCGTCCGCGCCGCTGGTCGGATCGACGGGTCCGGGAGCAGGCTTCATCTCGGGCAGGTTGTTCACGACCTTCGCGGCGTCGCGGAGCTTGGTGATCACGCCCTGGACGGCGGCCTGCTGTTTTTGATTCTTGAGGTAGCTGACGAGCTGCGGCTTGACCTGCTCGAAGGGCGCGGTGGCGGCGGGCTTCTTGTCGGTCACCTTGATGACGTGATAGCCGAACTGCGATTTCACCGGCTTGCTGATTTCGCCGACTTTCATGCCGAACGCGGCGTTGGCGAACTCGGGAACCATCTGCTCCTTGGCGAAGAAATCCAGGTCACCCTGGCGCTCCTTGCCATTCGGCTCCTCGGTGAGTTCCGCGGCGAGTTTGCCGAAATCCTCGCCTTTTTCCGCGCGCTTGTAGGCGGCCTCGGCGGCGGCTTCTTTTTTCTTCACTTCGGCGTCCGGGGCGCCCTGCGGCACCATGAAGAGGATGTGGCTCGCGCGCACCTGGTCGGGCTGGGCGAACTCCTTGATGTTTTCCTTGTAGAACTTCTCGGCGTCCGCGTCGGTCACCTCGGTCGGACCGGTCTGCGACTCGATCCATTTGCGCTGCGCGAGGCCGTTCTTGATGAGGCCCTTCAAGGTGTCCTCCGTCTGGCCGGACTGCTTGAGCTGCTCGGCAAACGCCTTTTCGTCCGGGAAGTTCTTTTTCACGCGCGCGAGTTCGGCGGCGACGTCTTCGTCCGAGATCTTGTATTCGGCGGACTTCGCCTTGAGCAGCTTCTCGGTGATGAGATCGTCGAGAAGCTTGTGGTAGCCGGCGATCTGCTGGTCCTCGGTAAGCTTCGAGGAGTCCATGCCGCTCATCTTGACCGCATTATTGAAGGCTTCCTGGAGCTGGGCCTTCGTGATGGGCTCGCCATTGACCGTGGCGACGGGGTCCTTGAGGTCGACGGGCTTCGCGGCGGGGGCGGGCGCCGGGGCCGGCGGAGGGGTGATGGTCCCGCCTGGGGCTTTATCGGCGGGCGCTTGCGCGCGCAACGCGCCAACCAGCGCGGTGCAGGAAAGGACGACGGCCAGGGAGGAGGAGGAGATGACGGATTTCATGAAAAGGTGGGAAGTTCGTTTCGCACGGGTTGAGACCGATGGCCAGCCGAATTGTTCAATCCGAAAGTCTGCCGTTGCCAAAATTGGCGTGCCCGTGCATGGTCTGCGCTCCACGGCTCACGTGGCGGAATGGCAGACGCGTGCGTCTCAGAAGCGCATGGGGAAACTCGTGGAGGTTCAAGTCCTCTCGTGAGCACCATTTTCCCGTTTTGGACCCGGGATTTCGGATCCGGATTTCTTGAGCGCCTCGACTCCCCCTCCCCACCGCCAGCAGGACCCGCAATTCATCCGGCGCACCTTTGCCTCCATCGCGACCCGTTACGATTTCGCGAATCACGCGCTGAGCGGTGGCGTCGATTTCATCTGGCGCGCGCGCGCGGCGTCGATCGTGCGGGCCTGGGCGCCTCGCCGCGTGCTCGATCTCGCGACCGGCAGCGGGGATCTCGCGATATCGATCGGGCGGGCCTGCCCCCGGGCCGAGGTCGTGGGCGCGGACTTCTGCCAGCCGATGCTGCTCGAGTCGCAAAGGAAGGGCGCGGGCCGCTTGATCAACGCCGACGGCACCCGGCTGCCGTTTCGCGACGGAGTGTTCGACGTGGTCACGGTGGCGTTCGGACTTCGGAACATGGCGTCCTGGCCCGCGGCCGGAGCCGAAATGGCACGCGTCCTGCGACCCGGCGGTCACGTGCTCGTCCTCGATTTCTCCCTCCCGGCCCTTGCCCCGCTTCGCGCCGCGTATCGATTTTACCTCCACCGCATCCTGCCGACGGTGGCGGGAATCGTCACGGGAGACCGAGGGTCCTACGAATACCTCGGCGAATCCATCGAGAATTTTCCCTCCGGCGCGGCGATGACGCAACTGCTCGACGCCAACGGCTTCACCCTCGCGGCGGCGCGGCCGCTCACGGGCGGAATCGTTTCCATTTACACCGCGACCCGTCGCTGACCGCGGGGTTATCCCCACATCCATGTTCCGCCGCCTCGCCTTCTTCGCCATCGCCCTGACCTTCGGCTCATCCCCGGCCCGCGCCTGGGACCCGATGGGTCACATGCTGGTCGGCCAGATCGCCTACGATCAACTCACGCCCGCCGCGAAGACCAATTTCGACGCCGCGCTTGCGCGCTTCAACGCCGGCGACGCGCCGCATGACGCGCCCTACGATCCGGTCACCGCCCCTTGCTGGATGGACGACATTCGCGCCCGGCCGGACACCAAGCCTTTCGCCGTCTGGCATTACGTGAATCTTCCGTTCACTCCCGACGGCAGGCCGCCGCCCGCCGACAGCGCCGGCCCGAACGTCATCTGGGGCGTTCAAAGAATGGTGGCCATCCTGTCCGGAAAGGAAAGCGATCCCGCCATCGACCGGGACAAGGCGATGGTCATCCTCCTGCATCTCGTCGGCGACATCCATCAGCCCCTTCACACCACGAGCCGGGGCGACGACGCGGGCGGCAACAAGGTGAAGCTCGCCAACCTCAAGGATCCCCTTGCGGACCTGATCTTCAGCAAGGGCGGCAATCTCCACTTCTTTTGGGACAGCGCCTACCGCCGCGTCTATCGGAACGGCTCGGCCACCGTCCTCTACGAGGCGCCGCTCCATGACCGCCTCAAGCCCGTGGGCGGGCACCTCGCCATCGAGCCGACGATCCGCACCGAGGCCACCTCGCTCGAGAAAAAATACCCGCGCGCCCGGTTCCACGAGCAAGGCGACGCGCTCAGCTGGGCCAACGAAAGCCACGGTTACGGCTACATCCTCGGTTACCAGAAACTTCCGCCGGGTGATCCGGTCAAGCTCACCGCCTCCTACGTCAACGCCGCCCGCGCCTGCGCCGAGGAACGCGTCGCCCTCGCCGGCTACCGCCTTGGGAATCTCCTGAACGAACTTCTCTCCGCGCCCGCGACAACCCCGACCCCGACCCCGACCCCGGCGCCCGTCGCAACGCCCGATTCCGCAAACCAGCCCACCCCTTCCCCGACCCCGACCCGGTTGATGCTCGTCACGCCCGCGGTCGAAAATCCCGCGCCGTAAACCCGCGGACCTCAGGCGCTTAGGCGTAGACGTCCTCGCCGCGGGTTCGGCCCTGCCAACGGCGGACCTCCAGCACGTGGGCGGGGCGGACATTGGGGTCGAACGCGACGAAATTGCGCGCGCCACGCCAGAGAAAGGTCTCGTCGGTCAACAGGTCGCGCACTTCGTAGGCGTCGCCCACATTCCAGCCGAAATCCTCCACCGGCACGGTGAGCCAGGCGGACTGAAAACGATGGGGGTCGAGGTTCACCGCGACGAGCACGACGCTATCCCGGGCCGCCGTCATCTTGCTGTAGAAAAGGACCTGGTCGTTGTCCGCGGGATGGAAGCGAAGGTTGCGGTATCCCTGCAACGCGCGGTGCTCGCGACGGGCGCAGTTCAGCGCGGCGATCACGCCCTTGATGTTGCCGGGAGCGTCCCAGTCGCGGCCTTGGAAATGGTATTTCTCGCTGTCGAGATACTCCTCCTTGCCCGGAGCGACGGGCGTGGCCTCGCACAGCTCGAATCCGCTGTAGATGCCGTAGACCGGCCCGAGCGTGGCGGCGAGGACCGCGCGCTGGATGAAGCACGGCCGGCCGCCCGTCTGCAGATGCAGCGGCAGGATGTCCGGCGTATTCGTGAAAAAATTGCCGCGAAAATAGTCGGCCATTTCGCCCTGCGTGAGCTCCTCGAGGTAGGCCGTAAGCTCGGGCTTCGTCGTGCGCCAGGTGAAGTAAGTGTAGCTCTGCGTGTAGCCGACCTTCGCGAGCGCGCGCATCATCTTGGGCTTCGTGAACGCCTCGCTGAGGAAAATCGCGTCGGGGTATCGCGCCCGCACCTCCGCGAGGCACCATTCCCAGAAGGCGACCGGCTTCGTGTGGGGATTGTCCACGCGGAAGATGCGCACCCCGTGGCCGCACCAGAAAAGCAGCACGTCGCGGAGCTCGGCCCAAAGATTTTTCCAGTCCGCGCAATGGAAGTTCAGCGGGTAGACATCCTCGTATTTCTTCGGCGGATTCTCGGCGTATTTGATCGTGCCGTCCGGCCGCTTGAAGAACCAATCCGGGTGCGCCTTCACGTAGGGGTGGTCGGGCGAGCAATTGATCGCGAAATCCAGCGCGACTTCCATGCCCCGGGATTTCACCTCCCCGACCAGCCAGTCGAAATCCGCCAGCGTGCCGAGCTCGGGCGCCACGTCCTTGTGGCCGCCGCCGTGGACGCCCTGCCGATGATTGCCGATCGCGTAAGGCACGCCGGGATCGCCGGGCTCTCCGCGCGTGGCGTTGTTGCGGCCCTTGCGGTTCGTCTCGCCGATCGGGTGGATCGGCGGAAAATAAACCACGTCGAACCCCATCGCCTTCGCGTCGTCGACGCGCGGCAGGCACTCGCGAAACGTGGACCCGCGATCCGCGTGGCCCCCGGCCGAACGCGGAAAAAATTCGTACCATGCGGCAAACGCCGCCGCGCGACGATCGGACCAGATCTCGAGCGGCGGTTCGTAGACCGCGGCCAGCGAGCGATCCGCGTAGAACCGCATCAGGCCATCGAGACCGGGATCGAGCGCGATTTCTTTCAGCCTCGCCGGCTCGGCGGTTTCGAGCGCGACGGCGAAGGCCTCCAGCGCGGCCCGGTCGGCCTTGGCGGGGGACCTCCCGGCCGCGTCGCGGAGAATTTTCGCGCCCTCGAGGGACTCGCTCGTGAGCGCGGTGAGGCCGCCGTCCACTTTTTTGACGATCTCGTAGCGCCAGGAGAGAAACGGGTCCCCCCACGCCTCGACGGTGTATTCGTAGGCGCCGGTGCCGCTCACGGTCAGCGTGCCCCGCCAGCGGTCGTTGTAGGGATGCGGCGTCATCGGCGTCTCGTGCCACGCGGCCGCTCCGACCGGCCGCCATTTCAAGACCGCGGAGACGATGTCGTGCCCTTCCTTGAAGACATCCGCTTCGACGACGACATCCTCGCCCTCGGCGCGCTTGATCGGGTATTTCCCGCCCTCGATCTGCGGGGTGATGGCCTCGATGACGACGGTGTTCACCCGGGCAGCTCCTCCATTGCCGCGGCGATTGCGCCGAGTCCGTCGACGCGACCGGCGACTTCGCAAAGCGACCGCCGCGCCGCCGGGATGTGGGTGAGGAATTCGGGTTTGCCGCGTTTCATGCCAAGAAATCCATAGGCGCCGAGCGCCTGCATGAGCCGCTGGGCGGCGCACATTCGGAATACGTCGTCGAACGCCTTCCCGGCCGTAATTCCGCGCCCGGCGAGCAGCGATTTGTAGAAGTCCAGCAGCTCCGCGCGCTCCCCGTCGGCGATCTCGACGTAGGGATCGTAGAGCAGCGACGCGAGATCGTATTGCGCGAGGCCGGGCCGCATGCCCTGGAAATCGATGATCCACGCTTCGCCGCCGTGGATGATGACGTTCTGCGATTGGAAATCCCGATGCACCAGCACCCGCGGCTCCGCGGCGAGCCGGGAGGCCATTCCGCGCACGGCCGACGCGTCCACCACGCGCCGCGCGGCCTCCTCGGAAAGCCCGAAGAATCCGCCCAGGCAATGCTCGGAAAAGTAATTCTGCTCCCAGAGATAGAGCTGCTCGTTGAACTCGATCTCGAATCGCGGATTCGCGCCATCCCATTGCGACGTCGCGCTCGTGTGGAGCAAAAACCCTTGTCGCAGCGCGCGTTCGTAAAGGGGGCGGCGCGTCTTCCACGGCTCGTTGCGAAAGCTCCAGAGATCCTTGCCGCCGAGGTCCTGCATCCAGATGAGCCCCTCCTCGTGATCGTGCAAAAAGATGTGCGGCACGTTCACGTCGGACCGGTCGAGGTAATCCGCGATCTCGGCGTAATGGCGATTCTCCTCCTTGTCCGGCTGGTATTTCACCGCGATCATCGTCGGCCCGGAGGGCGCCTGGATCCGGTAGAACTTGCGGCCCGAGCCGCCCTTGTCGAGGAGACTGACGGCGAAGTCCTCCGACGCGAGATCGGGAAAACGCGCGCGGGTGAATTCGATGACGGTCTCGGGAAACATCTAGAAATCGGTGTCCGCGTAGGTCCCGGCTGGCACCACGCGGTGGTCGCGCACGATACAGCCACGCAAGCGCGCGCCGGAAGCGATTTTTGCGCCCTCCCACACGACCGTGTCCTCGAGCGTCACGTCGCGACCGATCTCGGCGCTCGCGCCGATGGCCACGAATCCCCGCAACTCCCCGCCCTCGCCGCGCGTGGCCGTTTCGTCCACGACCACGTCACCGCGATGCGCCGCCAGGTAGGAACCGCGATCGCCGAGATCCGCCCAGGAGCCGGAGTCATCGAGCACTCCGGCGATGAAAGCCGTGGCATTGGCTTCCCGCCGATGTTCGCTCGAATCCATCGACTGGAAACCGACGCCGCCTTCCCTCAGCACGTCGAGAAACACCGGGATCACCGACCCGGCCCGACCCGGCGGAATGCGATCCACGAACTCCGGCTCGATCACGTAGGCGCCCGTGAACAACGTCTCCACGCCGGCTCGCGCCCCCAGGACGCCGCGGAAATCCGTCACCCGCCTGGTGCGCCGGTCGAACCGGACCTGGAGCGGCCCGTCCTTCGAGCGCAACAGCGCCGTCACCTCGGCGCCCTCCGCGGCGTGCCCCGCGAGCAGCGCGGCGAGATTCAGATCGGCGAACACGTCGCCGTTGTGAACGAGCACCGGCTCCCGGCCAAGCAACTCCCGGGCATTCCAGATTCCCCCGCCCGTCTCGAGCAGCGTCGGCTCGAAAATGAACCGCACCTCCCGGCCGCGGTAACCGTCGCGGCCCAGGATCGCCTCGTAGGCCTCGGGCCGATGATGCGTGTTCACGACGAACCGCTCGATGCCCACCCCGATGAGCGCATCGAAGACATGGGTGATGAGCGGGCGGTTTCGCACCGGCACCAGCGGCTTCGGGCGCTCCTCGGTGAGCGGCCGCAACCGTTTTCCCAGCCCGGCCCCCGGGACGAAGGCCGTGCGGACGCGGCTCAAGCCCCCGCCTCCCCGGCCAGGCGCAAAATGGCATCCGCCGCGCAGGCCGCGCCGAAGCCATTGTCGATGTTCACGACCGTGACCTTGCTGCCGCAGCTCGTCAGCATGCCGAGCAGCGCCGCCAGGCCGCCGAAGCTCGCGCCATAGCCCACGCTCGTCGGCACCGCGATGACCGGCCGATCCACGAGCCCGGATACGACGCTCGGCAAAGCGCCCTCCATGCCCGCCACGACGATCAGCACCCCGCACGCGCGCACCGCCTCGAGCCGGTCCATCAGGCGATGCAGCCCGGCCACGCCCACGTCGTAGATTCTCTCCACCCGCTGGCCGAAAGCGCCGAGCGTCACCGCCGCCTCCTCCGCCACGCCGAGATCCGCCGTGCCCGCCGACAGGATGCCCACCATGAACTTCGACTCGCTCGCCACCGCCGCGCCGAGCGTGATGCAACGCGCGCGCTCGTGATACCGCGCTTCCGGCAGGACGGCCGCTGTCGCCTCGAAATGCCCGCGGCTCGCGCGCGTGCCCAGCAGGTAGCCGGACCGCGCCACGATGCGCGCCGAGATCGCGGCGACCTCCGCCGGCGTCTTGCCCTCGCAGAAAATCACCTCCGGCCGACCGCAGCGGCCTTCGCGCGCATGGTCGACCTTCGCGAAACCAAGGTCCTCGAAGCCGGATGCCATCAGCCTCGGAACAGCCGACGCAGCGGCACCATGTCGCTCTCGACGAACCCGCGGTCGAGATAGAAACGTTTCGACTTTTCGTTGTCGCGATCGGTGAGCAGCGTGATGCGCAGGAAGTTTTTCTGCCGCGCGAAATCGATCGCCGCATCGAGCAGCTTCGAGCCATAGCCCTGGCCGCGGTGGTCGCGATGGATCACGACGTCCTCGAGCAGCAGCACGAACCCGCCCTCGGCCGTGCTGATCGTGATCAGCAGATTGATCATGCCGATGAGCCGGTGGTCGTTGCGCACCACGAAGATCCGCCCGCGCGACGGCTGCTCGAGGATGAGCCGCAGCCCGCGCTCCTGCTTCTCGCGGTCGGGCACGAAGTCCGCCTCCATCGAAAACAGATCGTGCAGGAGGTCGACGAGCGACGGCAGGTCCTCCAGCGTGGCTGGCTCGATGCGAAGGTCGTCGGGCATGCCCGGTTATCTCAGATTTCCCGGCAAATTCAATTCCCACGCCCGAATTTCCGCGCCAGCTCCGAATGCGCGAAATGAATCATCGTCGGCTTGCCGTTCGGGTCGGCGTAGGGCAGCTCGCAGGCCATCAATTCATCGATGAGCGCGCGCGCCTCCCCGGCGTTCGCGGGCGCCGCGCCGGGCGACGCGGAGCGGCACACGGAGCGCGCGATGGATTCCTCCACCGCCCGCGCCCCGCCCTTCGCGCCGCCCGCGCGGCAATCGTCGGCCACGCGCAGCAGCAGCTCGCGGGGCTCGCAGTGCGTGAGCATGGGCGGCACGCCGTCCACCTTCACCGTGCCCGCGCCGAAGGGCTCGGCCAGCAGGCCCGCCCCGGCCAGCAGCCTCGCGTGGTCCCCCACCCACGCGAGATCGCGCGGCGCCAGCTCGACGACGGCGGGCAGCAGGAGGCGCTGCGAGACGGATTCCCGGCGGTCGATCCGGCGGAGCAATTGCTCGAACAACATTCGCTCCCGCGCCGCGCGGTGATCCAGCAACACCAGGCCGGCGTCGTCCTCCAGCAGCGTGTAACGATCCGCCAGCGCGCCGATGAACCGGAACCGCTCCCGCGGCGCGCGGGGGGTCTCCGGGATCGGCAATTCCAGCGCGGGCGCCGCGACCGGCATCGCGCGGAACCGGGCGACGAGCTCGGGCGGCGCCTCGGCCGGCGGCTCCGGAGCCACGCTCGCGGGCTCCGAGAACACGCGCGCCGGCGCGGGCGCGGCCCTTTGCCTTTGCCCGGCGAGCGCCTGCTCGACCGCGACCCGCACGGCCTCGCGCACGGCGACCGCGTCGCGGAAACGCACCTCGCGCTTGGCGGGATGCACGTTGCAGTCCACCCACTCGGGATCGAGCTCCACGAAGAGGACCGCCGGCGGGTTCATGCCGCGGGGCAGCGCCGTGCCGTAGGCCTCGCGCAGCGGCTGCCAGATCGCGGGGCTGTGCACCGCGCGGCCGTTGACGAAGACGTATTGCCCCGAGCGGTCGCCGCGTCCATGACCCGGCCGGCCCAGGAGCCCGCGCAGCGTGAGGCCGCGGTGCGTGACGGGCTCGAGCGTGAAAAGCTGCGACGCGAACTCCGCCCCCAGCAGGTCGCGGCCGCGCGTCCCCAGGTCGGGCGACGCCGCCAGCCGCTGCGCCGGACGGCCATCGCGCGAGAGCGAGAAACGAAGCGCCGGGTGGGCGAGCGCAAGCACCTGGAAATGGTGGTCGAGATGGGCGGCCTCGGTCCGCTCTCCGCGCAGGAATTTCCGCCGCGCCGGCAGGTTGAAAAACAGCGAGCGCACCTCGATGCGCGTGCCGGCCGCCTCCCCGCTGTCGCGCACGGTCTCGACCTTCCCGCCATTCACGACGATCTCCGTGCCCGCGGCCGCGGCCGCCTCGCGCGTGACGAGCCGGAAGCGCGACACGCTCGCGATGCTCGGCACCGCCTCGCCGCGGAAGCCGAACGTCCCGACCGTCGCCAGATCGCGCCCGGTGCGGATCTTGCTCGTCGCATGGCGCTCCAGGCAAAGCAGGGCGTCCTCGCGGTCCATGCCGCGGCCGTCGTCGGTCACCGCGAGGAATTTGTCCCCGCCGCGGTGGTATTCCACGTCGATGCGGGTCGCCCCGGCGTCGAGGCTGTTTTCCACGAGTTCCTTCAGCACGGAGGCCGGTCGCTCGACGACCTCGCCCGCCGCGACCTGGCTCGCGACTTCGGCGGGCAGCAAACGAATGCGTCCCATCGCTTAAACGGCGGCGGGCGCGTTTCTTCGCATCATTTGACTTCGGGCCTGACCACTCATAGAACTGCGGTATGCTTCATATTACCGAAAGCGCCGCGGAACAACTGCGAAGCCTCGCGGCCGAGCGCGCGTTGCCCGCCCCGCAGGCGCTGCGTCTTTCGGTCGAGCGCGGCGGCTGCGCCGGCCTGCAATACGACATGACGCTGGGCGAAAAACACGAGGGCGACGAAACCTTCGAGGCGCACGGCGCGCGGGTCTTCGTCGACTCCTCCAGCCGCGATCACTTCGACGGCTGCACCCTCGATTACGTCGACGATCTCGCCGGGGCCGGTTTCCGCGTCGTCAATCCGCGCGCGGTCCGCCACTGCGGCTGCGGAACGTCCTTCGAGCCCGCCGTCGCGGCCGCCCCGACCCGCTGATGGCCGAGCTTTTTCCACGCTCCCGCCCCTCCCCGCGTCGGCGCTCCGCGCGCGGCTTCGACGACCTCGACGCGAAGCCGAAGAGCCGTGGCGACGGGCTGTTCGGCTGGACGGTTTTCATCCTCCTGCTCATCGGCCTCGTCGCGGTGTGCTGGATGGGCACGCTCTACATCTTCGGCCACCCCGAGGAGTCGCTCGGCTACGCGGTCCTTCACAAGTTCAAGAAACTCGAGGCGCCCAGGCGTTTCTCGGAGACCGCCGCGCCGAAGGGAGAATTCCTTGACGCGAAAAAACTCCTCGGCCGCTACGGCCCGATGTCCGATCACCAGCTGCGGAAGGAAAGCGCGCTGCTGCTGCGGGCCTACATCCGGAACTACGCCGGGAACTCCGGGCTCGTGCCCTACGCCACCGGCCGCTTCGACATCCTCGACTCCTACCAGCTCACGAAAACCGATTTCTTCGCTTCCGGCGTCGTCGTCCTCGCGCAGGATTCCGAGGTTCCCCAGGTCCTCATCGAGGAGGTCTTCCCGACCGACGAAGGCGCGGTCGCCCAGCTCCATCGCACCCTCCTGACCGGCATCAAGATCACCGTGCAGCGCAGCCTCGACCTGGCGCCGATCATTCACATCGAAAGGATGCCCGACGGCCGGCTGAAATTCACGACCATCCCGATCCAATATCCCGATTACAGTTCCACCCAGGGGCCCGGCTCCTTCTCGCTCCAGCCTCCGCCCACGCTCAACGTCGAGGCCGGCCTTCCGATTCTCTCGAAGGCACGTCTCGCCGAGGCGGACGAACGTTTCGCCGCGTACCGCCGCAAGCTGGCCAACCCGAACGGAAACGTCACCCCCGCCGCCAACGAGCTGATGCCCGTCCGCCCGGCGGTCACCGCCGGCGGCCAACTCCCCTCGCCCCCCATCGCTCGCGCGGTCCAGGATGGCGCGGCGCCGACGATCGCCGCGCCCGACACGACGCCGCCCGCGGTCGAGCCGCCCGTCGCGCGCGCGCTGCCCGTCGACGGCTCCGCGCCGCCGGTCGTCGCCCCGCCGGGCGAAGTCGGCGCCGAGGTCACGCGGAAGCCCTTCAACGCCGCCTCCGCCGTCGCCACGACGACCAGCGGGAAATGGCCGACCTACAAACCGAGCCAGATGCCGCGCGGCCGCCTCGTCGGCATGAAGGCCGCGCGCGCTCTTTCGCCCGCCGATTTGACCGGCGAACGGCTGTATTTGCGCGGCGACTTCACCGTCACGGCCGCCGTGGGCAACAGCGCCGTCATGCGCAGCGCGGCGTCCGATCCGGATGGCGCGGCGAAGACCCGCATCGTCGTGCAATACCCTGCGAACAGCCGGTCGCCCCAGCAGGGCAGCGCGGTGTCGCGCGGTGGCGATCGCCCGTTCCTCATCACGAACGTGAGGCAAAGCTCCGACGGCTGGGTGAACATCGTCGTCCGCGAAGTCACGACCGAGTGACGTCATCCGGCCTCGCCCCCCGCCTCGTCGAGGAAATCGCCGCGCACGGCCCGATGCGCTTCGACCGCTACATGGCGCGGGCCTTGTTCGATGCCGCGGACGGCTACTACGCCTCGGGCCGCGCCCGCGTGGGACGCGGGGGAGATTTTTACACGAACGTGAGCGTCGGCCGGATGTTCGGCCGCGTCGTCGCGGCGCAGGCGGCGGAAATCTGGGAGCGCCTCGGCCGTCCGGCGCCCTTCGATTTCGTCGAACAAGGCGCCAACGACGGCCGGCTCGCCGCCGACGTGCTCGACGCCTTGAGCGAGGGCCACCCCGATTGCGCCGGCGCCGTGAGGATCACGCTCGTCGAGCCGTTCCCCGCGCTCGCGCAGGCGCAGCGCGCCACGCTCGCGGCCTATTCCGGACGGGTGCGCTCGTTCGATTCGCTGGAGGCGATGCCGCCTTTCGTCGGCGCGCACTTCACCAACGAATACGCCGACGCCCTGCCCGTGCGCCTTTTCGCCCGGCACGATGGCGCGTGGCGCGAGCGTCACGTCGCGGCGCGGGACGGCGCGCTGGTATTCGACGACCAGGCCATGGTCGAGACGCCATCGGTCCTGCCGGAGCCGGCGCCCGAGCCCTACCTCGCGGAGACCCGCCCCGGGGCCGCGGCGTGGATTTCCACCGTCGCCGGCAAACTGATCCGCGGAGCCATGCTCATCGTCGATTACGGGTTCCCGCGGGAGCAGCTTTATGCGCCGTGGCGCGCGCAGGGCACGCTTTCGTGTTACCGGGCCCACCGCCGCGACGACGATCCGCTGGAAGCGCCCGGCGAAAAAGACCTCACCGCCCACGTCGATTTCACGGCCCTCGCGGAGTCGGGTCTCGCCGCCGGCCTCGATCTCGCGGGCTTTGCGGACCAATATCACTTCCTGGTCGGGGCCGCGACGCCCCTGCTTCTCGCGATGGAAAAAGATCCCCCCTCCGATCGGCGCGACGCCGATCTGCGCGCGCTGAAAACCCTGCTCCACCCCGAGACGATGGGCACGCAGTTCAAATACCTCGCGCTCACGCGCGGCCTCGATCTCACGATGCCGCTGGCCGGCTTTCGCCATGCGCGCCCGGCCGGACCGGCGCTCGGGCTTTCGGTAAAGGCGTCGGGACCGCCCGGATTTCGATTGCAGTAATTCTCCGGCGGAGAATCGTAACAGGATGCACCCGCTCCCCTCGCTCGCGCTCGGCGCGCTTTTTCTCGTCTCCCTCTCCCACGCGGGCGCCGCGGAAGAAAAACCGCTCGAAGGCGAGGGACCCAACGGGGATTGGAAATCCTCCGCGCCGGGCGTGCGGCACCACATCGACGTCAAGCGGCTGCCTTCGGCCTTCGCCACGGAATCCGCCCGCAACGGCCCCCACGTCGTCGGCCGACCGGCTGGAGCGATGCCCCAAGTTCCCGCGGGATTCGAGATCACCGAGTATGCCGCGGGCTTCAAAAATCCCCGCCATCTCGAGACCGCCCCGAACGGCGACATCTTCGTCAGCGAGAGCGAGGCGGGCGAGATCCGCGTGCTCCGCGATGCCGACGGCGACGGCAAACCCGAGACCAACGAGCTCTTTGCCCGCGGGCGCAAGCAACCCTTTGGCGTTGCGTTCTATCCGCCCGGGGCGGACCCGAAATACGTTTACGTCGCGGACACCGGCGGCGTCGTGCGCTTCCCCTACAAGAATGGCGACGTGAAGGCGACCGGACCCGCGGAGCCCATCACGAGCCTCTCCGCGGGCGGCCGGCTCACGGGCGGCGGCCATTGGACGCGCGACATCGCGTTCTCGAAGGATGGCCGCAAGCTGTTCGTGTCCATCGGCTCGCTGTCGAACGTCGACGAGGACCACAACCCGATCGAGGACGCCCGCGCCCGGGTCTTCGTGATGAATGCCGACGGCTCGGACAAGAAGACCTACGCCTCCGGCATCCGCAATCCCGTGGGCATCGCGATCCATCCGGAGACCGGCGATCTGTGGGCCTCGGTGAACGAACGTGACGGCCTCGGCGACGACCTCGTGCCGGATTACATCACCCGCGTCGAGGAAGGCGGCTTCTACGGCTGGCCGTATTTCTACCTTGGCGCGAACCCCGATCCGCGCCACCGGGACGATCCGCACGCCGGGCTCGCGGGCAAGGTGCTCGTGCCCGACGTGCCCGTGCAGGCCCATTCCGCCTCGCTCAACCTGGTTTTCTACACCGGCGATCGATTCCCCGCCGCCTATCGCCACGACGCGTTCGCGGCCTTCCACGGCTCCTGGAACCGCGCGACCCGCACCGGCTACAAGGTCGTGCGCGTGCCGCTCGATCACGGCAAGCCGCACGGCGTCTACGAGGATTTCGTCACCGGCTTCGTCACGCCCGACGGCGACGTCTGGGGCCGCCCCGTGGGCCTCGCCGTGGCGAAGGACGGCGCGCTGCTCATGAGCGACGACGGCCACGGCATCATCTGGCGCATCGCGGCGAAAAAGTAGCCCGCTTCATTTCGGCTGGCAGCGCGGGCACCAGCAGGTCGTCCGGCCGCCGATCTCCGCGTGCTGGAGCGAGGCCCGGCATCGCGGGCACGATCCGCCTTTCTTCCACCGGTGGGAAAACAGCCACGTCTCCGGGTAGCCCCAATCGGCGTCGATCGTCTCGATCGCGAGCTTGCACACCCGCCGCACGCCGCGGTGGAGCCCGGTGATTTCCTCGCCGCCCAGCTCCCCACCCCGCCGGGAGGGATGCAGACCCGCGCGCCAGAGGATCTCGTCCGCCATCCAGTTGCCCACGCCGGGAAAGCGCTCCTGCATCAGCAGGAGCGGCTTGAGCTCGGTGCGTTTGCGACGGAGTAAAAACGCGGCGACGGCCTCGCGGGTGAAATCCTTCGACAGAATCGACGGCGGCAATCTCGCCCACCACGCGGGGACGTCCTCGCCGCGGTGGTAAAGAAGCCGCCCGAACAGCCGCGTATCATGGAAGACGAGCGAGCGTTTTGCCTGCCGCAGGACGAGGTAATCGTGCTTGCGAAGCTCGAATTCCGCGGGCTCCACCCGCAAGTCGCCTTCCATCCCCAGATGCACGCCCAACCAACGATCCTGCTTCGTTCCGAAGCGAAAAAGCATCTGCTTCCCATTGGCTTCCGAGTGCGTGAACGGCTGGCCCGCGATCCCCGTTTGCAGGGCGTTTGCGTCGGTTCCCCGCAGCATGCGCACGCCCGGTCTCGGCAGAACCACCTCGAGCACCGGGTCGCCGATTCCCACGTCCCACGACCGGCGCGCGAGATCGACCTCGGCTAACTCGGGCATGATTTTGTTTTCGACGTCACGACGATCACCCGCGTTCCCGCGCGAAACATCCAGCCGCGTGAAACGAAATCACGGTTGCAGGACGACCTTCACGCAGTTGTCCTGCTTTTTACCGAAGATCTCGTAACCGTGCGCCGCCTCGGCGAGCGGAAGGCGGTGCGTGATGATGTCGTCGAGCTGGATCCTTCCCTCCTCGACCCACTGGATCAACTCGTCGATGATCGGCTGGACCGTCGCCTGCCCAAAATGCATGTGGATGCCCTTGTCGAAGATCTGCCCGAGCGGAAAGTTGTCGTAGGGCAGTCCGTAGACGCCCACGACGCTGACGTGCCCGCCGCGCCGCACCGCCGTGATCGCCGTCTCCAGGACCTTCGTGCTGCCCGCCTGCGCGTGGACGATATTGCTGAGTTTATCGATCAACGAACGATCCGCCTCCATGCCGACGGCGTCGATGCAGACATCCGCCCCGCGCCCATCCGTCATCTGGCGGATCGCCTCCACCACGTCGGTCGTCTTGGGATTCAGCGTCTCCGACTTCGCCGACTTTGCCGCCATGGCCAGCCGGTAGTCCTCGATATCGACGCCGATCACGCGCTTCGCGCCGAAGATCCACGCGACCTTTTGCGCCATGAGGCCGACCGGACCGCACCCGAAGACGACGACGGTGTCGCCGGGCTGAACGTCCGCCCATTTCACGCCGCAGTAGCCGGTGGGAAAAATATCGGTCAGGAAAAGAAGCTGATCGTCGCTGAATGGCTCGGGCGCCTTACGCGGGCCGAAGTTCGCGTAGGGCACGCGGACATACTCGGCCTGGCCGCCGTCGTAGCCGCCGTAAAGATCGGTGTAGCCAAACAGCGCGCCGCCCTTCTGGTCGAGCAATCCGCCGTCGGGCCCGTATTTCTCCGCGTTCGATTCCTCGCAATGTCCCGGCAACTCGTGGCGGCAGAAAAAGCAATGCCCGCACGCGATCGGAAACGGAATGATGACGCGGTCGCCTTTCCGCACCGACGTCACCTCGCGGCCGGTTTCCTCGACGACGCCCATGAATTCGTGGCCAAGAACCATCGGGCGCTTCTGCGGGAGGAAGCCGTTGTAAATGTGCAGGTCCGATCCGCAGATCGCAGTCGAGGTGACGCGAAGGATCACATCCTGCGAGTCGCGGATGGTGGGATCGGGAACGGTCTCGACGCGCACATCACCCGGCTTGTGGAAAACGGTGGCTTTCATGTGACCGAAAATCGCGGCGGCCCCGTTTCGCGGCGGTGCCGGACGTTCGCCTGAGACCTCGCTCAGGGGCTTCCCCGCCCCGAACGTGGCGCCCAGATTCGAATGAAGGCATGGGCTACGTCTTCTTTCTCGTCGGACTCGTCGTGCTGGGCGTCCTTTTTCTGGCGTTCCTGCCAAACACCGCCGGCCCCCGTTCGGGCTCCCGGAAACGCCTCCCTCGCGCGGAAAAGGAACAGATGGATGCCCCGCAGGAGGAATTCACGGGCTCACAGCCGAATTCGTTCCCAACTCCGCCCCGGCGCCCGTGATCTCCGGCCTCGACCGGATGGAAGTCAGGATTGGCACGTCGGGTTTTCAATATCCGGAATGGCGCGGGAAATTTTATCCGGAAAATCTGTCGACCGCCAAAATGCTCGGCTTCTACACCGGGCGTTTTTCGACGACGGAGAGTCATTACTCGTTCCGACGAATTCCCAGCGAGAACACGATCGAAAATTGGCGCGAAAAAACCCCGCCCGGTTTTTTCTTCAGCCTCAAGGCTCCGCAAAAGATCACGCATGTCGCGAAGCTGCGGGATTGCCGGGAGATCATCGAGTTCTTCTGGCGCGTCACGAGCGGCCTGAAGGAAAAGATGGGAGCGATCCTTTTCCAACTTCCGGCCACGCACCGCCGCGATTTGCCCGTCCTCGAGGACTTCTTGGAAATCCTGCCTCCGGCGATGCGCGCCGCCTTCGAGTTCCGACACGAATCGTGGTTCACGGAGGATGTCTTCGCTC
This sequence comes from uncultured Chthoniobacterales bacterium, assembly GCA_964247025.1. Lineage (GTDB taxonomy): Bacteria > Verrucomicrobiota > Verrucomicrobiia > Chthoniobacterales > JAATET01 > JAATET01. Next base: position 66,644 of record CAXTSM010000002.1, read on the forward strand.
TCCTGCGGGAACGAAACGCCGCCTTGTGCGTGGCGGAGAGCGCGGAACTCGCCACCCCGCCGACCGCCACCACTTCGTTCGGCTATCTTCGCCTGCGACGGGAAGACTACGATGCCGCCCGGCTCGCGCGATGGGCGGAATGGATCCGCGCGCAAGCCTGGGACGAGGTCTTCATCTACTTCAAGCACGAGGAGAAGGCGGTCGGCCCGGAATTCGCCCGGCGGATGCAGGAACTCCTCGCCGTCTGACCCCCGTTCCCGCTCAAGGCCGCGGGTGGCTTGCGATGAAATCGGCAAACCATTTCCCGGACACGCCCAAGGTGAGATTGCGGTCCCCGGCCTGGAGGTAGGTCAGGCCGAAGCTCGCGCGCCAACCCTCCCGCCACTCGTAGTTGTCCACCAGCGTCCAGGGAAAGTACCCGCGCACGTCCACGCCATCCGCAATCGCGCGGCGCATCTGGTTGATGTGCTCCCGCAAGTAGCGGATTTTCTTTTGCTCGCTGATCGTCGCGAGCCCGTTTTCGGTGACAACCAGCGGCTGACCGTATCTCTGGTAGGCCTGGTTGAGCACGTCGTAGAGCCCCTCGGCGTCGATTTCCCAACCGAGCTGCGTGTATTTCCAGCCGATCTCGCCGCGATGCGTCAGGAAGCGCACGATGTCGGCGTCTTGCACGAAATAATAGTTCACGCCGATCAGGTCGCAGACGTCATGGACCTGGTCGAGATGGTCGTAATTCAAACGAGCCATCGCGTTGAAAACGGCGCCGGTGGGATCCTGCGTCCAGTTTCTTCGCCAATGCGGCAACGCGTAAATGCCCATGACCAGCGCGTCGGGCCGGGATCGATGGATGATTTCCGCCGCGTCCCGGAACATGCGGATCGAAACGCCCATCGCCTTCTTGTAGGAGCCCATCGCAAGGAGTTTCCCGGGCGGAAAATGCCCGCCGAGGTAGGCGAGCTGCAGTTCGCCGTTGGGCTCGTTCTCGGGGACGAAAACCCGGACATGAGGCCGAAGCGCCCCGACCATGCGGGTGACGTGCGCCCGCCACGCCGACTCGATGCGGGGATCAAGGTAGTTCGCCCTCGCGGCGTCTCCGTCGTGATAAAGCCACGCGGGGAAGGTGAAATGCCAAAGCGTCACGATCGGTTCGATCCCGGCCGCCTTCAATTTTCGAGCCATCGCCACGTAGCCGTCGATGGCGGCCTGGTTGATCCGGCCCGGCTGCGGCTCGACCCGCGCCCACTCCACCGAGAAGCGAAAATGATTCACCCCGAGCTCGCGCAACGCGCGCACGTCGCGGTCGAAATGCGTCCAGGACCGCGTCGCGAAATCGCCCCTTTCCGGGGCCCGACCCTGCCGGCCATAGACATCCCAATCCGTCTCGAAATATCCCGGCGACGAGGCGGTTACCCCCCGATCCTCGTTCTGATAACTGGACGTCGCCGTCCCCCACCAAAAGGGGCCCGTCGACACCACCGCCCGCCCGGGCGAAGCCAACTCCGCCGCGGGCGGGGAAATGCAGGCTGATAATGCAAACAGGGACAAGCCGGATGTCGCGGCGGCGATTTTTGAGCTCCAGTCCGGCGGTCGCCCGCGAACCGTTCCTGAAATGTCATCCATCATGCCGTCGCCAGTGCAATCGCGCCGCCCCTGTTTTTTGGTCGTCGCCGCCATCGCGACGTCCATCGGGGTCGCAGCCGCCCGCACCGGACCGGACCGCGTGATCTTCAAGAACGGCCGGGAAATGGACGGCTTGATCACCCGGGGCAACGCGGACTTCGTGACGCTTCGCCGCGGCGCCGAGAGCTTCCATCTCGACCGGCAGCTCATTCGTCGCATCGACGACACGGCGACGACCGGCGCTTATTTCGCCGCCTCCAGTCAATGTCTCCCGCCGTGGAACGCGATCCTGAACGACCTGCGGACCAACGAAAACGTTCGGCACCTTCGCCTTGTCTCCACCGATCGCGATCCGGCCGGGACCTTCGCGGGCGTTCCTTGCGTGGTGTTCACGATGAACGACGCGGTGGAGTTGCGCGTCTATGGCTCCCTGGAAAATCCGTCCGGCATCCAGCTCGGGCTGCGGGGCGGCAAGGCGACGGAACGCGCGGAACGGATCCGGCTGCGCGCCTTCTTTGCCGGCTTCCTCACCGAGCGCGAACAGATTGCCGCCCTCTACGGCCTCGACATGGACGGCGGGGAAAAGGCCGCGGGCAACCTGCGCATTTCCTTTGGCCGGCAGCGCGCCGACGCCGGCCGGGCGCGGTGGTGGCTGTCCGCCTGGAATCCGGCCACCCTTCGGATCGCGGCGGATCGCGGCGCGGTGAAAAACAACGCCATCGTTCTCGGCCTGGATCACGGCTTCGAACGCGACCGCGAAGGAAACCTCCGGCCGACCTCAGGCGGCCCCCGCGTGGCCCTCGGCGAATGAACCTTCCCCGCGTCCTCATCGCCGCGGTGCTTCTCGGCCTGGCTGGTTGCGCGAGTCCGCCGCCCATCGTCCCCCGGAACATCGAGCTCGCTCGTTACATGGGCACCTGGCGGGTCCTTGCCTGCATGGACAACCCGGTGGAACGGAAATTCGTCGACGCGACAGAAAGCTATTCCCTCGAAGGATCCGACCGGATCGATGCCGTCTTCAAATGGCGCGACCAGCGGTTCTCCGCTCCCGTTCGAACCCACGCGTTCCGGGGCCGCGTCCTGGACGATCCGAGCCACGCGGTCTGGAAGATGAAGCTCTTTCCGCTCTTCGCGGCCAGCTACATCGTCGTGGACGTGGCGCCCGACTACTCCTGGGCGGCCGTCGCCCACCCGTCCAAAAAATTCGGCTGGGTCCTGGCGCGGGAGACCCGCCTCCCCGACCGGACCTGGCGTCGCGTCATGGACCGCTTTGCCGCTCTCGGATACGACCCCTCGAAATTCATCCGGGTTCCCCAGCCCCCGGCGAAAAATTAACAAGGCCGGCGACGGCCTCTCCGGCGATTCCTCTTCACGATGAATGCTGAATTCGAAGACGAAATCTCACCGGTGATCGACGATCTCAAACAAGGCGGCCAGGAGGCCCTGGAACAAACGAGGGCAAAAGCCGGAACGGCCCTCGAAGCGACCTCCGATTACATCCGCGCGAATCCCTGGGTGGCGGTCGCGGGCGCGGTCGTGCTCGGTGGCGTGCTCGGGGCGCTTCTCAAGCCCTCGCGCGAGGAGCCGACGAAGTCCGAAGTCGTCCGCGGGTGGCTCGACGAAGCCTACGCCAAGCTTCCGAGCCAGAAGCAGGTGCAGTCCGTCGCGGATTCGACCGGTCTTCCTTCCTTCCTCAAGGAGTTGCAACGCAAGCTTCACCTCTCCTGACATGGACGCGACCGATCTTTCCACGAAATCGACCTACGAGGAAAAAATCCGCTCTGCTCCGCTCCCTTCGGTCGGCGCGGCGGTGGCCGCCGGGTTCGTGCTTTCTCGCCTTCCCATCTTTGCCCTGCTTTTCACGGCTCTTCGGATCGTTCTCTTCCTGGTTCGTCCGACCTTGCTCGTTCTGGGCGTGATGAAGGCGAAAGAGTTGGCGGACGCCCGGAGCGGCGCCGGGACGGCGTTGGCGGAAAACGTCCCGTAGTCCTCCGGCATGGACTCGCCGGTCGCCGCTCCGCCCTTGAACGCCGGGGCTCGCGGCGGTTCGTTTACCCTCTCCGCCATCTCCCTCCGAGCGATTCTTCCGGAATCGTTCTCCAAGGTTTCGGACGTGGAGCGAGGAATGCGGGCGCTGATGCGCAATGGGGCGGACGATTTGCCCTCCCCGGGCGAAGGGTTCACCGCGGACCGATGGCGGTCGTTGGCCATCGTGGGAACGATCGACCTTTCGTTGGCAAAAGTTTTCGAAAGCCACGCGGACGCGCGCGCGATCCTTCGGGAAGTCGGCGAACCGCTTTCCGCCGGCTCGCTGCTCGCGGTTTGGGCGGCCGAGAACCCGCGTCGCCCGTTGATCTTCGACCCCGCAACCTCGCGGCTGACCGGGACCAAGTCGTGGTGCTCGGGCGCGGCCATCGTGGACGAGGGGTTGCTGACGGCGAAAACCCCCGACGGCGGCAGTGTCTTGGTGCGGGTAGACCTGCATGAAGACGGCGTCGCGTTACCGCCGGCCGAATGGGCGAGCGCCGGGATCGCCGCCGCGGAGACGAGGACCGTCACCTTCGATCGGGTTTCGGCCCGCCCGGTGGGAATCGGGGATGTTTATTTGAACCGGCCGGGATTCTGGCAGGGCGGCGCGGGCATCGCCGCGGTCTGGTATGGCGGGGCGATTGCCGTCGTCGGCGACCTCGCGGATGCGCCTCGCGCGAAAGGCGACCCGCACTGCGCCGCGCATCTGGGCGCGATCCACGCCCACCTCGAGGCGGCCCGGGCCCTGCTCGTCGCGACGGCCGCATGGATCGATGCGCATCCTCGCGCCGATGCTTCCGGCCGAGCCCGCACCCTCCGCGCCGCGGTGGAGTTCGCGGCCACCCAGGCCGTCGAGCGGACGGGCCGCGCGCTCGGCGCGGCGCCCCTCTGCCTGGATCGGGCGCACGCCCGGCGCGTGGCCGACCTCGAAATTTTTCTCCGCCAGAGCCACGCCGAGAGAGACCTTGCGGCGCTGGGCGAAAGTCTGGCGGGGAACGACCTCGACCGGCTCTGGTGATGGAGCGGCTGATCCACGGAGCCGGCACCTCCGAAGACGAATGGCGGGGTTGCGCCAACCTGAACACCCTGCCCGTCGTCGAATTGGAATCGCTCGTGCCCGTCGGCTCGCGGCTGGTCGTCTGCGCGCCGCACCCGGACGACGAGATCCTTCCCTGCGCCGCCCTTGTCGGCGCGGCGTTCGCATCGGGCCGCACCGTGACCGTGATCGCCATCTCGGACGGCGAAGCCAGCCACGGCCCCGAGGCGACCCTCAGCCCCGACGATCTGCGCCGCACCCGGCCCGGGGAGACGATGGAGGCTTTGCGTCGCCTGCGAGTCGACGCGGACGTGCAGCGACTCGGCCTGCCGGATGGAAAGCTCGGAGATTTCGAGGGTCTCCTGCAGAGGGAGTTTTCCCGCCGTTTTCAACGCACGGATGTCGTCATCACGCCCTGGCGATGGGACGGCCATCCCGACCACGAATCCGTCACCCGCGCGGCGCTGGCCGCCAGGGCCCGCGTCGGTTTTGCCACGCTCGAGACTCCGATCTGGGGCTGGCACTGGTCGCGCCCGAAGGATACGCCGATGCCGTGGAAAAACGCGGTTCGTTTTCCCGTCGACGAGTCCCGGCTCCGGGCCAAGGCCGCCGCCATCGCTGCCTTCGAAAGTCAATTGCGGCCGCGCGAAGGGGCTCCCGCCATCCTGACGGACGCGACCCTGGAGCGGTTCACCCGGCCTTGGGAGATCTATTTCCGATGAGCGCGCACGCGGCCACTTTCGACGCCTATTACCGGACCACCGACGACCCGTGGGGCTTTCGCACCCGCTGGTATGAACGCCGCAAGCGGGCCCTGCTGCAGGCCATTCTCCCGCGGGAACATTACGAGAGCGCCTGGGAGATGGGTTGCTCGAACGGCGAGCTCGCCGCCGCCTTCGCGCCGCTCTGCCGGAAACTCCTGGCGAGCGACGGAAACCCGGTCGCGGTGCGGGCGGCCAAGGAAAGGTTGAAGGAATTCCCTTCGATCGAGGTCGCGCAATTCTGGGTGCCCGATCATTGGCCGGCGGAAACCTTCGACCTGATCGTCCTCGGCGAGATGGCGTATTATCTCGACGCGCGCCTGCTGCAGGAGCTTTGCCGACGATTGATCCCCACCCTGCGGGCGGGCGGCCACTTTGCGGCCTGTCACTGGCGTCCGCCCATCGAGGGCTGTGCGATCACCGGAGACAAAGCTCACGAGATCATGACCGAATCCCTCTCCTGGAAAAAAATCGCTCACCACCGGGAGGATGATTTCGTCCTCGATCTGTGGGCGGAAGACGGTCGCTCGGTCGCCGAGAAGGAGGGCCTGCGATGATCGGCGTCATCGTTCCCGCGCACAACGAGGAAGAACTGCTTCCGGCCTGCCTGACCGCTTTGAAAGCGGCCGCGCGCGATCCGGGTCTGGGCGGGGAGGAGGTTCGAATCATCGCGGTGCTGGACGCTTGCACGGATGCCTCGGATCGGATCGCCCGGGATTTCGACATTCATGTCGTGCGGTCCGAGGCGAAGAACGTGGGGCTGGCCCGGGCCCGCGGCGCGCGGGATGCCCTCGACGCGGGAGCGCGCTGGCTTGCCTTCACCGACGCGGACTCCGAGGTGCCGTCGGACTGGTTGTCGCGGCAACTTGCGCCCGGAACGGACGCGGTTTGCGGCATCGTTTCCGTGAAGGATTGGAGCCCGCACCCTCCCGTCGTGAAGCGGCGCTACCTTCGACGCTACCAAGCCCGCGACGGGCATCGCCACATCCACGGCGCGAATCTCGGAATGAGCGCGGAGGCTTATCGCCGGGCCGGTGGTTTTTCGCCGATGGCCGCGCACGAAGACGTCGCCATGGTCCGCTCGCTGGAAGCTTGCGGAGCGACGGTGGCGTGGGTCGCCTCGCCCTGCGTGGTGACGAACAGCCGGCTGGAGGGCCGCCTGCTGGGCGGATTTGCCTGCCATCTTCGCGGTCTCGCCGCTTTCGGTCGTCCCGCCGCCGACCCGCATCTGGTCGGCGGAATGAACCTCGCCGGATCGTCGGAGCAGAATCCGCTTGCGGGGACGGGCGGCGGGGAAGAACGTCGCCCGTCGTTTCATCCGGAACAACGCGAAGGAACTTTCGAGCTCGAGTGGCGAAATTGGCAGACGCGCCAGACTTAGGATCTGGTTCCGCGAGGAATGTGGGTTCGAGTCCCTCCTCGAGCACTTCCTCTTGAATCCGGCTCAAATCGATCTCGGGCCTTTTTTTCCGAGGATTCACGGAAACCGCGGTCGACTTCGACCGGCGCTTCCCAACCTGGTGGTCAACGCCTCCGATGCGTCCCGATTTGGCCGGCTTCCCTCACCCGTGCGCCACGCGATTCCAGGATCGGATTGCCGCCCTTTCGTATTCGACGCCGATCACGCAGGTTGCCGCCGGATCCAGCGCCAGCCGGCTTGCCGCCATGGCCGGAAAATCCAGGCGGCGGGCGGCGAGGATCCTCAGCAGATGCCCGTGCGAGAAAACCAGCACGCGGCCGCCGCATCCGCTTACCCGCCGCAGGAATTCCTCCGCCCGCATCGTGACCTGCTCCAGCGTCTCACCCCCGGGGAAGCCATGCGTCCAGGGCGTCCAGCTCGCGTCCGTCCGACGAATCTGTTCCACGGTAAGACCCTCGAAATCCCCGTAATCCCATTCCGTCAACTCCTGGCAGACCACGGCCGCGCGATGCGGAAAAGCGAGTGCGCTCGTTTCGAGCGCGCGTCGAAGTGGCGAGCAGAACACGTGCTCGAAATCCAACCCCCCAAGCATCGGCCTCAACCCCGCTGCCTTTGCCCGCCCGCGCTCGTTGAGCGGAAGATCCGTGCGACCGTTGTGGCGATGCGCCGTGGTCCACGCGGTTTCGCCGTGACGCACCAGATGGAGCTCGCCGCTAGCCTCGTTCATCGGATCGCACCTCGCGGCCACGGGCGCTGGATTCGTAGATGCCGTCGATCATCTTCATGAGCTCGACGGCTTGATCGACGTCGTTGGTCGGCGCGGACCCGGTCCGAATCGCGCGGGCGAAATCCTCCAGCTGCCGCGCGAAGGCGGGCTGCGGAGAAGGGAGCGACTCGTAACGATCGGGCTCGCGCGGCCCGATCGGCAGCGATCCGCCGTCACCCCGGAAAAGCATCGGGGGCGAAATCTGCAGCGTCGCCGCATCGCCGTGCAGCCGGGTGTGCGCCGCCTCGAGCCCCCACCACTCGCTCGCCTCCGCGCCGTCGCTTCCAAAATTCATGGACCACGCGATCTCCAGCGAGACGATCAATCCTCCCTCGAAGCGCAAAAACGCGAAACCCGTGTCCTCCACGTCGCCGCAACCGGGAAAATACGAGCCCGTGTGCGCCGTCACGCTCAGAAGGCGGGGGCAGCCCGCCAGATACCAAACGGCGTCGAGACTGTGCACGCCCAGGTCGATGATCGCGCCGCCCCCGGAACGCGCCTGGTCGGTGAACCATCCCCCCACGCCGCCCGGCGTGCCGCGCAGGCGCAGCCATTGGCCGCGGCCGAAATAAACCCGCCCCAGCCGCCCGGACCGCACCGCCTCCCGCGCCGCGATCATGCCGCTCTCGAACCGGAACTGCCGCCCGAACGCGTAGGTCAATCCGCGCCGGCGCGCCTCGTCGCGGATGGTCTCGACCTCGGCGAGGCGCAACGTCGGAGGCTTCTCGCAGAGCACGTGCTTGCCGGCCGCGAGGGCGGCCATGGTCACGGGGAAATGAAGAAAATTAGGCAGGCACACGATGACGGCATCGACTTCGCCCTCGGCCAAAAGCTCGTCGGTCCCTGCAAAGACGCGCTTCGGCGCGAATTCCGCGGCGAAGCGCTCGCGCCGCTCCGCGTCGGCGTCGCACGCCGCCACCAGCGGGAGGCCGTCGACGTGCCGCGAGGCGCGGCTGTGCTGCAGCGCCGGCCAGCCCGTGCCGATGATGCCGATACAAAGCGGTTCGTTCACGAGATTGCCGCCGCCGCGCCGACCGCGAGTTCGTCGCAAATCAGGAGCAGTTCATCCACCCGATGCGCGCAGCTGTGCCGGGCGCGAATCGCCCGCAGGCCCCGCTCCGCCAAAGTCTCGGCCTGCTCCGCGTCGGCCAGCACCGAGCGCAGGTGCGCCTCCATCTCGGCGCCGTCTGCGGCCACGAGATAATCCTCCCCGGGCTCGAACAAATGCTCCTCGTCCCGCCACGGCCCGGAAACCAACGGCAGGCCGCACGCCATCGCCTCGAACGGCCGGATGGTCGGGATGCCCGGCAGCAAACGCGCATACGGACGGCGCGGAACATGCACCGTGACCCGGGCGCGCGCGAAAAGCCCGGGCGCGTCCACGTTCGGCAGCCACCCGCCGTAGGCGATCCCCGCGCGCTGCAAGGCCTCGAGCGCCGCGGCGGGATACCGCACGCCGAAGACCGCAGCCCGCAGTCCCAATCGCCGCACGGGTTCGATGAGAAACTCGCTCAGTTCGGCGGACCGCTCCCCGTCCCCCCAGTTCCCGATCCACACGAGATCCAGGTCCTTGGTCACGTTTTCACGCGGGAAGAAGATCCGGGTGTCCGCCGCCTCGTGCCAGGTCCAGACGCGCGCCGCCCAGCCTTTCGCGAGGTAGATGCGGCTCAGGACATCGCCGAAGGCCAGCACGCCGTCGTAGTGCCGCAGGTCGTAGCGGGCCATCGCCTCCGGTTCGGAGACGGCGCGATGATGCGTGTCGTGAAAGAGCAGGCGCACCCGCTCGTTCTTCGCGCGAAACGCGCCGAGGGCCGCGATCAGTTCGGGCGAGGTCCATTCGTGCGCGATCACGAGATCGGCGTCGGCCAGCGCCTCCTCCAGCTCGAGACGGCGGTAGCGTTCGACGCGGATATTTGGAAACAGCGCGTGAAATCGCGCGATGGGCTCCCGGCCGCATTCCCGCGCGAGGTTCTCGACGCTCCACGCGTCCTCGCGCTCGAAGACGACGACGTCGTGTCCGCGGGCGATCAGCTCGCCGACGAAGCCCCGGAGAAAATGGGCGTGCCCGTTGTTCCAATCGGAAACGATGGAGTGATAAAACAGGCGGATTCGAAGCGGAGGACGATCGGTGGTCTTCATGGGTAAACGATGGCTTTGAAAAATCCCGCCGGGCGATCCCGGGCAAGGTCGAGGGCGAGACCGAGTTCATCGAGCCGGAGGTGATGCGTGAGCAGCGGGCGAGGGTCGAACCGGCCGGCCCGGATCGCGGCGAACGCGCCCCGCATTCCCTCCACGTAGACCGCGGGATCCCGCTCATGGGCGTTGATCACGTCGAGTCCGCGCCAATTCCACATCTGCATGTCCACCTGCCGCGATCCGTCCTGGTGATAGCCGGCGATGACGAGCCGCCCGCGTTCCCGCGTCAGCGCGGCCGCGAGATCCAGCGGGGCCTGTTTTCCCGTGGCCTCGATCACCACGTCGCAGAGCCGCCCCGCGGTCATCGCGGAAATTTCCGCGAGCACCGTCGCCGCGTCGTCTCCCGTCACGATGTCGGCCGCCCCGAGCGCATCGCGCGCGATCCGGCCGGGCGGCCGGCGCCCGACGGCGATGACCCGCGCCCCTTCGCCGAGCGCCAGCTGGGCGAGCAGGATGCCGAGAAAGCCCAGGCCGACCACCGCGACCTGGCCGCCCTCCGCGATCCCCGCGCGCCGGAAGATGTTCCACGCGCAGCCGAGCGGCTCGCCCGGCAGCCCGTCGTCCCCCCACTCCGGAGGCGTCGCCACCATGGCCGCGGCGTCCGCCACATCGTATTGCGCGTAGGCGTGATTCGATAAAAAGCTTACGCGGTCCCCCGCGCGCCAATTCGCCACCCCCGGTCCCACCGCGGCGATGCGGCCGATTCCCTCGTGCCCCATTTCGCCCGGCGCCGCGGGATAGTCGAACCACGGCCGGCCCTCCCAGCGCGGAAGGTTCGAGGCGCAGACGCCGCACGCCCGCACGGCGACGAGCACCTGGCCGCCGCCCGGTTGCGGCGTGGCGCATTCCACCACCCGGACCTCGCCCGGCGCGGCGATGACGGCGGCTTTCATGGTGGCCGGAGGGGCCAAAGTGAAGTCAAGGGGCTCGGCCGCGTTCATCATCTTTGTTCCTTTCGATGGCCGGCGCGCCCCTGCGGCTGAGCTTCTTTGGACTTACAGACCTTATCGGGTTTCCCCTGACGACAGCTTTGTTCCTCGACCCCGAAGACTCCCCGGCGTCCCGAAGATGGGTCGCGAAACAATCATGAGCAAAAAAATTCTGATCACGGGAGGAGCGGGGTTCGTCGGATCTCATCTGGCGGACGAGCTGCTGGAGAAAGGCTACGAGGTGCGCGCCTTGGACAATTTGTCCCCGCAGGTGCATGGCGAGGTGACGAGCCGGCCGGAATACCTTTCGCCGGAGGTCGAGCTCATTCGCGCCGACGTCACCGATCACTACACCACCTGGAGCGCGCTGGAGGGCGTGGATGCCGTCTATCATTTCGCCGCGGCCGTCGGCGTCGGCCAGAGCATGTATGAGATCGAGCACTACACGCGGGTCAATGCCGTGGGCGCCGCCGTGCTGCTCGAGGCGCTGGCCAAGCGCCCGGTCGAGCGATTGATCGTGGCCTCCAGCATGAGCATCTACGGCGAAGGCACGTGTCGCGCGGCCGACGGGCGGCAGGTCGATCCCGGCGCCCGCACGCTCGATCAGCTCAAGGCGCGCCAATGGGATCCGCTCGATCAGGACGGTCGGCCGCTCACGCCGCTGCCGACCGCCGAGGACAAATGCCCCGCGCTTCCTTCGGTGTATGCCCTCTCGAAATATTACCAGGAACGAATCTGCCTCAACGTCGGCGCGGCCTATGGCATCCCGACCGTCGCCCTTCGCTTTTTCAACATCTACGGCACCCGCCAGTCCCTCTCGAACCCCTACACCGGCGTGCTCGCCATCTTCGCTTCCCGCCTGTTGAACAACCACGCGCCCCTCGTCAACGAGGACGGCGGGCAGCGCCGCGATTTCGTGAACGTCCGCGATGTCGCGCGGGCCTGCCGCCTCGCGCTGGAGGTGCCGGAGGCGAGCGGCCAGGCCTTCAACGTCGGAAGCGGCGAATCGTTTTCCGTGCGCGAAGTCGCCGAGACCATGGCCGCCGCCGTCGGCAAGCCGCACATCGGGCCGGAGATCACCCAGCGCTACCGGGTCGGCGACATCCGCAACTGCTTCGCGGACATTTCCCGCGCGCGCGCCGTGCTCGGCTACGAGCCGGAGGTAAAATTCCGCGACGGCATCCGCGAGCTCGCGGAGTGGCTCGAGGACCAGACCGCCGACGACCGCGTGGACGAAGCCGCGAACGAACTCCTCGCCCGGGGGCTGGCGGCATGAAAATGCCTTCCTGGAAAAACGGTGAACGGGAGGTCGTCATCACCGGCGGCGCGGGATTCGTCGGCACGAATCTCGCGGACCGCCTCCTCCGCGACGGCGAGTCGGTCGTGCTTTTCGATAACTTTTCCCGCCCCGGCGTGGAGCAGAACTACCGCTGGCTCTCGGCTCGGCACGGCCACCGCGTGAGGCTCGTCCGCAAGGACGTGCGGGACAGCGTCGCCGTCCGCGAGATCGTCCGGCAGGCTTCGTCCGTCTTCCATTTTGCCGCCCAGGTGGCCGTGACCACGAGCCTGGAAAATCCCCGCCTCGACTTCGAAACGAACACCCTCGGCACCCTCAACGTGCTCGAGGCCCTGCGCACGACCAATCCCGGGGCGCCCCTCGTCTTCACCTCCACCAACAAAGTCTACGGCTGCATGGCCGACCTCCCGCTCGAGGAAATGAAAGACCGCTACACGCCGCGAGATCCGCTCTCGAAACGCGGCATCGACGAGTCGGCGCCGCTGGATTTCGCGAGCCCCTACGGATGCTCGAAGGGGGCGGCCGACCAATACGTCCTTGATTACGCCCGCAGCTTCGGGCTGCCGGCGGTCGTCTTCCGGATGAGCTGCGTCTATGGCCCCCACCAGATGGGGACGGAGGACCAGGGCTGGGTTGCGCATTTCCTCCGCCGCGCCATGGATGGCGATCCGATCACGATCTACGGCGATGGGCGGCAGGTGCGGGACCTCCTGTTTGTCGACGATCTCGTCGGCGCGCTGCTGCTGGCGCGCGATCGTCACGAAGCTCTCGCCGGCGAAGCCTTCAACATCGGCGGCGGCTCGGAGAATACCGCCAGCATCCGCGACGTGATCGGAATGATCGCCGATCTCGAAGCGAAGAGGCCGGAGTGCGCGTCGGGTGAATGGCGACTCGGCGACCAGCGTTACTACGTGAGCGATTGCTCGAAATTCACCGCCGTCACGGGATGGATTCCCGCGACGTCCACCGCCGTCGGCCTGCGGCGCCTTCATGCCTGGCTGCGGGAAAACCGCGTGCCGGCCGAGCCTTCGTCCCTCGCCGCATGAGGGCGGGAACCCCATCGCGGCGCATCCTCATGACCGCCGACCCGGTGGGCGGAGTCTGGCGTCACGCGCTCGATCTCGCGGACGGTTTGACCACGAGAGGATGCGCGGTTCATCTCGTGACTTTCGGGCGCGCCCTTTCCCCGGCTCAGCGGCGGGAGCTGGACGCGCTCGCCGGCGTGGAAGCCACCGTGAGCGAGTTGCGGCTCGAGTGGATGGAGGATCCCTGGGAGGATCTCGACCGCGCGGGCGATCTGCTTCGTTCGATCGCCGCGCGCTTCCAACCCGACGTCATTCACCTTAACGGCTACGCCCTTGCCTCGGACGACTGGAACGCACCCGTGCTGGTCGGAGCGCATTCCTGCGTCCTGTCGTGGTGGCGCGCGGTCAAGAGCGAGTCCGCGCCGAACCGCTTCGACCGCTATCGCCGGGAAGTTGCCGCCGGGCTGGCCGCGGCGGATCGGGTCATCGCCCCCAGCGGCGCGATGCTGGAGCAGTTGCGGCTCCGCTATGGCGCCGATTTTTCCGGCGCGGTCGTTCCCAATGGCGTGGACCCCCGCGGCTTCTCGCCCGTCCCGAAAAAACCGCACGTTCTTTCCGCCGGCCGCCTGTGGGACGGGGCCAAAAACATTCGCTTGCTCGCCGGGATCGCGGCCACGGTCGAGTGGCCCATTCGCGTGGCGGGTGATCTGACTCCGCCCAACGGGCCGGACGCGCCTGGGCTCGCCGGGGTTGCCTGCCTCGGTTCGCTGGACCCCGAAGCGATGCGCCGGGAATTTCTGGAAGCCGCCCTCTACGCCGCGCCCGCTCTCTACGAACCCTTCGGCCTCGCGATCCTCGAAGCCGCGCTCGCCGGGTGCGCGCTGGTTCTCGCCGACATTCCGAGCCTGCGCGAACTTTGGGCCGACGCCGCGGTCTTCGTCGACCCGACCGACCCGCCCGCCTGGCGCCGGGAACTCAATCGACTGGCGCATGATCCGGAGACCCGCCGCCGTCTGGCGGAGCGTTCCCGGGATCGGGCGCGATCGTTCACCCTCGAGGCAATGACCGAAAAATATCTCATGCTCTACGACGAACTCGCCGGAAACGCCCGGCCGGTGGAAAGGATGGCCGCTTGAAAATCGCCTTCTTCGGCTCCAGCCTTTTGTCGGCGTATTGGAACGGCGCCGCCACCTATTATCGCGGCATCATCCGCGCCCTGCACGGCCGCGGCCACGAGATCACCTTCTACGAGCCGGACGCGTTCGACCGCCAGCGTCACCGCGATCTTGAGCCCCCGCCGTGGGCGGCCAGCGTCGTCTATCCGGCGACCGAGGACGACGTGCTCCGGCAGGTCGAAGCCGCCCGCGGGGCCGATCTCGTGGTGAAGGCAAGCGGCGTCGGCGTTTACGACGAGCTGCTCGAAGCCGCCGTGCTCGAGCTCGCGTCGAGCCGGACCCTCACCGCGTTCTGGGACGTGGACGCGCCCGCCACGCTCGAGCGCATCGCCGCGTCCCCCGGCGATCCCTTTCGAAAATTGATCCCGCGCTACGACGCCGTCCTCACCTATGGGGGGGCCGCGCCGGTGGTGAATGCCTACGAAAAATTCGGCGCCTGCCGATGCATCCCCATCTGCAACGCGCTCGATCCCGAGACGCACCATCCCGTCGCTCCCGACCCCCGCTTCCGCGGCGATCTCTCGTTCCTGGGCAATCGCCTGCCGGATCGCGAGGCGCGCGTGGACGAGTTTTTCCTGCGGGCCGCGCGGGCCGCGAACGGCCGCTCCTTCCTGCTCGGAGGCAGCGGCTGGGAGGGCAAGGCCCTTCCGACGAACGTGCGAAACGTCGGCCATGTCTTCACCGCGGATCACAACGCCCTGAATTGCAGCGCCGCGATGGTGCTGAACATCAGCCGGGAAAGCATGGCTCGCTTTGGCTTCTCGCCCGCGACCCGCGTCTTCGAGGCCGCCGGCGCCGGGGCTTGTCTGATCACCGACGCGTGGGAGGGCATCGAGGAGTTTTTCGAGCCCGGCCGGGAAATTCTTGTCGCTCGAAACGGCGCCGAGGTGGCCGCGTTCCTGGCGGAGACCTCCCCGGCGGACGCGGGGGACATCGGCCGTCGCGCCCTGGCCCGCGCCCTCGGCGAGCACACCTACGCGCATCGCGCCGACCAGTTCGAACAAATCTTTGAAGGAGCACTCGCGAAATGAAAATCGTCGTCTTTGGCCTGTCGGTCACGTCTTCATGGGGAAACGGCCACGCCACCACCTACCGCGGATTGCTGCGGGAGGTCGCGCGGCGCGGTCACGACGTGTTGTTTCTGGAACGCGACCGCCCGTGGTATGCGGCCCGTCGCGATCTCGTCGAGCCTCCGTATCGCGTCGAGCTCTACGACACGGTGTTCGAGATGCGGGAGCGGTTCGCGGGCGAGGTGGCCGACGCGGACGCCGTGATCGTCGGCTCCTACGTCCCGGAGGCGATCACCGTGGGCGAATGGGTCATCTCGACCGCCCGCGGCGCGGTCGCCTTCTACGACATCGATACGCCGGTCACCATCGACGCGCTCGAGCGGGAATCCTGCGCCTACCTCACGCCGGAGCTGGCCGGCGCTTACGACCTCTATCTTTCCTTCTCGGGCGGACCCATCCTGAAGCGCATCCGGGACCATTTTCATTCCCCGCGGGTCGAGCCGCTTTTTTGCTCCGTGGATCCCGAACACTACTTTCCCGGGGCCGCCGCTCCCCGCTGGGACCTCGGCTATCTCGGCACGTACTCCGCCGACCGCCAGCCCACCCTCGAGCAACTGCTGGCCGAGCCCTCGAACCGGTTGCCCCGGCAGAGCTTCGTCGTCGCCGGTCCGCAATATCCCGCCGACATCCCCTGGTCGGCGAACGTGGCCCGCATCGAGCACCTCGGCCCCGACGAGCATCGGAACTTCTACGCCCGGCAGCGCTTCACCCTCAACGTGACCCGCGCGGCCATGATCGCGGCCGGGCATTCCCCGAGCGTGCGGCTGTTCGAAGCCGCGGCCTGCGCCGTCCCGGTGATCAGCGACCACTGGGACGGCATCGAAGATTTTTTCGAGCCGGGAAGGGAAATCCTCCTCGCCTCCACGGCGGACGACGTCGTGAAGATCCTCCGCGACCTCCCGCCGGAGGAAGGCGCCGTCATCGGCCGCCGGGCCCGTGAACGCGTCCTGCGGGAACATACCTCCGCCCACCGGGCCGCCGAACTCGAGCGAATGCTCGAAGACGTTCATGCCATGAAAGAGGTGACCGCGTGAGCGCCATCCGCACGGCGATCGTCGGCGTCGGGAATTGCGCTTCTTCCCTCGTTCAAGGCGTGGAGTTCTACCGCGGCGCGGCCGAGGAGGATTTCGTTCCCGGCCTGATGCACGTGAACCTCGGCGGTTACCACGCCAGTGACATCACTTTTTCCGCCGCGTTCGACGTCAGCGAAAACAAGGTCGGACTCGATCTCGCCGAGGCCATCGCCGCGGCGCCGAACAACACCGTCCGGTTCGCAACCGTGCCCCCCCGGGACATCGCGGTGCGGCGCGGGCCGACCCTGGACGGACTCGGCCGCTACCTTCACGGCGTCGTGCCGGAATCGCTCGAACCCCCGGTCGACGTGGCCGCCATCCTGCGGGAGACCCGCACCGAGGTGCTCGTCTCCTACCTGCCCGTCGGCTCCGAGCAGGCCACCCGCTGGTATGCGGAGCAAGCCCTCGAGGCCGGCTGCGCCTTCATCAATTGCGTGCCGGTCTTCATCGCCTCCGACGCCGCCTGGCAGCGGCGCTTCGCCGACCGCGGTCTTCCGCTGATCGGCGACGACATCAAGTCGCAGGTCGGCGCGACCATCGTGCATCGCATGCTGACGGATCTTTTCCGCCGGCGGGGCGTCCGCCTCGACCGGACCTACCAGTTGAACTTCGGCGGCAACAGCGACTTCCTGAACATGCTCGAACGCGAGCGCCTCGAGTCGAAAAAAATCTCGAAGACGCAGGCGGTGACGAGCCAGCTCGGCCACGCGATGCCGGCCGACCAGGTGCACGTCGGGCCGAGCGACTACGTGCCCTGGCTGCAGGATCGCAAGTGGTGCTACATCCGCATGGAAGGCACGACCTTCGGAAACGTGCCGCTGAACTGCGAGGTCAAGCTGGAGGTCCACGACTCGCCGAACTCCGCGGGCGTCGTCGTCGACGCGATTCGCTGCGCCCGGCTCGCGCTCGACCGAAAGATCGGCGGGGTGCTCGGCGGGCCCGCCGCTTATTTCATGAAATCACCGCCCGTTCAATTCAGCGACGAGGAGGCCCGGGTCGCGGTCGAGGCCTTCATCGAGAACGCCCCGCGGCCCGCGGACCGCGCCGCCTCGGCTCCCGTGCCATGACGAACATTCCCGCGCGCATTCGCGAGCTCGGTCCCTGGTTTCACAACATGGAGCTCGCGGGCATCGCCACGGCGCCGGAACATTTTCTTGGCGATTATCCGCGGGTGAAGTGGAAGCGGTTCGCGCCGGCGATCCCCGCGGACTTGTCGGGACGCACCGTCCTGGACATCGGCTGCAACGGGGGATTCTACGCGCTCGAGATGAAACGCCGCGGCGCGGATCGCGTGGTTGCCGTCGACTCCGACCCGCGCTATCTCGCACAGGCGCGCCTGGCATCCGAGATCACCGGCCTGGACCTGGAGCTTCGCGAACTCTCCGTCTACGACGTCGCGCAACTCGGGGAGAAATTCGACGTCGTCATCTTCATGGGTGTGTTCTACCACCTGCGCCACCCGCTGCTGGCGCTGGACCTCATTCGCGAGCACGTCGCTTCCGGCCAGCTCGTGTTTCAATCCATGCTCCGGGGCGCGCCCGGCGTGGCGGAGGTCGGGGAAGACTATCCCTTCAGCGAAATCGAAATTTTCGACCAGCCGGACTTTCCTCGCATGGCGTTCATCGAGCATCGCTACGCGAAGGATCCGACGAACTGGTGGGTGCCCAATCGCGCCGGCATGGAAGCGATGCTTCGCAGCGCGGGATTCGTGATCGACGCGCACCCCGAGGAGGAAGTCTACATCTGCCGGGCAGCCGGCGGGGAGGTGCCATGGTCGAAGCGGTGATGCTCTGGAACGAGCCGAACAACAAATCGCATTGGGACCTGGCGCTCGACCCGGCGTGGGACCGGTTCGCCGAGATGATCAAGTGCGCCGGCGCGGCCGTCCGCGAAGCTCACCCGCGCCTGCCCCGCGTGCTCGGCGGCATGTCGCCCATCGATCCCTCGTTCCTGCGTCGGCTGGAGGGGCGCGGCGTGCTCGACCATCTCGACGCCGTGGCCGTGCATGGATTTCCCCTCGATTGGAATCTTTGGACGATCGACGAATGGCCGGCCAAGCTCGCGGAAATCCAGGCCGTCACGCGCCTTCCCGTCTGGGTCTCGGAGGTGGGCGTGTCGAGCTTCGGCGCCGAGGAGGTGCAGGAATTCGGCCTGCGGCGCACGGCGGAGCTCCTGCGCGGCCGGGCCCCGCGCGTGCATTGGTACAGCCTCTACGATCTGCCGCGCGACTGGCCGGCGACCACCCGCCATCGCGAAGCCGAGGGCTCGTCCTACTACCGCCATTTCTCGATGGGCCTGCTCCGCGAGGACGGCACGCCGAAGCGCGCCCTGCGCCACTTCTCGCGGCTCACCCCGGATCTGGGCATCTGCCAGTGGTTCCACTTCGAGGACCACCGGCTCGACGACGCCGTCGGGTGGCTGCGGCGGCTCGGCGTCCGCCACGTGCGGACGGGCCTGAGCTGGGCCGACAGCTTCCGGCCGAACGCGCAGGCCTGGTTCGACCGGCAGATGGAGGCGTTGGCCGAGTTCGAGACGACGCTCACCTTCTGCTTCACGCCCGAGCATCGCGGCATCGCGCCGCATCACACGAGCCCGCCGCTCGACCCCCGGGAATACGCCGACTTCTGCCGCGCGATGGTGGAGCGCTATGCTCCCGTCGTCGCGCCGGCGACGTGAACGATCCGCGGGTTTTCGACCGTTGGGTCTCGGCGATGAGACGCGGCGACTTCGAGGCCGCGTGGCGGGAAACGGATCGATTCGAGGAGGTCGCCCGCCGCGCCGGTGAGCCCACCCTGCTCTGGGACGGAACCCCGCTGGCCGGCCGCAAGGTCCTCGTGCGATGCCTCCATGGACTCGGCGACACGCTGCAGTTCTCGCGGTTTCTCCACCCGCTGCGCGCGATCGCCGCGGAGACCCACGTCATCGTCCAGCCGGATCTGTCGCGCCTCCTCCGATCCCAGGGCGACCTCGGGATCGTGAGCCCGGAGGCGACGATTCGCGACGCCGTGGAAATCGAGATCATGGAGCTGGCCTACGCGTTTCGCGCGACTCCCGCCACGCTGCCGGAGCCGCGTCTGAGCCTTCCGGGGCCGCGAGATCATGGGCGGAAATCGTGCAAGGTCGCGATCTTCTGGTCGGCCAGCGGCTGGGGGGGAGGACGCTACCTTCCGCTGTCGAGCTTCGACCGGTTGGGGACGATTCCCGGCGCGGAGTTTTTCAGCTTCCAACAAGGCCGGTGCGAATCCGAGGCGGAAAGCTCCCCGCTGGCCATGCGCCGCCTTTCCGCGCACACGACGGACATCCTCGACCTCGCCCGCGCGCTTCTCGGAATGGATCTCGTCATCGCGGTGGACACGATGGCCGCCCATCTCGCGGGCAGCCTGCGCCTCCCGGTGTGGCTGCTCCTGGAGCGGAAGGCCGATTGGCGGTGGATGGAGGGAAGGGATCGCTCCCCTTGGTATCCGGAAATGCAAATCTTCCGCGAGACCGAAAAAGGCTGGGCCGCCCCCCTCGCGCGCCTCCGCGGGCAACTCTCCGACTTCGCGTCGCGCGACGAGGGAACCAAAAACCCGGCCGGCGCGACTTCGGCGCCCGATTTTCCCGCATGAGCGATCCCGACGACAAAATCCATGTCATTCCCCTCGGCGAAGATTGGGAAGTCGAGGCGCAGAGCGGCGCCCCGCTCGCCCACGAAGACGCGAAGGAAGCCGCGATCGCGACCGCTTGTGAGATCGCCCGGGAGGAGGGCATCCCGACCGTCATCGTTCACAACGGCGACGGCGTCACCGAAGCCATGCATCCCGCCCCGGCGTCGACGAACTTCGAACCCGCGGCTCCGCCCGACGCGGAATCCCGTTGAAGATCGGCGCCGCCCTTTTTCTCGGCGCGCTGACCTTCGGCTCACCCACCATGGCCGTATCTGCCGACGGGGAAATCGTGGTCCTCGGGGACAGTCTCACCGCCGGCTACGGCCTGTCCCGGGATCAAGCTTATCCGGCGATCCTCCAGCGGAAGGTCGATGCCGCCGGTCTCGGCTGGCGGGTGACGAACGCCGGCGTGAACGGAAACACCTCCGCCGACGGCGCGGCGCGGGTGGGAAACGTGGTCACCGCCGCCACGCGCGTGCTCATCCTTGCCCTCGGCGCGAACGACGGATTGCAGCGCCTGCCGGTGGCTGCGATGAAAAAGAACCTGATCGCGATCATCGAGCAGGCGCGCCGGAAATCACCGTCGATCTCGATCGTCCTCGCGGGGATGCGCATGCCCGCGGAGCTGGCCGGCCGGGACTTTGCCGCGGCCTACGAGGAGACGTTCATCGAGGTGGCGAAACAGGAAGGGACGATCCTTCTTCCCTACCTGCTCGACCAGGTCGGCGGGATCGCCGCCCTCAATCAATCCGACACCATCCATCCCACCGCGCGGGGCCAGCGGAAGATGGCCGACACGGTCTGGCGCGTGCTGGAACCGTTGCTGCGCGACTGACGGCGGGAGCGGGGTTGGCCCCGACACGAGACCGGCGGCCTTTTCGCGAAGCATCGGCATGCGGGACATCCCCTCGACCAAGGCCGTCGCTCTCCTTCCATCGCCCCCCGTCGCCCCCCGGCCGCGCTCCGACAAATCGCCCGTCGACAGCCACCTTCGCGGGTCGATCGACTTCTTTCATGAAGTCGTCCGAAGCCCTTTTTCCGTCGGCGCCCTCGCGCCCACCTCGCAAAGACTCGCGCGGGCCGTCGTCCGCGCCGCGAACGTTTCCCGCTGCGACCGGATCATCGAGCTGGGGCCCGGGGCCGGCGCCATCACGAAACAGATTTTTCACGCCAAGCCCGCCGCCGCCCGGGTCCTCGCCATCGAGCGGAACGCGGGCTTCGTCTCCCTGCTGCAAGCGCGCTTTCCTCATCTTCGCGTGATCGAAGGGTGCGTGAGTCAACTCCGGGGGCACGTGGCGTCGACGAATTTTCATGAGGTGGACTGCATCGTCTCGGCGCTGCCGTGGACGAATTTTTCCGCCCGACGGCAGCGCGAGATCCTGGAGGCCGCCGCGGATCTCCTCGTCCCGGGCGGGGTCTTCGCGACGATCGCCTGCCTTGGGCCGAATCTCACTTCCCGTGGCCGGCACTTTCGCCGGCTTTTGGACGGAGTCTTCCCCGAGGTGAAGACCTCGGCGGCGACTTGGCTGAACTTTCCTCCCGCCTTTGTCTATCGGTGCGCGACGCCGCCCGTTCGATGATGCGGTGGCCGGGTTTTCGCTGGCGTCCCATGCGACGCCCTTGCTCGACCGGCCAGGCATTCAGGCGCTTTTCGAGATGTTCAAACCGGGATTTTTCGGATTGAGAACCAAAGGGGAACTTTATGGTCCTTTTGCTTTTTGACCTTCATCGCCAAAAGTGCCGGCCGGAAAATTCGGCCCTCAACCGGGCCACCCTCTTCGTTTTCGGTCCACGGCCAGCGGGCGGCGCGCTCCCGCTTACAACGAGATCAGGAGCGGCGCTGAGCACGGAAAGATTGTCCGTCCTGCCGCAGTCGGGAGGATGACGCCCATGCGCCGCCGCTTGATCATGGGGATCGTCGAAGCCAACTTCCCGACGCATTCGGCCGGGCACCAATACGCGACGCTCGGGTGGATCGAGGCGTTCCGAAATCTGGGCTGGGACATCTGGATCGTCGAGGAGATCAGCCGCGCGAAGTGCGTCGACGTCCAGGGGCGGCCGTGCCGCGCGGAAGCCAGCATCCAGGCGGAAGCGTGGCGTCGATTCGTGAGGGAACACGGCTTCGAAGGTCGGGAAACTTTGTTCGTGGATGGCGTCGGCGCGAACCTTCCGGAGCTCCGCGCCTACGGCCGACGCGCGGAATTTTTCCTCAACTACTCCGGCCAGTTCCACCGCCTGGATCAACTCGAGGACGACACTCTGAAGGTCTACCTGGACGTCGATCCCGGCTACACCCAGACGTGGTCGGCCGCCTATGGATGCGCCATGAACTTCGAGGGCCACGACCGTTTCGTGAACGTTGGCGCGACGATCGGCTCGGGTGACTCCCCCATCCCCTCGTGCGGCCGGCGGTGGATCCCCACCCTTCCCCCGGCTTCCACCTCGCTCTTTCGTCGCCTCCCCCCGGCGACCGGAGCGCGGCCCTGGACCACGGTGGCGCATTGGTACGCGGGCGACGAAGTCCGCGTCGGGGAGCTTTCCCTCCAGCCGAAGCGCGACACGTTTCGAGCCCTCGCCCACCTGCCGGGCCTGGTGCGCCGCCCCGTGACGGTCGCGTGCGACCTCAGGCCGGAATGGGACGAACACCGGGAATTTTCCCGGCTTGGATGGACGTTTCGCGATACCGCGGAGGTCTGCGGATCGTCGGCGCAATATCGTCAATTCATCGCCGACAGCGCCGGCGAGATCGGCGTGCCGAAGGGAGGCTACGTCGCCGCCCGCACCGGCTGGATGAGCGACCGCAGCATGGTCTATCTGGCCATGGGCCGTCCCGTGGTCGCCATGGACACCGGGTGGAAGGATCTCATCGGGGAATCCGACGGGCTGCGCGCTTTCTCGACGGCGGAGGAAGCGGCGTTCTGCATCCGGGAAATCGAGGCCGATTACGCCAACGCCTGCTTCTCCGCTCGGGACCAGGCCGAGGTCCTGTTCTCCGGCCCGAAGGTCGCCCAATGCCTCCTCGGCCGGCTCGGAATCGATCCCTCGCCCGTTGCGGCGCCGGCCCGAGCGGCGGCGTGACCCCGGAGACGATTCCTTACGGATCGTTCGGGCCTTTCCCCGAGGAGACGAATTGGCCCCGACGAGTAGCTTGGGGCAATGGACACTCCGCCGGAGAACGAGCGCCCAAGCCAGGCGGCCGGCGAAGATTTCGATTAATTTCCGTCATGCCCGCGTTGCCGCCTTCCGTCGATTCCGCCGGCTCTCCGCGCCGCGTCCTCGTCGTCGACGACCATCCGATGTTCCGACTCGGACTCGTCCGCCTGCTCGAGCGGGAGCCCGGCCTGCTCCTCTGCGCCGAGGCCAGCCATTTTCGGGACGCCCTCGAAGCCGCTCGCGTCCATCGGCCCGACCTGGCCCTGGTGGACGTTTCCATGCCCGGCATCAGCGGCCTCGAGCTCATCAAGGCCCTGCTGGCCGAGCATCCCGGCCTGCGCATGCTCGTGCTTTCCATGCACGACGAGTCGCTCTACGCGCTGCGGGCCGTGCGGGCCGGCGCCCTCGGTTTCGTGAGCAAGGACGCGCCGTATGAGACGCTGCGGATCGCCATCCACCAGGTCGCCGAGGGGCGGCTGTATCTCAGCCCCGCCCTCGCCGACCGGCTGTTGTTCCACGCGATTCATCACCTGCAAATCGAGTCCGATCCCGAACTCGACTCCCTGTCCACGCGCGAGCGCGAAGTGCTCGAACTCTACGGCCGCGGCCTCGCGACCCACGAAATCTGCGAGCATTTCCAGATCGGCACCAAGACGGTCGAGACCTACCGCACGCGCCTGAAGGCCAAGCTCGGCCTGGCCAACCTGCGTGACCTGATCCGGTTCGCCCGGGATTGGGTGCGGCAACAATCCGCGCCCCGGGAAATCGACCACCGCGAGCCACCGGACGACTCGCTCAACGCGGCCTGAGCGCGTCGGCGCTCGATCGCGCCGCCACGATTTCCTCCGTTGCCCGATCGAGGACGACATCGAGTTCCTCCGGGTCGACCGGCTTGACCAAGTGCTGGCGGAATCCCGAGGCCGCGCTTTTTTCCCGGTCTTCCCTCATGCCGAAGCCGCTCATCGCGATCGCGAAAATCGGTCGGGGCACGCTCAGTCTCTCCATCAACTCCCAGCCGCTTCCGTCCGGCAGGCCGATATCGGAGATGAGCACCTCGCAATCCGCGTCGGGAAGGGCGGCAAGCGCACCCGTGACCGTCACGGCGGAAAAGACCGTGTGCCCCATCTGCTCCAAGTATTCCTGGAGCGCGCGAAGGGAATCGGCGTGGTTCTCGACCACAAATATGCGCAGCGAGACGGGGTCTCCCTTCATGCGGGGAATTCGCATCTGAATTCCTCCTCCGCCGTATTCATTTTTCGGCTCCGCCAAGCGGCAGCTCGACCTCGAACTCCGATCCCCGGCCCGGTCCTTTGCTGTTCGCCCGGATGACGCCGCCGTGGGCGTCGACCGTCGCCTTCGAGATCGCCAGCCCGAGACCGAGGCCGCCGAACTTTCGCGTCACCGACTCCCCGCCCTGCGCGAACGCGTCGAAGATCGTGGGCATCGCCGGCGCCTCCATCCCGATGCCCGTGTCCGATACCACGATCAGGACCTTGCCGGATTCGTTCCGCGTGGCGATGCGGATCTTTCCTCCGTCCGGCGTGAACTTCGAGGCGTTCTTGAGGAGGTTCCAGGCGACCTGCTGCAACCGCATCCCGTCTCCGACGAGCCGATGGTCCGTGGCCTCCAGCGCCACCTGCAGGTCCTGGTTCCGGCCCGCGATGTCGGATTGCGAGATCTCGAGGGCGCCGCGGATCGCCTCGTGCAAATCCAGCGGCTCGCGGACGACCTCGAGCTTGCCCCGGGAAATCCTCGTGATGTCGAGCAGATCGTCGATCAAGTGGGACTCGATCCGGATGTTGCGCCGGATCATCGCGAGCGCCTCCCGGACGGGATCCGAGACGTCGGCGCGGCGCGAGATCGTCTTCAATGCCATCAGCACCGGCGAAAGCGGCGTGCGCAGCTCGTGGGAAAGCACGGCGAGGAAATGATCCTTCGCCCGGCTGGCGGCCTCGACCTCGGCGCGGGCCTGCTTGTTTTTTTGCAGCGCATCGCGCAGCGCCACCTCCGCCTCCTTGCGCTCGCCGATGTCGATGATGTATTCGACGCTCTCGTGCTCGTCGAGTCGCGTCGCGGCGAAGAGCCCCCAGCCGCGCGAGCCGTCCTGGTGGAGGAATTGGCGTTCGTAGGGCATGGTGCGTCCCGTCTCGAGCAGCTCCCGGGCGGCTTCCCGCGCCCGCGGCAGGAACTCCGGCGGCGTCAGATCGTTCCATCGCAGGCGGCCGTTCTCCTCGTCTTCGCGCGTGAACCCCGTCATCGCAAGAAAGGCGTCGTTGCATTCGGTGAACTTCCCCGCGGCGTCGTAGAAGACGATGCCCACCGTCTCGATCTGGAGAGCGCGTTTCAATCGTTCCTCCGAGACCCGAAGCGCTTCCTGCGTCAATTTCCGCTCGGTGACGTCGAACATCACGCCGCCAAGCCTCGCCACGCGCCCCTCCGCGTCGCGCGAGGTCGCCCGGCCGAACCCGTCCATCCACCGCTCCGTGCCGTTGTCAGCCCGAAGGATGCGAAACTCGGCTTGATACACGCCGGTCCGGGCGACCGCCCGACGCAACTCCTCGGCCACGGGACCGACGTCGTCGGGATGCACGAACCGCAAAAAATCCGCCGACGTCTTGGGCCGCCCGTCGGGCTCGAGTCCGAAGATCAGGAAATGCTGCTCGTTCCAGGTCATCGAATCGGAGTTCACGTCGTAGTCCCACGCCGCCATGTCCGCCGCCTCGAGGGCGATGCGGTAGCGCTCGTCGCTCGCGCGCAGGGCCGCCTGGGAGCGTTGGCGCTCGGCGTTTTCCCGGCGCAACTCGCGGTTCAGCTGATCCGCGAGGTTCCGGGACTCGACGGCGTCCTCCAGGACGTTCAAGGCCGCTCGCCGCGAGTCCCGCGCGTCCACGTTGAGCGACTCGAGTTCGGCGACGCGCCGACGGAGTTTCGCGATCGTTCGTCGGAGATCCGCCTCGTCTTCCCTCGCGCGGTGGTCCGTCTCGCGCCGGTCGAGCCATTCGCGGCGATCGGAATTTTCGGGATCGACCGGGGCGCTCACGTCGGTTCGGATTTTTCGAAGTCGAGCGGGTAGCGGCCGGGCTCGTTCAATCGCGCCAGCAGCTTGTTGATCTCCTGCTTGAGCTCGATCATCCGCGACTCGCGCCCCACCGCCGCGCGATTGAACCGCGTGAGCTCCTCCACGTGCTCGGCCAGCGACTCCTCGGTCCGCTTGCGCTCGGTGAGATCGCGCATGATCTTCACGTAGCCGTGGAGTGCGCCGGATTTGTCGCGCAGTGCCATGACGGCGCCGGAGCCGTAGAAGCGCGAACCATCCTTGCGGGCGTGCCAGCGCTCGTTGGCCGCCCGGCCGGTTTCCCGGGCCTCGCTCAATTCCTTCTCGGCGTCCCCCCGCGCGCGGTCCTCGGGGGTGAAAAGAATGTCCGCCCGCTGGCCGAGAATTTCCGTCTCGGTGTAATTGAAGACCGCCTCGGCGCCGCTGTTCCAGGTGTCCACCCGGCGATCGAGATCCGTCGTGAAGATGGCGTATTCCTCCGCGCTCTCGATGAGCAGACGCAGCCGTTCCTCGCTGTGACGGAGCGCCGTCTCCGCACCCTTGCTGTCGGTGATGTTCACGAAGGTGAGCACGACGCCGGCGATGCGGTCCTGCGTCGTGCGATAAGGAAGGGCGCGCGCGAGGAACCATTGGTCGCCCTGCTTCACCTCGCGCTCGACCGGCACCAGGCTGCGCAGCACGCCTTCCGCATCCGCGTTCAATTCCGAATACTCCAGGTCATGCCGCAGGTCCAGGAGCGGACGCCCGACATCGCTGGAAATGAGGTGAAAAATCGGCACCGCCGAGGGCGTAAACCGCATGATGCGCAGTTCGCGATCGAGAAAGATCGTCGCGATGGAAGTGGACGCCATCAGGTTCTGCAGGTCGCTGTTGGCGTGGCCGAGCTCGTCGACCTTGAGCTTCAATTCCTGGTTCACCGTGGTGAGTTCCTCGTTGATCGACTGGAGCTCCTCGCGGCTGGTCTCGAGCTCCTCCGTCGCCGAGCGCAGCTCCTCGTTCATCGCCTGGAACTCTTCGTTGCTGGCCTTCAACTCCTCGGTGGAGGCCTCGTACTGCTCGCGGCTGTCGCGGTGGCGACTCTTCAACTGCTCGAGTTCGCGCTCGAGATGACGGACGATCGATTCCGGTTCGAGATGATCCGCCCGGGCGGCGAGCGCCTCCCCCGCCCCGGGAACGGCCGGGTCGCGCTCCTCGAAGGCCACAAGCATGAACCCCGGCGAGAGGTCGCCCGCCGAGGTCACGCGGAGATCCACGCTCCGGGCCTCGCCGTCGAGCTCGACCGGGAGGTTGTAGGCCTCCATCGGCCCCGCCGTCTCGGCCACGCGGAAAAGCGCCGCGCGCAGCTCGACCCGCAGGGCCGGCTGCACGACCTTCAAGAGATTCGGCGACAACTCTCCGCCCGCGAAACGCAGGAAGCGCCCGGCGGTCTCCGAAAGATGCACGATGTCGTAATCGGCGTTCACGATCACGGAGGGCGGACCGATTCGCTCGATCAGCTTGCAGTGCAGATCGGCAAGATCGATTCGGTTCTGATCCTCGGTCGCCGGGGGGAAGAGCGTCCCGGCGCCATACAGAAAACTGCGCGACGGCAGCACCGGTCCGCCCCCGTCCCCCCGCGGTCGAGCCTCGAGCGAGCGCAGGAGCGAGCTTCGGCCGGAGGGGACCGGCAAGCCGAGGCGGGTGACCGACATCTGCACATAGAGGCGGTGCTTCTTGTCGATCACGTGAAAGAGCGGGCTGGCCTCGTCCACCGACTCCGAGGAGCCGAGGAAGAGATACCCCCGGGGCCGCAGGGCGAAATGAAAGATGTCCAACGCGCGGTCCTGGGCTTCGCCGTTCAGGTAGATGAGCAGATTGCGGCACGAGACCAGGTCCATGCGGGAGAAGGGCGGATCCTTCAGCAGGTCGTGGCCGGCGAAGAGGACCATCTCGCGCAACTCCCGCCGCACGCGGTAGCCGGCATGCTCCGGGACGAAGAACCGCTTCAGCCTCTCCTCGGAAACATCCGCCGTGATCGCGGCGGGATAGATCCCGGCGCGCGCCGTCTGGATCGCATCGTCGTCGAGATCGCAGGCGAAGACCTGGAGATTCGGCGCGACTTCGAGCTTCCTCGCATGCTCGAGCAGCAGCATGGCGATGGAGTAGGCCTCCTCGCCCGTGGCGCAGGCCGCCACCCACACGCGAATGACGTCGCCGTGGCCCTTGTTCCGAAACAGCTCGGGGATCTGCGCCTCGAGCGCGGCGAAGGCGTCGCGATCCCGAAAAAAATTCGTGACCGAGATCAACAGGTCATGCAGCAGCGCGCCCGCCTCGCCGGGATGCGTGCGCAGAAAAGTGAGGTAGTCCGACAGGTCGTCCACGCCGTTCACCTGCATGCGCCGGGAAATGCGGCGCAGGATCGTGGCGCGCTTGTAGTAGGAAAAATCGCGTCCCGTGCGGGTGCGCAGAAACGAGAGCACCTCGCGCAGCGATGTCTCGCTCTCGTCGGGAACCGGGGCGGCCGGGGCGGCCGGTTGCGGGCCGTCCTCCGGCGGCAGCCGCAGCGCCTGTTCCATGTGATGGTAGCCGAGCAACCGCGCGGGCATTTCCCGCACGGGCAGCACCCAGTCCACCATGCCCGTGTCGATCGCCGCGCGCGGCATGCTGGGGTGCTCGGCCTCGTCGGGATCCTGGGCGATGGTCAGGCCGCCGCGCTCCTTGATCCGCTTCAGGCCGATGGCGCCATCGCCGTCCGCGCCCGACAGCACGATGGCGGTCGCATGGGGCCCGTGCGTGTCGGCCAGCGAGCGGAAGAAAAGATCCACCGCGACGCGCCGGCCCTTTTGCCGCTCGAGTTCGAAGAGCCGCAGGTGGCCGTCGACCGTCGCGAGATGCTTCCCCGGCGGAATCACGTAGACCATGTTCTCCTGCACCCTCTCCCCGTCGCGCGCCTGGACGACCTTCATCGGCGTGCCGCGCCCGAGCAGCTCCGGGATGGTGCTGTGGTGCTCGGGCGACAGATGCAGCACGACCACGAAGACCATCCCGGAATCGCCCGGCATGGCCTTGAAAAACTCGAGGAGCGCCGGGATGCCGCCCGCCGATCCGCCCAGGGCGACCATCGGCGTCATCTGGTAGCCGCGCGTCGGGACGATGTTATCGATCTCGTCCGCCTGCTCCTCCTCGATGACGTCGGGCGGCATCGCCGGAAGATCGTTTGCGACGAGGGGCGACTCGTGGACGCCGGGATTTTCTGAGGAGTCCATGACTTTCAGTCTAAACGCGCCTCGACTCCCCGACGAGCGTGTTTCCGCCCATAACCGCTCGCCAGCGGAACGGATCGCCGTCCATGATCGCCGCGTGGAGCCTTCCGCTCAAACCCCCGCCGATCGTCCGTCGACGGCCGAGATTTCCGAGCGCCTGCACGGAGGCGCCTGCCAGATTCTCTCCGCGACGGCCTATTTGGCCGCCATGTTGAAAAAAGATCTCGAGGCACGAGCGGCGGAGGAGACGCCGCGGGCCGAGGAGGTCTGCGCCGGGCTGCGGGAAGCGTCGCGAGCACTCCGCGAGTTGATGACGTCGCTCGCCGCCGCATCGCCGCCGGGGGACGATCCCTCCCCGGGACCCGGCGCATAGGGGACGCCACGACACATCCCGCCCCGGTCGGACTCAC
Source organism: uncultured Chthoniobacterales bacterium (assembly GCA_964247025.1). Taxonomy (GTDB): domain Bacteria; phylum Verrucomicrobiota; class Verrucomicrobiia; order Chthoniobacterales; family JAATET01; genus JAATET01. The sequence goes on from CAXTSM010000002.1 coordinate 96,547, forward strand.
AGCGCGATCAGGGAAGAGATCGATGGCGCGGCCGGCGCGTGGTCGCCAACCTGGGGACCGCCCAAGATGAAGGAACAAATTCCGCTGGACCCGCCTCCACTGGCCGAGATCCCGCACCACTCCCCCGACGATGGCACGCACGAAGTGGCGCGGGACATCGCCTACCAGCGACTGGCGATCGTCAACGTCGTCTTCGTCGGTCCGCCCTTCGCCTCCGACCGGCAATGGACGCTCGTCGACACCGGCGTGGTTGGAACCACCGGCATGATCGAACGGGCCGCGCGGGAGCGGTTCGGGGAGCATTCCCGCCCTGCCGCCATCATCTTGACCCACGGGCACTTCGATCACGTCGGCGGCCTGCCGCATCTCGCCCGCAAATGGAACGTCCCCATCTACGCGCACGAGCACGAGATGCCTTACCTGGACGGCACCGCCTCCTATCCGAAGCCCGATCCCGCCGTCGGCGGCGGATTGATGGCCACGCTCTCGCCGTTCTATCCGCGCGGGCCGATCGACGTGCGCCCCTGGCTCCAGACCCTGCCCGCCGACGGCACCGTCCCCTCGATGTCGGGCTGGAAATGGATTCATACCCCCGGCCATTCCGCCGGCCACGTCTCGCTCTGGCGGAGCCGGGATCGCGCGCTCGTCGTCGGCGACGCCTTCGTCACGACCGCGCAGGAATCCGCCTACGCCATCGCGGTGCAGAAGCCCGACATGCACGGACCTCCCATGCAATTCACGCCCGACTGGCATTCCTCGCGAGACTCCGTGCGCAAGCTCGCCGCCCTCGCCCCGGACATCGTCGTCACCGGCCACGGTCGGGCCATGCGCGGGCCGGAAATGCTGCGCGCGCTCGAGCTCCTGGCGGACGAGTTCGAACGGATCGCCGTGCCGACGGGCAGCCAGTACCTCGATCATCCCGCCCGCGCGGGCGACGGCTCCGCCTACTGCCCGCCCTGAAGACTCGATCGACCGAACGCTCGCGAAGCCGGCTTGCCGCCGCCCTGAAAACGAATCACGGTATCCCTCCCGTGCCCCCATCCCGACGCGCATCCCCCCTCGCCTTCTGCCTCGGGTGGCTCGCGATTTCCTCCGCCACCGCCCAATCCCCGTCCCCTTCCCCCGCCGCGGCGAAACCCACCCCGATCCCCAGCGCGGAAATCGTCTCGAAGGGGGAATCGGACCTGGCCGCGCTGAACTCGTTTTCATCCCCGGCTTCCCTCGCACCGTTGCGCGAACGCCTCGATCGCGTCTCGCACGAGGTCCAAATCCGCCGGCCGGAGACCTCCCGGCTGCTGCGCCGGCCGGGTCCCGGCCCGGCCATTCGGACCGAGGCCGATTGGACGGCGCTGCAAAACGATCTCGGCGATCTGAAGCGCATTCTGAAGGCGGAGGCGGACAAGCTGAAAGTCGCCGAGCGCGACGCCGCCGCCCTTACCGCCGCCTGGACGGCCACCCGGGAAAAAGCCGGGACGCTGCCGCCGGAAATCTCCGCGCGCGTTCGCGAGACCCTCAACCGCCTCGGGGAAAGGACCAAAAACATTGCCGCCCAGGAGGCTGCGATCCTGAGCCTGCAAAACGATACGGCCAACGAGGAAGGCACGGTTTCCAAAACGATCTCCGCGATCGAAAAAGCCCGCAACGCCGCCCTCGGACGGCTTCTGGCGCGCGACAGTTCCCCGCTCTGGAACGGAAAAAATCTCGCGTCCTCCCCTCGCCCGATCGACCCGGCAAGCCAGTCGGACTTCCGCGATCAACTCGCGGCCATCGGCGAATACCTGCGGGCGGAGCCAGGACGGCCCCTCCTCCACGTCGCCATCTGGCTGGGGCTGATCGGGATCTTCCAGTGGGCGAGACGACGAGTGTCCGCCGCCCGCGCCGGGGCGGAACCGCGACTCGACGAATCCACGCGAATCTTCGACGTGCCGATCGCCGCCGGGTCGGTCGGCGCGATCTGCCTGGCCGCGCGCCTGTACCCGCAGGCCCCCCATCTGCTGCCCGCCGCTTTCGGCGCGGCGCTGGTGATCCCCCTGCTGCTCGTGGTCCGCAAACTCATCGAGCCTTCGCTTCGGCCGCTCACCTGGGCGCTGGCGGTCTTTTATTTCACGGCCCAATTTCGCGAGGCCGTCGCCGCGGTCCCCCTCCTGTCCCGGACCATCGCGCTGGTGGAAACCCTCGCTGCCGTGATCTTCTCTCTTTGGGTCATTCGGCTGGCGCGATTTCCCGACCAGCCGGACCGCCGGCGCACCTTTGCCTGGCGGACCGTCCGATTCGGCGCGGGCCTGGCGGCGGCAGCCTTCGCGCTGGCATCCGCGGCCAACCTGCTCGGCTACGTCAACCTGGCTTTTTTCGTGACGCACGTGATCTTTTCCAGCGCGTTCACGGCGATTCTGCTCTACGTCGCGCTGCGCATTCTGGACGGCCTCGTCACGTTCGGGCTCCGGGTGCCGCCGCTTTCCCTCCTCGCGCTCGTGCAAGGAAACCGGGCGTTGCTGGAACGGCGTTTCGCCTCCCTGTTTCGCGCGCTGGCCGTCCTTTTCTGGACCGGTTTCACCCTCGACCAGGCGGCTTTGCGCAAGCCGCTGCTCGATGGCGTCTTTTTCTTCTTCGACCACCAACTGCGGATCGGTCCCATCAACGCGCTTAGCCTGATCGAGTTCGGCCTCACGGTCTGGGCCGCCTTCCTCGTCTCGCGCTTCATGCGATTCGTGCTGGAGGAGGAAGTCTATCGCCGACTGCCCCTGGCGGCGGGCCTGCCGTTCGCCCTCTCGACCCTGCTGCACTACGCGATCCTGTTTGCCGGCTTTTATCTCGCGGCGGCGATTCTCGTGGGCGACATGACGAAACTCACGATCCTGGCCGGCGCCTTCAGCGTCGGCGTGGGGTTCGGCCTTCAAAACATCATCAACAATTTCGTGTCGGGCATCATCGTTCTGTTCGAACGGCCGGTGAAACTCGGCGACCTCATCCAAATCGGAGCCGACATCGGCGCGGTGCGGCGGATCGGGATCCGCGCCACGGTCATCCGCACCTCCAGCGGGTCGGAGATCATCATTCCCAACGGCAAACTCATTTCCGATCCGGTGACCAACCTGACGTCCTCGGATCGCCAGCGCTCGATCGACATTGCGATCGCCACCCCGACCACGGTCGACCCGTCGCGCGTGCTCGAGCTCCTGGTGGAGGCCGCCCGGTCGCATCCGAAGGTCTGCCCGCAACCCGGGCCCCGGGCGGAACTCACGAAGATCGGCGGCGGCACCTTCAGCTTCGAACTGCACGCGGCCATCGCCGGCCTCGAGGATTGGGCGGCCATCCGGAGCGAACTGACGATGGCGGTCCACGCCATCCTCGGGCGAAACGGGATCGCCTTGGCCTGAGTCGCTCGCCTCAGCCGGGAATCTGGTCGAGGCCCGCGGATTTCCGTCCGGGGCATGGCCGCCCTCGCGGTGCGGACCACGAGACGGGCCGGTTCACCGAGCCGGGGGGCCGGTGGGCCGCCAAGGCGTAAGCGGGCGAGAACGACAGGTCGCCCTCCACGACAGCTTTGCGCTTCTCGTCGGAGGCGTCCTGCGCCGGCAGCGTCAGCCGGGCGACCGGACGGATGGGACTCTCTTCCTCGGATCACGGCTTCAACGCGTCTTCGACGGGCGTTTGGCCAAGGTCCGTGCTGAGCGGCACCACGACGTCGAATTCCGCCGCGTTCGTCCGAAAGAACGCGACCGTGGCGTCCCGCAGCGCGTCGTGGTCTGCTCGTCTTAGGGCGTCTTCTGTTCGATGTGTCGCGACCGGAAAGCAATGGGCCGCTCGGAGAGCCGCCCCTGCCTCGGATCGGTCGGGCTGGCCCTCCGTGCCGGCCCATTTCCTTGCGGCCATAAAGATTAGAAATTCCGGCCAACGTCTTCAAGGCCGGCGAGACGGGAACAACGCCGAGCTTTGCGATGGAGTCTCCGTGGCGGTAAGGCGTCTGGGATGACCGGAGAAATCGAGCTTCGACGAGCCCAGGCCGACCGCGTCGAGGCGGTGTTCGTCACGCGCCGCCCGGTCCGACACGGCTTCCTTTCACGGCGTCGGGAAGTTTCGGCGCGAGCTTTGCGTTCGGCTCGAGGGGATTGCAGAAATGCTTGGCGCGGTGACGGATTCCCTGCCGGTGTCGAAGATGAAATCAGGGACTCGAGACGGAAAGACGAATGAATCGCGCGCCCGACGATCCAACGGAAATGTAATCGCGGACGACGAGCGAGGTGGCGGTATTGATCTCGGTGACGGTGCCGGCGATGCTCCACGATCCGGTGCTGATGTTTCCGTTCACCTGGATCTTGAGCGTCGCCTCGGTCGCGGCGGGATTTTTCGTGACGCTCATTCGCAGGTAACGTTGTCCGTTCACCGTTTCGAGATCCACGGTGTAGGCATTGAGATCCCGCGTCAGCGGCTCGGTGCCGATGGCGTATTCGATCAGGTTCGAGAGGCCGTCGTTATCCGGATCGGCGGTGGGACCGGAAATGGCGTTGTTGCCCGCGTTGGCCCCAAATTTCATTTGCCGCCATTGGGCGAAGGTCGTCGTCACGTTGATCGAGACGGTGGTCACCACCGCCTTTTGCGGATAGTCGCCTCCGGCATCCTGCGCCCCCACGGTGAGGCTCGTCGCCTTGGAGGGAAGCTTCGCCGCGTCGGCGACCGTGATCGCCCCGGTGGCCGCGTCGATGGCGAAGGCCCCGTCGCCATTACCCGCGAGGAACGCATACGTCAAGGTGGCGCCTTCGGGATCCGTGGCCGAAACCGTGCCCACGGTCGCGCCGGCGGAGGCGCCCGAGGAGACGGTGAAGGAATACGGCGTGCCGGTCCACGTCGGCGCGACGTTCACGTCGAAGGGCCGCAAGGCGCTCGCCGGGATGACCGTGGGATTTGCGATGCCGGGACCGGTCCAAGCGACCTGCGCGAAGTTTCCGCCGTTGCCCTGTTTGAACAGGACTTCGAGGTAATAGCGTTGTCCCCCGGTGAGGGTGAAGACCGCCGAGGTCTGCGACGCCTGGGTCGTCCAGGTATCCGGCGTGGTGTAGCCGGTCACGCTGGCGATCACCGGGGCCGTGGTCGGGTCACCAGGGGTGAAAAGAAGCTGCCCGTCGTCGTCGCTGGATAGGTAAAAGCGATAGGCGCCGCTGGTTGGCGGCACGACGTAGGCGCGCATGCGTGATCCGTAGTCGTCCCCGTACTCGGCGCCCGTATCCAGGATTGCGAGCGCGCGGGTCGCGGAGGGCCTAGCCGGGTAGCGGGCATCCGCAGTGAGCGCGGCGATCTTGGTGCCGGTAATGCCGGTCCAGATTTGCTGGACGATGCCGGTGGCGGTGACCGCGGCGGTATCGACGAGGTTCACGGTGATGGTGCCGCTTCCCTGAAGCGCGGGGGTGCCGCTGTCCGTGGCCCTCACCGTCAACGTGCAGCTGTTCGCCGCGGCCGCGTTCAGCAGGGCGGCGTCCTTGACGAAGATCCGGCCCGTGGGCGCATCGACGCCGAGGAAACCCGCCCCCGTCCCGCCCAGGATGGCGAACGACCCGGCCGTCTCCCCGGGATTCAAATCCGTGACCGCCGTCGTGCCGACCGTCGTGCCGACGTAGGCGCCGCGTCGCACGCTGAACGTCTGCGCCGGGACTTTTGGCGCATAATTCTGGTAGAACGGCGCAAGAAAGCGCCCGGGGATGACCTGCTGGGCGATTCCCGGCCCCTGCCAGGCAACCTGCACGAAATTTCCGCCGTCTCCCTGTTTGTGCCGCACTTCGACGTAATACGGCGTGCCGGCGGTAAGTGTCACGGCCGCGGAGGTTTGCGACGGGAACCGGTTGAATTGATCGCGGTCGGTGTATCCGGAGACGCTGGCCCGCAGGGTGGCGGCACCCACGGTGGCATTGGAACTCAGGCGCAATTCGGAGCTGTCGTCCGAGGCAAGCCAGAAGGTGTAGCTTCCGGTCGCCGGCGGAATGACGTATCCGCGCAGCAGGCTGCCGTAGTTGTCGCCGTGCGTGCCGGCGTCGAACGAGGTGAGGTAAGCAAGGCTGTCGGGCTGGTTCGGGTATTTGGCGGCGCCCGTGAGGTTGGCGACGGCACTGCCGTTGATCCCCTCGAAGAACGCCTGCGCGACCGTGCCGGGCGAGTAGCCCGCGGGAGCGGGCAGGACGGTGATCGTGATGGTGGCGTCCGTCGAGCGCGCCGGATTTCCTTGATCCGTCGCCCGGACGAGAAGCGGGTAGGAGGTCGACGCGCCGACGTTGATGTCCGCCCGGACGGTTAGTTTTCCGGTAACCGGATCGACCGCGAAGACCCCGCCGGGGTTGCCGCTCACGATCGAATAAAGCGGATAATCGAAGTGATCCTCGTCCGCGCCGCGGACGGCGGATATTTCCGTGCCGATCTGCGAGTGGGAAAACATCACGACGCCGCTTTCGGCCGTGATGGTGGGAGCCTCGTTGACGTCGGCGACGGTCACCACGACCCGCACGCTCTCGCTCAACGAAGGGTTGGCCGGGTCGGTAATCGTCACGAAAAGGGAGATCGTCGCCGGATCGTCCCAGCGCGTGGAAAGGGTCTCGAAGTTCAGCGGACCAGGACTCTCGACCGAGAGGACGCCCGTGTTCGCGTCGATCGTGAAAGCGCCGCCGAGGTTGCCCGAGGCGATGGCATAGGTGAGGGCGTTGCCGGCGTGATTCTTGCGCTTGGTCACCGTGCCGACGACGGCGCCGCGCGGGGTGTTCTCCGGGATGGTGAAGCGATCCGGCTTCACTCCGCCGTTCGCCGTCCCGGAGATCAGATAGGCGCCGAGCGACGCATAATCGGTGTAGCCGGAGTCGAGCGGATCTCCCTTGCCCACGCCGCTGACCCGCAGGGTATATTCTCCCGCGGGCAACGTGGCGGAGACGGTGGCGTTGATCTGATTGACCGGATTGCTCGAAGCGACGAGACCGTTCGCGCCGTTGTAGATCTCGGCGAGGATGTCAATGTTCGGGCCTGGGTTGACGGGATTGACCGTGAGGGACACGGCGCCTCCCGCGGACACGAAGCGAAACGCATCGACGTCGGTGCGGGTCTCGATGATGCCTTCGTTGGAAACGCTGTTGTCCGCCAGAATTTCCAGGTAGCCCGCGGTGTCCAGGCTCGCGCCATAGTCATCCGCGCGGAAACCGGTGTCGTTGTTGTTGTTCGCGATGACGGCGATGTCGTCCTCGAAATTGTTGGCGTTCTTGTATTCCCCCTTCGACCATTGGCTCAGATTCTTGTAATAACTCGCGCCCATGATCGGCGCCCATCCGGTGTCGTCGTCGCCTTGCCCGGCATTATATTCTTCGTGGGGCGTTCCGTCCGTGAAATCCCGGCCATCGTGGGACAGGCCGAACGTGTGGCCGACCTCGTGGGAAATGACCTCCGCCGCGTCTTTTCCGACGGAGTAGAACGCCCAGCAAACCTCGTCGCCCTCCGAGTTGAACGAACCGAGAAGGGCCACGCCCCCGGCTCCGGCGGCGGCGGTGTTCGTCGGCGTGATCATGACGTGCTGGCGGCTGGTGGGGTTCGCGTTGTCGAAGACGCGCCGGTCCGTGGTGATATTGACGTTGAATTCCTGGTAGTCTTCCGCGACCCTCTGCCACACCTCCTTGATGTCACCGTTGCTGGCCCCGGAAGGAGCGGCGTCGTAAATTCCGTCCCAAGCGGGGAAGGGGCCCTTTTCTCCGTCGAAATCGAGGTAGACCACGGCCTTCGCTCCCGGCAGGCTCTGCAGCGGGATGACCCCGTTCTGGTAGCCGGGGATCGCGATATTCGTGGGATGGGTCTGCGGCGCCTGCTGCGGACCGGCGGCCGCCTGGGTCCTCTTCGGATCGACGGACGGCATTCCCACGCAGACCACTTGATCGAGACGGCGGACGACCAGCGCCGAGGACCCACCCGATCCGATCGGCTCGACGCGGTAAGCCAGCGGCTGCTTGTCGAAACGAACGTGACCCGACAACGTCCCGGCCGTCCCGGACGCCGTCTCCCGCTCGAAATAAAAGAATCCGGGGTCCGGGGCGCTCAGCCGCCCTTGCATCTGGACCACCCCCTTCGCGTCGCGCCGGAGGATTTCGACCGAGCCGGCGGCCACCCGCCCGCCGGGCAAGGGGAAGCTTGCCACCTTGCCCGCGGCGTCGGCTACGTGATCGAGAAAATCCGGCGCCAGGATCAAAGGCGGCGGGGCGCCCACGACGTTTTCCCGGGACTTCGTCGGCACGGGTTCCGCCCTCGGCCGGGCGGGAACGGGCAAGGCCGCCGCCACCGGGGATGACGCCACGGAGGAAAGGGGCGGCCGCAAAGCCGCCGAAGGAATCGGGGCGGATCCCGGGACCGGGGCGTTCGTCGCGGCCCCCGGTTTCGGGACGCCGGCCCGGGCCGAAATCGGCGCGGCGCCCGGAGCGGCTTTGGTCTTGAGAAACCAGGCGCTCCCGACCAACAAGACCAAGGCCAGAAGGCCTGCGACAACAAAACGGGGATTCATGGGGAAGGGGGAGATCCGAACGTCAGTCGCCGGGTCACCTGTCTTCGTTAAGCGGACCGAGTTCTTTGCGCAAATGGAAAAACCCGGATTCCGGCCAATGCCGCGCGTCCGGGATCGATGAACCGGGGCGTCCGCCTCCCCGCGGGACCTCAGCTCAAGCTGGGAATCTCCCGCTGCGGGTCGGCCTCCGCCTGGTAGTCGACTCCTTCCAAGCCAAAACCGAACAGGCGATAGAAATCGGCTTGATAGCCCCTGAGATCAGCGGCCGCTTCAATCGTCCCGGTCGTCACCCCGTCCCAGATCGCCGCGACTTCGGCCTGCACGTCATCGCGCATTTCCCAATCGTCGATGCGAATCCGTCCTTTTTCGTCCCGGGCCAGCTCCGCCGGATTGAAATGATCCGCGAAAAGCCGATGGATCTGTTCGACGCATCCTTCGTGGAGGCCTTTCGACTTCATGACCTTATACAAAATCGAAATGTAGAGCGGCACCACCGGGATCGCGGAGCTGGCCTGCGTGACCAGCGCCTTGTTGACCGAGACCGCCGCCGTGCCGGCGCCGAATTGCGCGTTCATCGCCCCGGCCGTCTCTTCGAGGTGCTGCTTCGCCCGCCCGATGGTCCCCTCCGCGTAGATCGCCCACGTCAGCTCCGGCCCGATGTAGGAATACGCCACGGTCTTGAACCCCTCGGCCAGCGCGCCAGCCTCGGCGAGCGCGTCGATCCAGAGCCGCCAATCCTCCCCGCCCATCACCTTGACCGTCTGCGCGATTTCCTCCTCGGTGGCCGGCTCGATCGTCACGGACTCGATTTCCTTTTTGTCCGTGTTGAGATTTTTGTTCGTGTAGGTTTTGCCCGTTGGTTTGAGCACCGATTTATAAACTTCGCCGGTGACCGGATCGACCCGCCGGGGCGACGCGAGACTGTAGACCACCATGTCCACCGACCCGAGATCCGCCCCGATGGCTGCGATGACCTGCCGCTTCATCTCGTCGGAAAACGCATCGCCGTTGAAGCTCCGCGCATAGAGTCCCTCCCGCGCCGCCTCCTCCTCGAAGGCGGCCGTGTTGTACCAGCCCGCCGAGGCGGTCTTTTTTTCTGTCGGCTCTTTCTCGAAAAACACCCCGATCGTCGCCGCTCCCCCGCCAAAGGCCGGCACGATGCGGGACGCAAGGCCGTAGCCCGTGGACGCGCCGACCACCAGCACGCGCTTCGGCGCGTTCCCGAGCCTGGGCTTCGATTTCACATACGCGATCTGCTCCCGCACATGCGCCGCACAGCCCTCCGGGTGGGCCGTCGTGCAAATGAAACCGCGAATTTTTGGGGCGATGACCATCCTCGTTTTTGCCGCCTTTCCCGCCGGGAGGCAAGCCTCCGGGCGGCGATTCCGGACTCCCTCCCCCGACCACCAAAAAGAGCGGACGCCCTCCCGGCCGAAAGGGCGAACAAAACTTTGACCGCCCGGCAACTCCCGTTAAGCTCTCGCCCCACCGCTCCCGACCAATGAAAATCGCCTCGAATACCGCCGGCGCCCTGCTGGGATCGCTCTTCCTGCTCGCCAGCCTCATGATGCTCCTGCATCTCGCGCCCGCGCCGCCCGCGCCGCCCGCCGGCTCCCCGCCCGCGCTCTTCATGGGTGCCTTCGTCCCCACAGGATACCTCACCTTCGTGAAGACTTGCGAATTGACCGGCGGCGTCCTCGTGGCCATCCCCCCTACCCGGAACCTCGGTCTTCTCGTGCTCGGCCCGATCATCGTCAACATCCTCGCCTTTCACGTCTTCATCATGAAAGGCGTCGGCCTCGAAAATCCCATGCTCATCCTCGTCGTCGCCCTGGCCGCCTTCCTGCTCTGGTCCGGTCGCAAAGCTTTCGCCGGCCTGCTCCGTTAATCCCCGCGGCGTTGCCCAATCCGCTCCTCCCGCCTTCCATGATTTCCAAGATCCTCCTCGGCCTCGCCGCCCTCATCGCGATTTTCCTCGCCGTCGTGGCCATGCAGCCGACGGACTTTCGCATCACCCGCAGCGCCACCATCCCCGCGCCGATCAGCGTCGTCTTCGAGGAAGTCAGCAACCTCCACAAGTGGCAGACCTGGTCGCCCTGGGCCCGGATGGATCCCGCCGCCAAGGTCACCTTCGAAGGGCCCGACACCGGCATCCGCTCCGCCTTCACCTGGTCCGGGAACGAGAAGGTGGGCGAAGGCCGCATGACGGTCACCGAACTCGAGCCCGAGGAATCGGTGCGCTTCCTGCTGGAATTCAAGCGTCCCTTCGTCGGGGCGAACAGCGCGGAATTCACGTTCCGCGCCGATGGTCCCCAGACCCAGGTGCAATGGAGCATGTCAGGCACGAACAACTTCATGGCCAAAGCCTACTCCCTCTTCGTCGACCGCGACAAAATGGTCGGCGACGAGTTCGAGAAAGGCTTCAAGAACCTGACCGAGGTCTGCCAGCCCGCCGCAAGCTGACGCGGCGTCCGACCCGGCTCGCCCGCCGGCGATTTCCGGAGAAATTCCCGCGGCGCCGCGTCCATCCGCCGCCGGCTCGTTCGTCATGCTCTCGAGCGACGAAAATGCCCCCAGAAATCCGCCCGCCGCTCGCGCGCCCGTGGGATCGTCGCCCGTCTCCGCCCCGCGGAGAGCATCTTCGATCTTTTTTTTTATGGCCGCAAGAAAATGGGCCGGCTCTCCGCGCCGCCCGTTGCTCTCCGGGGCGACCGATCGAACAGAAACCGCGTTCCGGAAACTCCCGCCGGCTGGCTCATGCAGACGGCGCGAAACCGCGCGCCGTGGATCTCATTCGCCGGGAAAAAACTTCGCGCGAGCGAAGCGTTATCGCCCGCGACCGTTTCTTTTCCTTCCCCCGAAAAATCACGCCTGTTATACGCTCCCGCGTGTCAACCAACCCGGTTTATGCGTTCTTCGCGACGCCGAAGAGCTTCGGTCCCCTCGTCCTGCGCCTGCTGCTGGCCGCCGTGTTCGTGCTCCACGGCAGCGAGAGGGCCTTCGGCTGGTTCGCAAGCCACCCCTGGGCCGCCGCGCTCCTCGCCTGGAGCCAGGATGGCGCCCTCCATTTTCCCGCCTGGATCGCCGTGCTCGTCTTCCTGTCGGCGGCGTCCTTGTTCGTCGGGTTCTTCACCCGGCTTGCCGCGGGCGTCCTCGTGATCGTCCTGGTCGGCCAGCTGTGGCTCGTGCAATCGACATTGGGCCCGAACGCGTGCGAATACCCCGCGGCGCTTCTCGCCATGGCCTTCGCCCTCGTTTTCCTCGGCGGCGGCCGCCTGTCGCTGGACCGCGCCATCAGCAGCCAACTTCTGCCGTCCATCGGCTGACAAATGAACGGACCGGCCGACGCGGAACGGGATTGGAGGCAGTGGCTGCCCACGGAGCGGGCGACGCTGTGCTTCGTCGTGCGCGCCGGGCAGATCCTTCTGATCCGCAAGAAACGCGGTCTTGGCGCAGGCAAGATCAATGGCCCCGGCGGCCGCCTGGAGCCCGGGGAGACGCCCCTGCAATGCGCGGTCCGCGAGACCCAGGAGGAGCTCGGCGTCATCCCGCTCGAGCCGGAATGGCGGGGCGACCTGCACTTTCAATTCGTCGACGGCTACGGGCTGCATTGCGCGGTGTTCACCGCGACCGATTGCGTGGGCACGGCGATCGAAACCGACGAGGCCGTGCCCCTGTGGACGCCGCTGGAGGCCATTCCCTTCGACGAAATGTGGGCGGACGACGTGCATTGGCTCCCGGGAGTGTTGGCGGGCGGAAATTTCCGCGGTTATTTCGACTTCGACGGCGAGACGATGCTAACCCGGAGGGTCGAGTGGTTCGATCGAATCACGCCTGGAATTGACGCATTTTAAGTCGCTGCCGGAGAACACTTTGAAGTTTTATCAAAAATTATTGAAATTTCTCTTGCCCGCCGCGCGCGGGACGTTACCTTTTTGTCATCGCAAGATTGTTCTGGGGGGAACAACAGCCCGTCGCACCATTCGGTCGCGGCGGGCTGTATTTTTTTCGGGTCCGCGCGGTGACGCTCCGCTTTTCTCCCTGAATGGAACCGGCCGCCTCCGCGTGAGGGCGGTTTCATGACCGTGGCCCCCGATTCTCCGGAAAATCCGCCGCTCCGCGCTCGCCGGCGCCGGGCCCGCCTTTGGCCTTGGGGGCTGCTCCTCGTGGCGTTGGTCGCGCTTTGGTTCGGCCACGAGCGGGCTTTGATCTGGGGCGCCCGAAAGGCTCTGGTCGAATTTCCCCCGAAGCTCGGCCTGCGGCTGGAAGTGGGCTCGATGCAGCTCCATCTTTTTAAGCCGATCGAATTCCGCGACGTGCATTTTCGCGTCCTCGAGCCGAAAGCCTCGCGCACCGACGCCGAAGCCCGGCTCGTCCGCCTGGATGTGAACTCTCTCTGGGCCATCCTTTTCGGCGACGGCCGGGTCTTCGCCGGAGCCACCTTGGAAGGCCTCGCGGGAACGTTCGACTTTCGACACGAGGCGGTGATTGCTCAGCCCGTCCTGACCTTGTCCCGCGAGCAACAGGAGCAGGCGGCCGCGATCACCCTCCGGTTCCTGCCCAAGGCCCTGCGCCTGAAATCCTCCGGCGCCCGGTTCCTCGCCGACGGCCAATCCTACGCCGCCGAGCGCCTCGATGGCGTGTTCAACGAGTCCGCCAGCGGCCAGCTCACGGTCGGGGACGTCCGGATCGACGCGGGATCGATCCACCAGGAAATCGTGAATGCCCGCGCCACCACCGCCTGGAAGGACGGCGCGCTGTATCTCTCCGACCTGCGGCTCCGGGAAGAAATCGTCGTGCGCGACTTCGTGGCGAACTTCGTGAATCTCGGCGGCTTCTCGCTCGACTGGGATCTCGGCGCCTACGGCGGCACCCTGCGCGGCAACATCGTCTTCGGCTCGCAGAACGACGCCCTCGAGCTCGCCGCGTCGGTCGCCATCGTCAACCTCCCCCTCAAGCCCATCCCCGATCTCATCGCCCTGCCCGCGCACGCCGACGGCATCATCCGCGACGCGCGCCTGACCTTCCGCGGCAACCCCGACCACCCGCTCGACGACGAAATCTCGCTCCGCCTCTCCGCCGACAATTTCCGCTGGAACGAACGCGGCTGGCAATCGCTCGTCGCCGGCGTCACCTACATCGGCCGCCGGCTCTACGTCTCGACCTTCGAGCTCACGCAGGCCGACAACCGCATCACGGCCGGCGGGGAGCTCACCATCCCCGGGCGGCTCGCCGACCTTCCCCGCGCCCACTACGTCGGCACCATCGCCGCCGACGTGCGCGACCTCACCGCCCTCGCCTCGCTGGCGGGCCCGCCCTTCGATCAGCTCGGAGGCCAGCTTTACGTTCATGGCTCCGTCCAGGGCGACAACGGCCAGCTCCGCGGCTACCTGAACGGCGAAGCCAGCAATATCCGCTACCAGGCCCTGCCTCCCGCCTCCGCGCAGGTTTCCATCGTCGCGAAGGACGACGAGCTGCAGGTGCGCTACGCGAATCTCTGGGCGGACGCCGACCGCATCGAGGCGAAAGGCTCCCTCGGCATCCGCGCGCCTCATAATTACTCCGGCGAAATCACCGGCCGCATCGAGGATCTCGGTCGCTACACCCCCTTCGCCGGCGACGCCGTCGCCAACAACGTTTTCACCGGCGCCGCCACCCTCGACTGGCAGGGCGACGGCACCTTTCGCACGCATTCCGGCTCCTTTCACGTGAAGCTTGACGACGTCATCACGAGCGCCACCCCGACCGGCCTCACCGGAGAATTCGCCGCGACGTATTCGCCCGAAAACATCTACTTCAAGACCGTCCGCCTCACCCACGAGAAGCTGGAGCTCAACTCCCAGCTCACCGTCTCCGCGAGCGGCGTCAACGTCACCGGACTCGCTCTCCGCCGCGGCTCGCTCGGCCTGCTCTCCGGCGAGGGCTTCGTCCCGCTGAACCTCTTCGCCCTCGGCGCCGGAAAAACCCTCGCCCAGGCGCTCTCCACCGAGAAGCCCGTCTACGCGAACTTCACCTCCGGCGAGCTCTCCGTCGCCGACCTCGTCCAGATGGCCGGCCAAAAAGCCAACGCCCGTGGCCGCCTGCGCCTGAATCTGGGCGCCTCCGGGCCGCTGCCCGAGCTCAAGCTCTCCGGTCAGCTCACCGGCCGCGACCTCTCCGCGACCATCGACGACTTCACCATCCCGACCACCACCGTCGACATCGCGCTCGACACCGGCGCCGGCCGCCTCGCCGTGAAAGGCTCGGTCCGCACCCCCGGCTTCCAGCCGCTCAGCATCGACGCGCACATGCCCTTCGCCTACGAAAAAACCCCCGACGGCCTCGTGCGCCTCTTCGCCAACGACGCCCCGGTCGACGCGAAGCTCACCTTTCCCGGCACCAGCCTCGAAATGTTCCGCCCCTTCGTCCCCGCCGCCCGCCGCCTGCAAGGCACGCTTGCCGGCAACGTCAACGTCACCGGCGCGATCAACGCGCCGAAACTCGACGGCGAGGCCACGCTCTCCGGGGGCGACATCGAGCTCTCGACCGACGTCCCGCGCATCAATGCCCTCAGTGCCCGCGTCGTCATGACGCCATCCCGCGTCACGCTGGAATCGCTGCGCGGCGAAATCGGGGCCGGTCCGTTCGAGGCGACCGGTTGGGTGGACCTCACGAACGCCGCCTCACCCGAGATCCAGCTCCGCCTCAAGGGGTCGAAGGTCCTTCTCGCCCGCGACCCCGGCCTGCGCCTCCGCGCGGATCTCGACCTCGTCGCCCAGGGCCGCGGCGACTCCGGCTCCGTCGCCGGTTCCGTCCGCCTCGTCGATGGCCGCATCTTCCGGAAGCTCGAGGTCACCCCCTTCCTCGTGCAAAATCCCGTGAGCGGCCCCGCCTTCGTCGTGCCGGATTTCCACGGCCTCGTCCCCGATCCCTGGGGGCGATGGAAGCTCGACGTCACCATCACGAACGGCATGCCCTTCCTGCTCGTCGGCAATCTCGCCACCGGCGAAATCGCGCCCGACCTCGCCGCGCGCGGCACCCTGCGCGAGCCCTTCCTCGACGGCTCCGTCTCGCTGAAGAACCTCCAGGCCTACCTCCCCGCCACGACCCTCCTCATCCCGGACGGCAAAATCTACTTCACGCGACAAAACCCCTTCATGCCCATCATGGACGTGCGCGCCCGCGCCGACGTCTCCGGCTACAACGTCCAGATGTATGCCTACGGCCCTCTCACCGAGCAAAACCTCGCCCTTCGATCCGACCCGCCGCTCTCGCAGGAAAACCTCATTTTCCTGCTCACCACCGGCCTCACCCCCGCCGGCATGAGCGGCGCCGGGCTCGGTGAAGCCGCCGCCGGCCAGGGCGGCATCATCCTCCTTCGCAGCATCGCCCGCCAGCTCGAGCCGCTCGGCGTGGACCTCAACGACTTCGTGAACCGCCTCAGCGTCCGCGTCGTCCCGCCGAAGGACCCCTCGCAGACCAGCTCGCTCACCAGCGAGCTCCGCCTCAGCGACCGCTTCTCGCTCACGACCGGTCGCGATGGTTACGGCTTCTACAACGCCGGCGTGCAATACACCATCCGGCTTCGGTAGCCATGCGAGGAGCGCTGCTCGCCATTCTCGGCCTCTTCGGCTGGTGGACGAAACCAGACCCCGCGCCCGGGGGCGACGTCCGCTTCGAGGGCAACCAATCCTTCGCCGCCGCCCAGCTCCGCGCGATCCTCCGCAACCGCTACTACGTCCCGCTCGAGGGCGACTTCGGCGTCACCGAGGCCGACGACGCCGCCTACTTCCTCCGCGCGTTCTATTTCTCCCGCGGCTACCGCGAGGCCCGCGTGGCCTACACCTATCGACCGACGCAGCCGCCCTCCGCGCTCTTCGACATCGACGAAGGCGGGCAGGACTCCATCGCCGGCGTCACCTTCGAAGGCGCATCCGAGATCCCGCCGCGCCGCCTGCTCGAGATCTTCACCGCCACCGTCCGCCAGTCCACGCTTCGTCCCTTCGGCCGCATGCGCTACGTCGCCGGCGCCGTCGAGGCCGGCCGCCTGTCGATCGTGAACGCCCTCGCCTTCCAGGGCTTTCTCACCGCCACCGCCGACGTCTCCGAGCCCGCCCCCGCCGTCGGCGGGCTCATCGATCTCCGCGTCCGCATCTATCAAGGCGTCCGGTTCTTCGTGCGCCAGGTCACCTTCACGGGCTCGCCCGTCGACGACGCCACGATGAAAGGCGTGCTCAACGAATATTTGAACCAGCCCTACCAGCGCAACCAGGAGTCCCTCATGCGCACCCGCATCCTTGATTGGCTGCGCAATCACGGCTATCTCCAGGCCGACGTCGCCACCGTTCCCGCGCTCAATCCCGACACGGGCGACGTCGACGTCTCCTTCATCATCGCCCCCGGTCGCACCTTCACGATCGGCAAGATCATCGTCGACGCCCGCGGCTCCGCGAACGCCGTCCCCTCGACCGACACCTCCGCCCCGGCGCCCACCGCCCCCGCCCCTGCGGCCGCCCACCCGCTCATCACCCGCGAGGCCGCCATCCGCGCCCGCTTCGGCATCGCGCCCGGCGCCCTCTACGACGCCTCGAAGGTCGACGCCGCGGCGCGCCGGCTCTGGTTCAGCGGCGCGTTCGCGGAAGCCGACGTGCGGCGCGCGGCCCGGTCCGATGGCACCGTCGACCTCCATCTCCAGCTCGCGGAAGCCCCCGCCAAACGCATTCAATTTGGCCTCGGCTACAGCCAATGGGACCGTGTGTTCGGCGAAGCCCACTACATCGACCGTAACTTCTTCGGCACGTTGAACCGTTTCTCCGTCGATGGCTTTCTCTCCCAGAAAAGCTACGGCCTCTCGACCTCCTTCACCGACCCCTGGGTCTTCAAGTCCGACTTCGAAAGCTCCGTCGGCCTCTCCTACGCCCGCCGCGAGCTGCCCGCCTACAAGTCCACCGAGCTCGGCGGCACCCTTTCGTTCACGCGTCGCGCAAACGATGTCACCCTCACCGGCTACCGCGTGCAATACGGCTACAAGCGGGTCACCGACGCCGTCATCTTCGGCGACGACACCGCCAATCCCGACCCGAACTACACCCTCGGAAGCATCTCCTACAGCCAGACCTTCGACACTCGGAACAACATCCTCAGCCCCATGAAAGGCCTCTACCTCAACTACGAGGCCGAGCTCGCGAACCCCGTCCTGCTCGGCGACATCGCCTTCCTCCGGCTCTCCGCCCAAGCCACCTACTACCTGCCCCTGCGCGAGATCACCACCGAGCACCCCTTCGTTCCCTTCCTCGTCTTCAACCACCGCCTCGGCCTCATGTTTCCTTACGGCAGCACCGCCTCCATCCCCGTCCAGGAACGCTTTTTTCTTGGCGGTCCGGACACCGTCCGCAGCTTCCAGCTCGATGGCCTCGGCCCGCAGGACGGCGACGGCGATCCGCTCGGCGGCCTCGCGATGCTGCTCTTCAACGCCGAGATCCAATGGCCCGTGCTCAACAACATCTACCTCGCGGCCTTTGCCGATGCCGGCAACCTTTGGTCCAGCGTGCGCGATGTCCAGCCGACGGACCTGCAGCTCGGCATCGGCCCCGGCCTTCGCGTCTACACCCCGCTCGGCGCCGTGCGCATCGACTACGGCTACAACGTCAACCGCCACCCCGGCGATCCCGTCGGCGCCTGGCAAGTCGGCTTCGGCTTCACGTTCTAAGGGGGCGGCGGCCATCCTGATTCACCGGGAGCCCATCACCGCCGGCACCCGGCGCGACGACGGAGCGTCGCGACGACCGCCGATTGGAAACGCTCGACCCTTAGAACCCGTCGGTCTTGACCGGAGAAATGATTTTCTTCTGCGCTTCTAATTTCGCGTATTCGGACTTCTTGATCGCGGCGATATCCTGGATGAAAAAATACTCCTTATGACCGGGTTGGCGAAACGCGCAAAGCTTATGATCGTTGCGCATCCATTGGTCGGCTTTCTTCATGAAATACCACGATGAGCCCTCTTTGTTCACCGACAGCAGAGCCTTGATGTCTTCATCGGTCACGACGTTTTCCAGCCGACGGAAGACCTCGCAGATCGACCGCTGGCCGGCAAGAATCACCTCGATCGCAAAGCCATTTTTCTCGTAATCGTACTGCTCGGTTTCAAAGAAGCGCGAGGCGCCCGGCTCACGTTTGTGGCCATCGCCATATCGCCGATTTATCTCGTCGAGGGTTTCCCCGACCCTGGCGTCACAAAAGCCCGCCGTGGCGACCAGGACGCCGATCAACAACGACAGGGATCTCATAAGAAGAAAGAGGATCAAAGGGGCCGGGAAAATAGTCAAAAAATTTGTCGGGAAGCCTCTTCGATTTAAGAGCAAGGAGAGCCCTCTCAGATCGACCTGCTCCGCCCGTTTTTGGTCGCCCGGAAGCCCCGACGGAGCGGGGCGGATACGACGGGGACTTTGCCGCGTCGGTTCGTCCGGAATCTTCCACCCTCAGCCGAGCAGGCGATTCCACCCCGCCAACCCCCGATGCGCGAAGGCGGCGGCTTCGCCGTAAGAAGCGTCTCCCGCCAGGAAGTCCCGTCGTGGAGCGGGCCGCCGAAGCCCCGCAAACGCGGGGCGGCGCGCGAGGGATGCCGGCCGTCCCCGAGGAAAGGCGGCCCGGGCCCCCCGCGCCGGTGGATTCGACCGCCCCCGCCCGGGAGTCGAGGCCTTTTTCCCGAGACACCCTTCCGCTACCAGTCCTTCTTTTCCTTCGGCCTGATGCCTTGTTCCGCAAGTTTTCGGTATTCCAGGATGCCCGCGGCAATCGCGGCGGCGTAGCTCTCGCGCCATTGCGGATCGGCGATGCGCGTGGCGTCGCCGGGGTTCGTGAGGAAGCCGCCTTCGATGAGGATGGCCGGAGTCGCCGCGTCCTTCAGCACGACGAAGCGGGCTCGTTTCACGCCGCGGTCCTCGACCTTGAGCTTGCCGACGAGCGCGTGCTGCAGGGCGTTCGCGAGGGTGAAATTCACGGGCTCCAGCGCGTGGCCGGGCTCCGACCGGCGATCGCGGTTCATCACGCCGTCCTGCCCGCTGGGGGGGGCGCCGAGCGGGGGGATGCAGTAGGTCTCGATGCCGTTCGCCGAGAGTTTCCAGTCGGCCGAGTTATAATGAATGCTCACGAAAATCGAGCCCGGCGTCTTGTTGGAAACCCGCGGTCGAGCCTCGAGGTCGACGAACGTGTCGCTGTTTCGCGTCTGCACCACCCGCAGGCCGGCGGCCTCGAGCCGCTTGCGCAGCCGGCGCACGGTGTCGAGCGTGAATTCCTTTTCGTAGCCGAACCTCGATTGCGCGCCGTTGTCGTGTCCGCCGTGACCGGCATCGAGCACGACGGTGCGAAACGCGCGCAGCCCCGCGACCTTTTCCGGCCGCAGCGCAGGATCGATCGTGCGGCTCAGGTCCAGGCGCGAGACACACGGGGCGCCGGCGCCCATCAGCGCGGGAAACGAAAGCCACTGGTGCACGCCGTCAATGACCGCGTCCCGGCTCCCGATCTCGACCTGCAGCGACCTTGCGCCCCCGGAGGCGGCGAACTTCTTCCCGCCGCTCGCCCCCGGCGGGCCCAGGCCATAAAAGGCGGCGACGCTGCCGAGCGTGACGTAATCGCGCCCGCCGATGGGCACGACCTGCCAGTCGTCGGCGGCGGCGGCATTCAGCGCGAACAAGCCCAGAAAAAAAACGAACCGGCGCATGACGCAGTGTTCACGCGAAGGCGCGAAGGCGAGAAGAAGAAAATGCGTCTCCCGTTGCGCCTTTGCGCCTTCGCGTGAGCCGGAAACTCAGAACGTCACGCTGCACTGCGCGCCCAGCACGAGCGCGTCGGGGATGTTGTGCGCGCCTCCGGGATTGATGACGTATTGGATGTTCGGCTGGACGGAGAGAAAGCTGTTGAGCTGCACGCGGTAGCCGAACTCGAACACGAGCTCGTAGTCCGGCGAGCCGTTGCCCGCGGCCTCGGCGGCGTCGGCGTAGTCTTCGCTGAATTGCCCGTAGGCCGCGCCGAACATCGCCTCGTCTTCGTCCCGCGTGGGAACGAGCCCCTTGTAGAAGATCCCGCCGTTCGCCTGGAACGGCAGCTTCGCGATGTTCTGCTGCGGCGAGAGCACGAACGCGCTCCAAATCGTCAATCCCTGGTCGGAACCCGGCGATTCCTGAAAGATCATCTGGTCCGCGTGCCAGTAAAAACCAAAGGAATTGGAGGCCTGCCCGCCCGGGCCGAACTGGTCGTAGTTCGTCGGGGAGTCATAGGCGCCGAACCAGTAATGGCCCGGCAGCCCCTTCATCACCGTCGCGGGCTCCTTGAAGTTCTTCGCCTCGATCTTGTCGTCGGCGACCGCCCCCTCTTCCCCGGGATGCTTCGGCCTGGCTCCACCCGCGTCGGCCGGCGCGGGGCGCTTGAAGAACTCCGGCGTCCATCCGACCTGGCCGACCAGGATCACGCCATCGCCATCCTGGATGCGCCAGTTCAGGCCGTGATAGCCCCGGTTGCCATACTGAGGCGAGGTCTGGAAAATGCCGGCCAGCGCGTTCCACTCCGGCGTCGGATCGACCCGCACGCGGGCGCCCCATGTCGCGGAGGGATAAGTGGAGAATTGCGTGTTCACCGGCAGCGACTGCGGGTTCCCGTCGATGCCGTTGTTCATGTAGAGCCAGTAGATCGGCGAGGACGCGAACTCGTCGCCGGCCGCCATGCGCCCGAGCTTGATCGAGAGCTTGTCGTCGAAAAAACTCTGCTCGAGGTTCAGCGCGTAGAACATCGCGGTCTGCGAGCCGTAGACCTGCTGCACGGTGAATTGGTTGCCGATGAATTCCTGCGAGAGGTTGCTGCCCGCGCGGTTCAACCCGCTGACGGTGAACACCGCGCCCTTCCAGCCGATGAGCTTCTCCAACTGGAACTCCACGCCGAATCCGACGTTATCCGTGTAGGTCGCGCCCCGTTGTCTGCCGCCGACGACGTTGCCGGCGATGTTGTTCGTGTAGGTCAGCGAGATGTCGATGCCGGCCTCCGCCTTCAGCATGTTGCGGATGCCCCAAAAATCGCCGAGAAACCCGTCGCCCTGCCACCATTCGCGTGAGCCGATGTAGTTCGTCGGGTAGGGATTGTAGTAGTCGAAGAACCGCGAGCGGTCGGCGTGGGCGGACTCGGCGAGAAGGAGGGCGGCGGCGAACGCGGCCGCCAGGGGAATGCGGATGTTCATGTCGAGGGGGGTGGGAAAAAGTAGTTCCCCCCGCGCGCAGCGATCAATGCAAAAACCAGGGAACACGGGCGTCCCGCCGCTCCCTGGCTAACGCACGACGATGTTCGCGAGCTTGCCCGGCACCGCGACGACCTTCACCACCGTTTTTCCCTCGGTCGCCTCGCGCACTTTTTCGTTCGCCAGCGCGAGCGCCTCGATGTCCTCCTTCGTCGCCGATTTGGAAATCACCACGCGATCGCGCAGCTTGCCGTTCACCTGCAACACGATCTCGACCTCGTCCTCGACAAGGAACCTCTCGTCGAACTCCGGCCAGCTCTGCGCCGACGCGAGCCCACCGAACTCCAGCCGCGTCCACATCTCCTCCGCGAGGTGCGGCGCGAACGGGCTGAGCAGCGTCAGCAGCATCCGCACGGCCGCCAGCGGACGCGTTTCGACGCCGGTAAACTCGTTCACGAAGACCATCATCTGCGCGATCGCGGTGTTGAACGACAGCGCCTCCACGTCCTCGGTCACCTTCTTGATGGCCGCGTGGACCACGCGCGCCTGCCGGCTGGAGAATTCCACCTCCCGCAGCGCCGGCGATCGCCTCCATTCGCCCTCCTGGTTCTCCTCGAATCCAAGCCGCCACACGCGCGCCAGGAAGCGAAACACGCCCTCCACGCCCTTCATGCTCCACGGCTTCATCTGCTCGAGCGGACCCATGAACATCTCGTAGAGCCGCAGCGAATCCGCGCCGAATTCCGCGATCACCTCGTCCGGGCTCACCACGTTGCCGCGGCTCTTCGACATCTTCACGCCATCGCCGCCGAGGATGATTCCCTGGTTCACCAGCCGCCGAAACGGCTCCGGCGTCGAGACGTGGCCGAGGTCGAACAGCACCTTGTGCCAGAACCGCGCATACAACAAATGCAGCACCGCGTGCTCCGTGCCCCCGACGTAAAGATCCACGCCGCCCGGGCATTTTTGATCTTCGCTTCGGGATCTTTCATTTCCTTCTTCCCTTTTCTCCTTTTCCCGCGTTCCCATCCAGTATCCCTCCGCTTCCTTCCCCGCGAACCGCTCCGCGTTGCCCGGATCGCAAAAGCGCAGGTAATACCAGCACGAGCCCGCCCATTGCGGCATCGTGTTCGTCTCGCGGGTCGCCGCCTCGGAATACCGCACCCACCCGGTCGCCTTCGCCAGCGGCGGCTCGCCCGTGCCGGTCGGCTTGAAATCCGCCATCTCCGGCTGCACGAGCGGCAGCTCGGATTCCGGCAGCGCGCCGTGCTCGCCGCCCGCCCAAAGGATCGGAAACGGCTCGCCCCAGTAGCGCTGCCGCGAGAAAAGCCAGTCGCGCAGCTTGTAATTCACGCGCCCCGCCCCGGCGCCCTGCTCCTCGAGCCACGCGATGATCTTCCGCTTCGCCTCCGCGGTCGGGAGCCCGTCGAGGAAGCCGGAGTTCACCGCCACCCCCTCGCCCGAAAAAACCGCGGCCCCGACGACCGTGGCATCGGCTTCCAGCCGATGATCCGCCCAACGCCAATCAACCAGACCGGCCTTTCCCGGATTCTCGCGCACGTAACGAATCTGCGCCTCCAGATCCCGTTGATCTCGAATCAGGTGATCGTAGGATTCGCCCTGCCACAACGCCCCTTCCCGGCCGAGAACCTTATTCACCGCGCCCGCGGAGAACGACTTCCAGGAATGCACGATCTCCGAAAGCGAATGGGCGCCCAATGGCCGCACCACCGCATGGACATGGTTCGGCATCACGCACCAGGCCATCAGGCGATAGCGCTCCCCCTCGAAACGCCGCAGCGCTTTCGCCACGATCTCGCCGATCTCCGGGCGTCGCAACCAGCACTCACCCGCTCCGGCATCGAGAGAGCTTTCAACTTTCTCGGAAAACAAACGCCGCCCCGCCGCGTGATCCGCCGCCGTGAACTCGCGATCGTCCCGGATCTGACGCTCGAATTGAGCGCGCTCCGCGTCGATTTCCTGCCGGGCGACGGCGGGAAGCGAATCGATAAGACAAAACGTCACCGCATACGTCGCGTCATTCTGCGACCAATGCGGAAGCTGGGCGCCTTCCCTCACGGTGACCGGCGCTTGGGGGCTCATCGGTTGGAAGCCGATGCCACCCGGCTCGACCACCCGCTTGACCGGCAATCCGAACGTCTCCGCAAACTCGAAATCCCGCTCGTCGTGCGCCGGCACCGCCATGATCGCGCCCGTGCCGTAGCCCATCAACACGTAGTCCGCGACCCACACCGGGATCCTCGCGCCGTTCACCGGGTTCACCGCGTGCGCGCCGGTGAACACGCCGGATTTTTCCCGGGCCAGATCCGTCCGCTCGAGGTCGGACTTCGACGAGACCTTCCGCCGGTAATCGGCCACCGCATCCCCCTGCGCGGCGGTCGTGATCGCCTCGACGAGCGGATGCTCCGGCGCGAGCACCATGTAGGTCGCGCCGAAAAGCGTGTCCGGCCGCGTGGTGAAAACCTCGATCCGGGGAGCGCCCGCGCTCCCCGCCTCCACCGCGAACGTCACGCTCGCGCCCTCGCTGCGACCGATCCAATTCCGCTGCAGCAGCTTGATCGAGTCCGGCCAGTCCAGTCCGTCGAGTTCGTCGATGAGCCGCTGCGCGTAGTCCGTGATCCGCAGCATCCACTGCCGCATCGGCCGCCGCTCGACCGCGAAGCCGCCGACCTCGCTCTTCCCGTCCACGACCTCCTCGTTCGCGAGCACGGTGCCGAGCTCCGGGCACCAGTTCACCGGCCGGTCCGCGATGTAGGCCAGCCGCACGTCGTCGGGATTCCCGCCGCCGTACGTGCCGATCGGCTCCGCGCGATTCGTCGCGGGATTGAACCACGCGCCGTAAAGCTGGAGAAAAATCCACTGCGTCCACCGGAAATACGCCGGGTCCGTCGTGCTGATCTCGCGCGACCAGTCGTAGCTGAACCCGATGCCCTGCAGCTGCTCGCGGAACCGCGCGACGTTGCGCTCCGTCGTCACGCGCGGGTGCTGCCCGGTCTTGATCGCAAACTGCTCCGCCGGCAGGCCGAACGCATCCCAGCCCATCGGGTGCAGCACGTTGAAGCCCTGCATGCGCTTCGTGCGCGCGAGGATGTCCGTCGCCGTGTAGCCCTCGACGTGCCCCACGTGCAGGCCCTCGCCGCTCGGATACGGAAACATGTCGAGCACGTAGTATTTCGGCCGCGCCGCGTCGAACCCGGGCTCGCCGGGATTCGGCGCGCGGAAGGCGCCGCTCTCCAGCCAGCGCCGCTGCCAGCGGGGTTCGAACTCGGGAAACGGAAAGGGTTTGCGCGACATCTCTTGGTTGGCGGGAACCGCCGAGACTGCCCGCCCGCCGCGCAAAAGAAAAACCTAAACTCCCTCCAGCCGCACCCCGGCCAGGTGCCCGTCGATCGCCGCGAGATCCTCCGCCGACAGCTCGATCCCGCCGCCCCGCGCGTTCGCCCTCGCCTGCTCCCCGTCCCTCGCGCCCACCAGCGCCGCCGTGATCCCCGGCTGCCGGATCGTCCACGCGATCACGAGCTGCGCCAGCGTCGCGCCGTTCCGGTCGGCGATCGGCCGGAGGCAATCCAGGAACGCGTCCGCGCGCCGCACGTTCTCGTCCGTAAAAAATTCGTTGTCGCCGCGATGGTCGCCCGGGCCGAACGCGTGGCCCGGCTGGTATTTGCCCGTCAGCAACCCGCGCTGGAGCGGGCTGTAGGCGAGGATGCCCTTGTGGCGCTCGACGCAATGCGGCACGAGTTCCGCCTCGATCCCGCGATTCACCATGCTGTAAGGCACCTGGTTCGAGGCAAGCGAGACGCGCTGCTCGTCCGCGCGCATCTGCGCGGCGGAGTAATTCGACACGCCGGCGGCGCGGATTTTTCCCTGCTCGGCCAGCGTCGCAAAGGCGTCCATCGTCTCCTCGATCGGCGTCGTCGGATCCGGCCAATGCAGTTGCAGCAGGTCAAGGTAATCCGTGCCCAGCCGCCGCAGGCTCGCCTCGCACTCCGCGATCACGCCGTCCTTCGCCGCGTAGCGATACGTGCGCACCGTGCCGCCGTCGTTGCCCTCGCTCTCGAAAAAAAATTCTCCCTCCTCGGAATCCCACCGCAGCCCGCATTTCGTCAGCAGCTGCACGTCCGCGCGCTCCACGTCGCGGATCGCCTCGCCGACGATCTCCTCGCTCCGCCCCTGGCCGTAGATCGGCGCCGTGTCGATCGACGTCGCCCCCGCGTCGATCGACGCGCGGATCGCCTCCACCGACTTCGCCCGCTCGTTGCCGCCCCACATCCAGCCGCCCGCCGCCCACGCGCCAAAAACCACCACCGAGACCTCCACGTCGCTGCCGCCAAGTTTGCGCTTTTCCATGTCTTGAAAGCATCGACGCACCCCGCCCTTCCGCGCGCAAAAACATTCCACCCCCGCCGCGCCCTCCGCGGGAACAAAATTCCCATCCGCGGCATCCGTGCTATCCGTGGTCCCATGAAGCCCCGCCTCGTCCTCGCCACGCGCAACGCCCACAAGACCGGCGAAATCGCCGCGATGCTCGCCGACACGTTCACCGTGGTCGATCTGCGCGAGATCCCCGGCGCGCCCGAGGTCGAGGAAACCGGCGAAACCTTCGCCGAAAACGCCGCCCTCAAGGCCGTCGGCATCTCGCGGTTCACGGGCGGCTGGGCGCTCGCGGACGACTCCGGCCTCGAGGCGGATGCCCTGAACGGCGAGCCCGGCGTGCGTTCGGCCCGCTTCGCCGGCGACCACGCGACCGACGGGGAAAACAACCGCCTCCTGCTGAAAAAACTCGCCGCCCTTCCCGGCGCCCCGCGCACCGCCCGCTTCCGCTGCGCGCTCGCGCTGGCCCGGGACGGCGCCCTCGTCGAGACCTTCGACGGCGCGGTGGAAGGCATCCTCACCGACGCCCCGCGCGGCGACGGCGGCTTCGGCTACGACCCGCTTTTCATCCCCGAAGGCCACGCGGAGAGCTTCGGCGAACTGCCCGCCGACGCGAAGAATGCCATCAGCCACCGGTCGCGCGCGCTGGCGAAATTCCGGGTTTACCTGGCCTCCGACCGCGCTCCTTGCGCTTGTCTTCCCCCCGCCCCCGTGCGAAATAACCCGCGCCCGACCGCACCATGAATTTCCGCCGCACCGTCATCGCGCCGACGCCGATCATGTTCAACGTGACCGCGTTCATCGACGTCCTGCTCGTGCTCTGCTTTTTCTTCCTCCTCACGTGGTCGAATCGGGCGAAGGAAACCGACCTCACCGTCGCGCTCCCGCAGTCCTCGCAAAAGAACGCGCAGCAGGCCCCGCCCGCGCCGATGATCCTCAACGTCCGCGCCGACGGCGAGTTCACCGTCAACGGCCGCGCCGTCACGACCGAGGAATTCACCACGCTCGCGTCCCGGCTCGCGAAGCTGAACTCGAACCAGACCGTCCTCATCCGCGCCGACAAGCGCACGCCCTACGACGCAGTGCTGCGCGCCCTCGACATCTGCTACGCCCAGGGCATCACCGCGGTGGACTTCGCCGCCAGCGTCCCGACCCAATAACCGATGAGCGTCTCCGATCTCTTCCGCACCAAGTCCATCTTCAAGATGCAGCGGGAGTTGAGGGAGGGCTCCCGCGCCCACGGGCCCGCGCTGCGCCGGCATCTCGGCCCGGTGAACCTCGTGCTCCTGGGCATCGGCGTCGTCATCGGCGCGGGCATTTTTTCCGTCACCGGCCCGACGGCGGGAAATCACGCCGGCCCCGCGATCCTGCTCTCGTTCGTCATCGCCGGCATCGGCTGCGCGTTCGCCGGCCTTTGCTACGCGGAATTCGCTTCCATGGTCCCCGCGTCCGGCAGCGCCTACACCTACGCCTACACGACGCTGGGGGAACTCTTCGCGTGGATCATCGGCTGGGATCTCGTGCTCGAATATGCCGTCGGCGCCGCCACCGTCGCGAGCAGTTGGTCGGCGTATCTCCTGAAATTTCTCGCGCAGCTCGGCGTCCCGTTTCCCATCGCCCTGGCCACGTCGCCCTTCGAGAAACTGGCCGTCCTCCCGGACGGAACCTTGCCGCACGGCATCGTCAATCTTCCCGCCGTCCTCATCGTGCTCGCCATGTCGCTCGTGCTGATGCGCGGCATCCGGGAATCGGCGATTTTCAACGCCGTCCTCGTGGCCCTCAAGCTCATTGTCGTCGTCACGCTCATCACGCTCGGCTGGAACTACATCGAGCCGCGGAATCACCTGCCCTTCATTCCGCCCAACGCCGGCGAATTCGGCCGCTTCGGCTGGAGCGGCATCCTCCAGGGTGCCGGCATCGTGTTTTTCGCCTACATCGGCTTCGACGCCGTCTCGACCGCCGCGCAGGAATCGCGCAATCCCCGCCGCGATCTCCCCATCGGCATCCTCGGATCGCTCGTCATCTGCACCGTGCTTTACTGCCTCTTCGCCTGGGTCCTCACCGGCGTCGCAAGCTACCGGGAATTCATCGGCTTCGACGGCCTCGCCCCCGTCTCCATCGCGCTCCAGCACACCCCCTACCAAAAATTTCTCCCCCTCGTGGAGCTCGCCATCCTCTGCGGCTACTCGTCCGTGATCCTGATCCTGCTGCTCGGCCAGTCGCGCGTCTTTTATTCGATGTCGAAGGATGGCCTGCTGCCCGCGATGTTCAGCGAGGTGCATCCCAGATTCCGCACCCCGTGGAAGTCGAACATCCTCTTCGCGATCTTCGTCAGCCTCTTCGCCGGCCTCGTGCCGGGAAAGGTCGTCGGCGAAATGTGCAGCATCGGCACGCTGCTCGCCTTCGTCGTCGTGTGCGTCTCCGTCATGGTGCTGCGCCGCACCATGCCCGACATCCCCCGCGGTTTTCGCACGCCGCTCGTCCCGCTCGTGCCCATCAGCGGCATCCTGATCTGCGGCGCGATGATGTATGGCCTGCCCGGCGACACGTGGCTGCGCCTCGTCGTCTGGCTCGCGCTCGGCTTCGGGATCTATTTCGGCTACAGCCGCCGCCGCAGCCGCCTGGCTCGCGAAGAGGCTTGAGGTCCGCCCGCGACCGGTGGTAATCCCTTCGGCGGTCCCCCTCCCCGGAGCCGGTCTCGACCCGCTCTCTCAGTCCCCATCTTCCTCCAACCCATGCCCCTGACCCTCCCCCTCATCGCCGCGGCCGCGGCGGTTCATCTCGCTTGGATCGATTACACGATCCTCATCGCCTACACCGCCTTCGTCGTCGGCATCGGCTTCGCGCTCAAGCGCTACATGAAGACGTCGGCGGACTTCCTCACGTCCGGCCGCAGCATCCCCGCGTGGGTCACCGGCCTCGCCTTCATGTCCGCGAACCTCGGCGCGCTCGAGCTCGTTGGCATGGCGGCCTCTGGCGCGAAATACGGCATCGCCACCGCCCACTTCTACTGGCTCGGCGCCGTTCCCGCGATGGTGTTCCTCGCCGTCTTCATGATGCCGTTCTACTACGGCTCGAAGGCCCGCTCCGTGCCCGAATACCTCAAGATGCGCTTCGACGAACGCGTCCGCGCCCTGAACTCCCTCACCTTCGCCGTGATGACCGTCTTCGCCTCGGGCATCTCGATCAACGCCCTCGCCAAGCTGCTCTCCAGCCTGCTGTCCTGGCAATTCGACCTGAACTTCGGGCCGCTCCACCTCGGCACCTACGACGCCTACCTGTGGATCTGCTCCGGCGTCGTGCTCATCTACGTGCTCAAGGGCGGCCTCACCTCCGCCATCTACACCGAGGTGCTCCAGTTCTTCATGATCGTCCTCGGCTTCGCCCCCGTCGTCTACCTCGGACTCAAGGACATCGGCGGTTACGGAAAGCTCAAGGAAACCCTGCAGGGCGTCGCCACGCACCCCCAGTCCCTCGCGCTCGCCGACCGCAGCTTCGCCCCCGACGCCTGGACCTCCGCCTGGCAGCCCATCCTCGGCGGGCCGGGCGCAAACCCCATGGGTGTCGATGTCTTCGCCATGGTCTTCGGCCTCGGGTTCGTCCTCTCCTTCGGCTACTGGTGCACGAACTTCCTCGTCGTCCAGCGCGCCATGGCCGCCCGCAACATGACCGATGCCCGCCGCACCCCGCTCATCGCCGCCGTGCCGAAAATGCTCCTGCCCGTGCTCGTGATCCTGCCCGGCATGATCGCCGTCGGCCTCGCCGCCCTCAACAAAGGCGGCTACGACCTGCCGAAAGTCCCCGTGGCCGAGTCCGCCTACACCGCCGCCATCACGGAATTTCAAGCCGCCACCGCCGCGAAACTCCCGCCCCCCGACGTCGCGAACGCCGTGGGCAAAAAACTCGGCCTCGCCCTCAAGGAGCCGGCCTTCGGCGCCTTCGTCACCCAGGCCGAGGCGGCGCCCTTCACCGACGACCAGGTGCGCGCCGCCCTCACCTCCACCGCCATTCTCCAGAACAACTACGACGGCGTCATCCTCTCGCTGGTGCAGCGATATTGCCCGCCCGGGCTCCTCGGCCTCGCGCTCACCGCGCTCCTCGCCTCGTTCATGTCCGGCATGGCCGGCAACGTGACCGCCTTCAACACCGTCTGGACCTACGACATTTACCAGGCCTACTTCGTCAAAAACAAAAGCGATTCCCACTACGCCTGGATGGGGCGCTTCGCCACGGTGGCCGGGATCATCCTGTCCATCGCCTGCGCCTATTTCGCGAGCAACTTCTCGAACGCGATGGACGTCGTGCAACTCGTCTTCGGCTTCGTGAATGCCCCGCTCTTCGCGACCTTCGTGCTCGGCATGTTCTGGGCCCGCGCCACCGGCACCGGCGCCTTCGTCGGCCTGCTCTGCGGCACCGCCACCTCCGCGATCTTCCACGGCCTCACGCTGGCGGCGGGCAACGTCCCCGGCGTCAAGGGCGGCTACTTCGCCGAGATGGCCGGCATGAAGCCCACCATCTTCCCCAGCGAGATGGCCCAGAACTTCTGGCTCGCGATCTTCGCCTTCGGCGTCTGCCTGTTCCTCACCTCCGGCCTGTCGCTCATCACCCGCCAGACCAAGTCCGCCGACGACCTGCGCGGCCTCGTCTATTCGCTCACCCCGCGCATCGTCAACGACGAGTCACCCTGGTATTCGCGCCCCGCCTTCGTCGGCGCGATCCTTCTCCTCGGTTGCTTGATCCTCAACATCATCTTCTTTTAATCCCATGGGCCTCGATATCCGCCTCCCCATCGGCCTGATGTTTTCCTTCATCGGGCTCCTCATGACCGGCTACGGCCTCGTCACCCCCGCCGAAATCTACGAGCGCTCGCTTGGCATCAACGTCAATCTCTGGTGGGGCCTCGTCCTCGTCGTCTTCGGCGCCTGGATGCTGATCTCCAGCCTCCTTCCGCAGAAGAAGAAGTGACGGTCAATCCTTCGCCGCGACGAGGTGGACCATCGGCCAGCGCCAGATGATCCGCCCCTCCTCCTCGCCCAGCGAATAGTAGTCCCGCACCGGCCGGGACGCGCCCGAGATCAGCTTCCGCACGCGCTCGCGGTTCGCCGGCGAAGTCGCCGCCGTTTCGAAATACCACTCCAGGTCCGGCTGCTTCCTCCGCCGCACCTCGCACCGCCGGATCGCCAATCCCGCGGCCGCGCAAAGCTGCCGCCAGACCCCCGGTCGCAAAAACCGCCCGTGGCTCGGATCGCGCCATTTCTCGAGATCGTGCAGCCACGCCTCCGCCTCCGGCTGATCGTCCGGCGCGGTCCCGTCCACCACGATCAACAGCCCCCCCGGCGCCAGCACCCGCGCCGCCTCCGCCACGAACTTCGCCGGATCGCTGAAATGATGCGCCGCCACCCGGCACGTCACGATGTGAAAGCTTCGGCCGGGATACGGCAGTTCCTCCGCGGCGTGCTGCCCCGTGTCCGCCAGGAATCCCTCCTCGTCGAGCAGCCGGGCCGCCTTGTCGAGCATGCCCCGGGAGATATCCGTCAGCGTCACGCCATATCCGCGCCGCGCCAGCCACAGGGCGGTGTGCCCGCCTCCGGTCGCCACGTCGAGCGCCGCGGACCCGTTTTCCGGCAGGGCGACTCCCTCCACCGTCGCGTCGAGATCGGAGACATCCGCCAGCACGTGGGACCGCCCATAGCGGCCGCTCTGGCGGTCGAACTGCGCCTGCGAGGCGCGCTGCGTGTCGTCGAGGTTCATCGCACCTCGAGGATGAAGATCAACCGTCCCTGCCCCCAGGCCGGGCCGCGAATGTAGAGCGGCGCGTGCAGCGCCAGCTTCACCTCGGAGGTCACCACCAGCTGCCGCCTCACGTAGAGCTCGAGGTGGATCGCGTAAAAGTTCGCGGCTTGATCCACGCATCGCACCTTCAGGAACACCTGCCTGGTCGGGACCATCCATTCCTCGCTGCCCTCGAGGATTTTCTTCGTTTTGTCGCCGAGCAGGTAAAAGGAATTGTAGCCGAAAACCGTCCGCAACCCGCCCGCGTAGTGAGCCAGCTCCCTCGGCTCCGCCCGGGCCGGATGCTCGTTCGTCGCCAGCACCAGCGCCGTCCAGATCGCATCCTCGGCGCGCGCTCCCGCCATCGCGCCGAACGCGAGCAGCGCCCAAAGAAAAGCCCCGCGAATCCTCATGCTATTTGATCTTCTCGTCCGCCGCGATGTAGCCGGCGTCGCTCACCCACAGCACCGCCCCCCTGCCGCCGGGCGCGGCGAACGCGTAGGCGCCGAGCTTGGGATTCGCCGCCCGCGCCGCGACCACCTGCGAGATGAACTGCTCGCTGGTCGGCGCTCCGTTCCGCGGCAGCACGAGGAAAGAAAGCCCCGCCGCGACCGCCACCAGGAGAGCCCCCGTCCAGGCCAGCCGGCCGACCGGAAACCATCTTGCCCCGCCTTTCTCCGGCCCGGCGCCCCGGGGCGCGGCCGCGCGAATCGCTGCCAGCACCTGGCTGTTCACGAAATCCGCGTGCGGCATCGGCGTGGCCGCCAGCGCCTCGCGCAGATCGCCGCGCAGCTTCCGCCAATCCGCCGCGTCCCGCCGCGCCGCGGCCCGGTCCGGCAGGCCGGCCTCGAACTTCGCGCTTTCCCCCTCGTCCAGCGCGCCGTCGAGCCACGCGGTGTATCGCTCCTCAAAGTTGTTCATAGAGATCTCTCAATTGGTCCTGAAGTTTCCGCCGGGCGTAGAAAAGGCGCGACATCACCGTGCCGATCGAGCAGCCGACTGATTCCGCAATCTCCTGGTAGGACAGATCCTCGACCTCCTTCAGCAGGATGACCGCGCGGTGCTCCGGGCTCAACGTGGCCAGCGCCCGCTCGAAGCGCTCCCGCATCTCCGCGCGATCCAGGGCGTCGCCGGGTTTCGCGGCCTGCTTCGGCGTGGTGCGCGACGCGGCGTCGATCGCCATCGGCACGGCCTCGAACCCGGATTGCGGGCGCGCCTGCCGACGGCGCACGACGTCGATCGAAGCATTGGTCGCGATCCGCGAAAGCCAGCTCCCGAGGCTGGCGGCGCCGTCGAACCGCGCCAGATTCTTCCACCCGCGCAGGAACGTATCCTGCGCGACGTCGAGCGCGTCCTCGCTGTTCCGCAGAATGTGATAGGCCACCATGTAGACTCGGTCCCGATGGATCGTGATGAGCTGGTCGAAAGCCCGCGTGTCACCGCGCCGGCTTCGCGCCAGCAGGTCGGGTTCGTTCGCCGGCTCGTCGTTATCCATGTGCTCGGACGGGGGCGGCGCGGGTTTATTCAAAGAAATCTACAACTCGCCCCGACGGCGGCGGAGTTCCTGCCGATACTCGCCCATCATGTCCACGATCCGCTCGCGGATGGGAAAGAGCAGTTCGTTCAGCGAGCCGAGGTCGTCCGCGTCGATCAACGCGCCCTTCCGCAGGCGGCTCGCCGCGCCGAGCGCGTCGTTCGCGGCCTTCAGGCTGCGCTTCAGGTAGGCGATCGTCATGCCGACCTCCGAGAGGTCGTCTCCGCAAAGGGCCGCGGCCAGCTTCGCGCCGCAGATCGTCACTCGCGTGGCGAGTTCCATGGCGACGGGATGATCCTTGAGCGCCTCCCGATCCTCCACCATCGTGAAGACCCGGCGGTTCAGCTCCATGCTCTGCATGTAGACCTCGGATCCCTGGAGCTCCGCGAATTCCGCATCCTCCTCGTCGTCCTCGTTGTCCTCGTTGTCCTCCGACGCTTCGGGCTCGTCTTCGTCGACCACTTCCAGCCAATCGGAAGCCTCGTCCTCGTCGTCGGAATGGTTCCAGCCCATCTCCCGCGCGATGATCTCGTCCCGCTCGGGATGGTCCTGATATTTCTCGAACAGCGCGAAATATTGCTCCGTCTTACGATCCTGCTGCTGGAGAAAACGCTCCCACTCATACTCGTCCCAAAGCTCTGGGCACCCGGATTCCTCGTCGGACATTAAGACCTCATTAGTTCACGCCCGGGTTCGCTGCAACGGCTTTTTCGCCGCGTTCCGCGCCGATCGTCCGCAGGCGCAACTGCCCGCAGGCCGCCGCGATGTCGTGGCCCTTTTCCCGCCGAATGGTCGCCACCGCCCCGCGCCCGCGCAAAGCCTCCATGAACGCATCCTGCGCCCGCTCGCTGGGACGAACCCACGCCAGGCCCTCGACGTCGTTGTAGGGAATCACGTTCACCTTCGCGTCGAGACGATTCGCGATGCGGCCGAGCTCCGCGGCCTGCCCCGCGCCGTCGTTGACTCCCTCGATGAGGATGAACTCGAACGTGAGCTTCTGCTTTTTCCGCGCGCGAAAATACGCGCAGGCTTCGAGCAGGTCGGCGAGCGGATATTTTTTGTTCACCGGCATGATGCGGTCGCGCACCTCGTCGGTCGCGCCGTGCAGGGAAATGGCCAGCCGGATCTGCAGGGGCTGGTCGGCAAGGTCGCGGATGCGCGGCACGAGCCCGCTCGTCGAGACGGTGATGTGCCGCGCGCCGACGTTCGCGCCCCAGGGGGCGTTCAGGATCGCCACCGCCCGGAGCAGGTGGTCGTAGTTCGCGAGCGGCTCGCCCATGCCCATGAAAACGATGTTGTTCACGCGCTCGCCGGACTCGGCCTCGACGCGCAGCAGCTGGTCGACGATCTCGCCGGCGTCGAGGTTGCGCTTCCAGCCGTCGAGCCCGCTCGCGCAGAACTTGCAGCCGTAGGCGCAGCCGACCTGCGAGGAGATGCAGATCGTGCGGCGGTCCGACGCCTCGCCGTAGAGCGAAGGCGAGGCGGGAATGAGCACGGTCTCCACGAGCTGGCCGTCGCGCAGGCGGAACAGAAATTTCTGCGTCGTGTCGTGGGAGCCGGTCTTTCGCACGACCTCGAGCGGGCGTTCGTCGAACTCCGCGCTCAACTTTTCCCGCAGGGCGGCGGGAAGATTCGTCATGTCCGCGAAACGCCCGACGCGCTTCCGGTAGAGCCACTCGACCACCTGCTTCGCGCGGTAGGCCGGCTCGCCGAGGGCCGTGAACTGGGCGGCCAGTTCGGCGGGGGTGAGCGATTTGATCGAGCGCATCCGCGGGAGCCTACCACCGTCGTCGTCCGCTCGCGAGGCGGAATGCTACTTCAGCGCGGAGTCGGCGTCCTCGGCGACTTCCAGGCCGTTCCTGCCCGGGCGCAGCGTGAGTTCCCGCGTGAACCAAAATCCCTCGCGCTCGTTGAAGGTCGCCATCACCCGCACCACGCCGTCCTTCGGCGGGCCGACGTCGTCGACCCGAAAAGCCAGCCCGTAGGCGCCCGTATCCCGATCGCGGATCGCCTCGCCCGTGACTTCGAGCACCTTGGAGAGGGGACGGAGCACGATGCCGTCCCGCACGATGCCGGGGTCGGCCTGCAACGCGGCCAGCAAGCTCGCGGGCGCATCGACGAGATGCGGACCGAGTCCCAGGAAATAGACGTCCTTGCGTCGGAGGAGCACGTTCTCGTTGTGCGCGTCCGCGCCCATGCCCATGCCGCGATAGCCGAAAAAATGCCGGTAAACCGCCGCCAGGATCGCGAGATCATCCGCCTTGGTGGCGTAATCGCGCTCCGGCAGCTGCGAGGCCATCCAGCGGTCGAAGGGCGTGGGATCGTCGACGGCCAGGGCGGAATATCTGCCCGCGCCGAACTCCGCCATCCGCTCCGGCATGGTGGCGTCCGCCCAGACCGAACGGCGCGTCCAGTACGGCGTCTCTTCGGACTGCCTGATGTTCCGGCGGATCTTCTCGTCCGACGGCATCGTGTCGTGGCTGAAATTCCACATGAAGGAGTTCGCCTCTTCGTCCGAGAGCTTCACCCGCCCGAGCTTCGTGGCCAGGGCGTCCTTCGGCGTGAGGAAAATCTGCTCCTTGTTTTTGGTTCGAAACGCCTGCCCGTCCGCCGCCAGCGAGGCCGCCAGACCCAGCGCGATCGATAAAAGCCCCCCTCTCATTGGCCGCGGACCCTAGCGGGGGCGTCCGCCGGCCACAAGCCCGCACTGCCGGCCCGGCGTTCGGAAAAAATGTGGCGCGCCCGCCGCGAACGTCTATCTTCCGCCCGAATGGGTTGTAAACGCGTGCGGATGGGGGCCGTCTCCCTTGGAGGAAAGGAAATGCCTTTTGTTCTGGGTCCGTGCGTCATGGAGAGTCCCGCCTTCACGCGGCGGATGGCGAAGAAGATCCACCGGATCTGCGGCGACGAGGGTGTCCCCTTTATCTTCAAGGCCTCGTTCGACAAGGCCAACCGCACCTCCGGGCAATCCTTCCGCGGCCCCGGCATCGAGGATGGCTGCAAGCTGCTCGCCGAGATCGGCGCGGACCTCGGCGTGCCGGTCACGACCGACATCCACTCGCCCGAACAGACGGCGCAGGCCGCGCCCTACATCGACCTCCTGCAGATTCCCGCCTTTCTCTGCCGCCAGACCGATTTGATCGCCGCCGCCGCCGGGACCGGCCGGGCGGTGAACGTGAAGAAGGGGCAGTTCCTCGCGCCGTGGGACGTGAAGAACATCGCCCGGAAGCTCGAGTCCGCCGGCTGCGCGAATTATTGCTTCACCGAGCGCGGCACCACCTTCGGCTACAACAATCTCGTCGCCGACATGCGCGCCATCCCGTGGATGCAGGAGCTGGGCTATCTCGTGATCTTCGACGCCACCCACTCCGTCCAGCGGCCCGGAGGCGGCGGCGACACCACGAGCGGCGACGGCGCCCTCGCCCCCGTGCTCGCCCGCGCGGCGGTTGCCTCCGGCTGCAACGCCGTGTTCATTGAAACCCACGAAAACCCGTCCCGCGCCCTTTCCGATGGCCCGAACCAGATCCCGCTCCGCCAACTTCCCGCGCTCCTGCGCCAGCTTCGCTCCATTCGTGAAATCGTCGCTTAGCCTGCTCCTCGTCCTGCTCGCGGCGCCCCTCGCGTTTTCCGCGCCCCCGCCCGCCCCGACGCCCCTGGCGGAGCAACCCGCCGCCAGCCCGACGGCCAGCCCGACGGCCACGCCCAAGCCCAGGACCAGCGCCGAAAAGGAGGACGCCATCTTTGACTCGGTGCCGGTGAACCAGCCGATCAAGGGGCTCACCATCCCGAACCGCGACGCCAGCGGAAAACTCCTCATGCTTTTCAACGCCGAATCGGCCACCCGCCTTGGCGCCAGCGACCGCGACATCGAATTCCAGGGCCTCAAGATGGAGATTCACAACAACGATGGCAGCACTTTCAACGTCGACATGAAGCACTCGCTCTTCAATCTTGACACCCGCATCCTCACGAGCGACACGCCTACGACCATTCGCCGGGACGACTTCGTGATCAAGGGCGATCGGGCCGAGTTCCACACCAAGGAAAAATTCGGCCGCGTCATCGGCCACGTCAGAATGATCATCTACAACTCCGGCAACCCGCAATGAGCAA
Source organism: uncultured Chthoniobacterales bacterium (assembly GCA_964247025.1). GTDB lineage: Bacteria > Verrucomicrobiota > Verrucomicrobiia > Chthoniobacterales > JAATET01 > JAATET01. The sequence continues at coordinate 134,074 of CAXTSM010000002.1, forward strand.
CCGATTCACCCCGTCCCCCACCCGCGCGCTGAGCGTCCTCTGCGGCGCCCTCCTCGTCGTTTTTCCCGCCCGCGCCCAGGAGACCGCCGCCGCCACGAGCCGGCCGGTGAAGGCCGATCCGACCGGCATGGGTCTTCTGCAAAAGGACCGCCCGAAAAACGCCCGCACGGAGATCACCTGCAAGGACGAATCGACCTTCGACAACCCCACCGGCATCGCGACTTTTCTGAAATCGGTCGTCGTGAAGGACCCGCAGTTCAACCTCTTCTGCGACAAGCTCACGGTCTACCTCAACAAACAGCGCAAGGGCATCGACAACGCGGTGGCCGAGGGCAACGTCGTCATCGTGCAGGACAACACGAACGAAAAGGGAGACCCGGTGAAATCCATCGGCCGCTCCGGCAAATGCGTGTTCGTCCCCGCGAGCGGCGAGGCGACCCTCACCATCTCCCCTTCGCTCCAGCAGGGCATCAACAACCACATCGCCACCGAGCCGGCCACCGTCATGATCCTCAATCGCGACGGCCGCCTGAAGACCGTCGGTCCGAGCCGCACCGTCATCGTCGACGCCGACAAGGCCGGGCAGCAATGAGCGCCGTGGAGACCATGCCCGCCCCGGACGTGGCGGCCGACCCGCGAAAACCACTGCTCGAGACCGACAAGCTCGTGAAGGTCTACGGCGGCCGCGCCGTCGTGAACGGCGTGAACATCAACGTCAAGAAAGGGGAGATCGTCGGCCTGCTCGGCCCGAACGGCGCCGGAAAAACCACGTCGTTCTACATGATCGTCGGCCTCGTGAAGCCGAACGGCGGCCGGGTCTTTTTCCAGGGCATCGACGTCACCAGCCAGCCCATGTATGTGCGCGCGCGCCATGGCATGGGCTACCTCCCGCAGGAGGAATCCATTTTCCGCAAGCTCACGGTCGAGCAAAACATCCTCGCCATCCTCGAGACGACCAAGGCGACCAGGAAGGAACGCAAGGCGCGCTGCGGCGAGCTGCTCACGCAATTCGGCATCGAGCACGTCGCGAAGCAGTTCGCGCTCACGCTCTCCGGCGGTGAAAAACGCCGGCTCACCATCGCGCGCTCGCTGGTCACGAATCCCTCGCTGCTCATGCTCGACGAACCGTTCAGCGGCGTCGATCCCATCGCCGTCTACGACGTCCAGCAGATCATCACGGACCTTCGGAAATCCGGCCTCGCCATCATCATCACCGACCACAACGTCCGCGAGACGCTCAACATCGTCGACCGCGCCTACCTCATCTTCGAAGGCCGCGTCGAAAGCCAGGGCGACAAGGATTTCCTCCTCAACGACCCCATCAGCCGCAAGCTTTACCTCGGCGAGAGCTTCAAGATGTAACCCCGCCGAAACCCCGCGCGCGATGTCCGAAAAAACCACCACCCGCGCCACCTCGCTCACCGTCGGCCAGTTCTACGCGAACCACGCCGAGCAGCTCGGCCTCCGCCTCGAAGGCCTCTCTCTCGGCATGAATCGCGTCATCCGCGAGCCGACCATCAATCGCCCCGGCCTCGCCCTCGCCGGCTTCTACAGCTATTTCGCCAGCCGCCGCGTGCAGGTCATCGGCAACTCCGAGCTCAGCTACCTGAAATCGCTCAAGGCCCCCGTGCTCGCCGAGCGTTGCCGCGAGCTCTTCTCGCGGAAGATTCCCTGCCTCATCGTGGCCCGCGACGCGAGCATCCCGCCCGTGCTGCTGCAGCAGGCGGCGGAATTCGAGACGCCGATCTTTCGCACGCCCATGATCACGATGAAGTTCATCAACGCCGCCACGATCGCCCTCGAGTTCGAGTTCGCGCCAAGCTCGTCCATCTACGGGAGCATGGTCGACATCCAGGGCATCGGCACCCTCATCCGGGGCGCCAGCGGCATCGGCAAAAGCGAATGCGTGCTCAGCCTCATCGAGCGCGGCTACAGCCTCGTGAGCGATGACATGACCAAGGTGAAGGCCATCGAGGGCCGCGAGCTCGTCGGCATGTCCTCCGAGCTCACCCGCTTCCACATGGAGGTGCGCGGCATCGGCATCATCAACGTCGCCTCCGTCTTCGGCGTGGGCAGCGTGCGTCCCGAGAAACGCCTCGATTTCGTCGTCTCTTTAATGGATTGGCACGAGGTCGAGGACGTGGATAGACTCGGGATCGACCGCGATTTTTACGAGATCCTGGGCATCCGCATCCCTCACGTCACGCTGCCCGTGCGCACCGGACGCGATGTGGGGCGGCTCGTTGAAGTCGCCGCCCTCGACCAGAAACTCAAAAGCATGGGACACAACACCGCCCTCGAATTCAACCAACGCCTGCTCAACATGATGCAGCAAAACCCCGAGCTCTAGTCCCATGGGCCTGCTCTCCCGAAAAAAAACGACGAATGACGCGGGCCGCTGCGCGCGCGAGGTGGTCATCCAGAACCGGAATGGCCTCCACGCGCGCCCAGCGGCGATGCTCGTCAAAGTCTCCAGCCGCTTCCGCGCCGAGATCTGGATCGAAAAGGACGGCGAACGCGTCAACGGCAAATCCATCATGGGACTCATGATGCTCGCCGCCGGCAAGGGCTCGAAACTGAACCTCATCGCCGAAGGCGCCGACGCCGACCGCGCGATCGACGAGTTGCAAGCCCTGATCGAAAGCCGCTTCGGCGAGGAATGACGATCTCCTGACAAAGGTCGCCGGTCGCCGCACCGCCTTCAGTCACCGCTTTACCCTTCCCCCAAATCCTGTTACCGGTCACCGGATATGGGCGAAGCCGTTGGGAGCCGAGAACTGCGATTCGAAGGCATCGCCGTAGCTCCGGGAATCGCCCGCGCTCCGGCGTTGATCCATTGGATCGAAGAGGAGGAAATCCCCTACCGGCGGATCACCGAGGACACCATTCCCGATGAGATCGCGCGTTTCGAATCCGCGCTCATCGCCACCCGCGCCGAGCTGCTGGAAATGCAGCAGAAAATCGCCGAGGCCATCGGCACGAACGACGCAAGCATCTTCGACGCCCATCTGCTCGTCGTCGAGGACCGCACCCTCATCGACGAGGTGCTCAAGAGCGTCGAGTCCGACCTCCACAACGTCGAGTTCGCCTTCCACCGCGTCGCCGAGCGCTACTGCAAATCCCTCAGCGAAATCGACGATCCCTACCTGCGCGAGCGCGTGGTCGACATCGAGGACGTCACCCTGCGCGTCATCCGCCACCTCCTGGGCAAGTCCACCGGCGCAAGGACCGCCCACGGCGAGCCCCACATCATCATCGGCCACAATCTCACGCCCTCCGACACGGCGCTGTTGAACCGCTCGCTCGTGCTCGGATTCGCCACCGAGGCCGGCAGCAAGACGTCGCACACCGCCATCATGGCCCGCTCGCTGGACATTCCCGCGATCGTCGGCCTGCACGACATCACCGCTCACGTCACGGCCGGCGACCCTCTCCTCATCGACGGCTACCGCGGCATCCTCATCGTCCGCCCGACGGCGCAGACGCTCCGGGAATACGAGGCTTACGAGAAGGAAAAGGATCTCGTCGAGGAGCGCCTCGAGCTCATCCGCGACACGACCAGCACCACGGCGGATGGCATCAACATCACGCTGTCGGCCAACATCGAATTGCCCGACGAAATGGACGACGTCATCGAGAGCGGCGCCGAGGGCGTCGGTCTCTACCGCACGGAGTTTCTTTTTCTCAACCGCGAGACGGCTCCCTCCGAGGACGAGCAGTTCGAAAACTACCGCATCGTCGCCGAGCGGAGCGCGCCGCATTCCGTCATCATTCGCACGCTCGACATCGGTGGGGACAAGGAAGCCGTCGGCCTCAAGCTTCCGTCCGAGGAAAATCCCTTCCTCGGCTGCCGCGCCATTCGGCTCTGCCTCGAGCACCCCGAGATCTTCAAGCCCCAGCTCCGCGCCATTCTTCGCGCCTCCGCGCACGGGCACGTCCGCATGATGTATCCCATGATCTCGGGACTCGGGGAGTTTCGCCAGGCGAGCGCCGTGCTCGAGACCTGTCGCGCGGAACTTCGCGCCGAGGGCCGGCCCTTCGACGAGGAAATGGAAGTCGGCATCATGATCGAGGTTCCCAGCGCCGCGCTCTCCGCCGACCTTCTTGCCCGGGAGGTCAAGTTCTTCAGCATCGGCACCAACGACCTCATCCAATACACGATCGCCGTCGATCGCGTGAACGACCGCATCGCGCACCTCTACAAACCGACCCATCCCGCCATCATCCGGCTCATCCGCATGGTCGTGGAAGCGGCGCGCGCCAATAAGATCTGGACCGGCGTCTGCGGTGAAATGGCCTCCGACGTCGTGCTCACCCCCCTCCTCCTCGGCCTCGGCATCGACGAGCTCAGCACCAGCGCCACCCTGGTTCCCCGCGTGAAGAAGGCCGTGCAAAGCCTCGCCCTCCGCGATTGCCAGGCCCTCGCCGAGAAGGCGCTCGCCGCCAGCACGTCGAGCGAGGTGCTCCAGCTCTGCCTCGATCTCGCCCGCTCCCGCTACGACGACCTCGTCTCGTAGCGCCTAGCGCTCCGGCTTGGGCGCCGGCTGGCCGCGGTCCTTGTAGAAGAGAACGCCGCGCTCGCGCAGGTTGGCGACCAGCGCCCGCAGATTTTCCGCCACGGAGCGGTCGCCGATCAAGGTCCCCAGCGCACCCTTGCCGTTGCGAATGTCGCGGACGAGCAGCCGGATTTCCACCATCGTCTTGTCGAAGGAGAGCGCCGCGTCCTTCGTCGCCGACAACGTATCCGTGGTCTTGTCGGCCGTGATCGTGATGTGGCTCACCGCCTCGCCGACCTGTTGCATCGCCTTGGCCGCGTTGTCCACGACCCCGTCGAGCTTCCGGGACGCCGCCGTGAATTCCGCGCTCGTCCTGCTCAGGTTTTGCAGCGTGTCGTTCACGGCGGCCACGCTCTGGTTGTTCAGCACTTCCGTGTTCAGCCGCGTGACGACCTGATCGATGTGTTTCACGGCGGCGCGCACGTCCTCCACGAGCTGGCCGCCCGATCCCGCGAGTTCCGCGATGCCGCCGCCGTCCTTCTTGCCGATGACGACGGTGCCCGGCGCGATGGCCTTGTAATGTTCGACGTCCAGCGTCGCCGGCATCGTGATGTCCACGAAGCTGTCGCCCAGCAATCCCGAACTTCCGATCGTGAAGGCCGAGCCCTCGGGGATGCCGACGCCCTCGTAGATCTTCAGCATCACGTAGACGCCGCGCATGCTGTCCAGCACGTAGGGGCCGTCCTCGACCGTGCCGACCTTCGCGCCCGCAAGGAGCACGTCCGCGCCCGAAAACAGGCCGCTGGCGTTCGGATACTCCACCCGGAGTTCGTAGAATTTCTTCAATCCGTCGCCGAAGCGCCCGAAATACACGACCATCGCGCCGATCGCCACGAGCCCGAGCAGAATAAAAAAACCCACGCGGGCCTGTGTCACTTTTTCCGAACTCATTTTGTCGTCCTTCTCATTAGTCGACCTCGTCCGAGCGTCCATCCACAAAATCGCGGATGATCGGATCGTCGCTCGCCTTCAGTTCCGCCACCGTTCCGTAAAAATACACCTGCCCGGCGTTCAGGAGCGCCACCCGATCCGCGATGTGATAGCAGCTCACCATGTCGTGCGTCACCACGATCGACGTCACCGCCAGCGTGCGCTGCATGCGCCGGATCAGGCGATTGATGCTGTCGGACACGATCGGGTCGAGCCCCGCCGTCGGCTCGTCGTAAAGGATGACCTCCGGCGGCGACACGATCGCCCTCGCGAGCGCGACCCGCTTGCGCATGCCGCCGCTCAGGTTCACCGGCATCTTGTGCGAGTGGCCCGCCATGTTGACCATCGCGAGCGTCTCGTCGACTTTCTGCGCGATCACGCCCTCGTCCCGCTCGCCCCGCTCGCGCAGCGGAAAAGCCACGTTTTCGAAGACCGTCATCGAATCGAAGAGCGCGCCATCCTGGAAAACCATGCCGATCTTGCGCCGCACCGCCTCGAACTCCCGCTCGCGGTAATGCGTGATGTCCTTCCCCTCGACGAGAATCTGGCCGGAAATCGGCTTCATCAGGCCAATCAAATGGCGCAAGAAAACGCTTTTCCCGCCGCCGCTCCGGCCGAGCAGGACCAGGGTCTCGCCCCTGATGACCGGCAGGGAAAGTCCGTGCAGGATTTCCTGGCCGCCGATGCGCTGCACGAGATCGCGCACCTCGATCATCACCGCGCTCATCCGCTCACCCCCGCCGGGAAGAAGATATTGAGCAGCATCGTGAGGAAAAAATTCGCGATCAGCACCGAGAGCGATCCGATGACCACCGCCTCGGTCGTCGCCCGGCCCACGCCCACGGCCCCGTCGCGCGTGTAGAGCCCCTCGCGGCAGCTGACGAACACGATGATCACCGCGAACACGAAGCCCTTGATCACGCCCATGTAGATGTCCTTCGCGTCGGTGAAGCGATACATGTTCATCATGTAATACGCGGACCCGACGCCGAGCACCTGGGTTGCGACGAGGTAGGCCGACAGGACGCCGAAGAAAATGCATTCGCCGACCAGCAGCGGCACGGAGATCAGCATGGCGAGCGCGCGCGGCACCACGAGGTAATCGACCGGATGCACCGCCAGCGCGCGCAACGCGTCGATCTGCTGCGTCACCTTCATCGTGCCCAGCTCCGCGCTCATCGCGGCGCCCACCCGGCCCGCCACCATCAGGCCGGTCAACACCGGAGCCAGCTCGCGGCACATCGCCACCGAGACCACCGGACCCACCGCGGACTCCATGTTCAGCCGCGCGAACTGAAAATACGTCTGCGCCGTGAACACCGCCCCGGTGAAGGCGCCCGTCACGATGACAACCATTTGCGACCCGAACCCAATGTGACTGATCTGCCGCAGCGTGAGACCCACGCGCACGCGGCCCGCGAAGATCGAGCCGAACGTCTCGCCAATCAATCCGCCCACCTGGCCGAGATAGGCGCAAAACGACGAAAAAACCGCGCCCGCGGCGGTGACTGGATTCATGCCCGCGGCCGCCTCCGAGTCATGGCTGGCGACGCGCCTTCGATCACACGCTCAGGCGCTGCGTCTTCTTCTTGTCGAGATTCACCTCGGGAGGAAGCGCCCCGACGAACCTGGGCTGAAGCCCCGCCTTGGTGAAGATCGATTTCAGCGAAGCCAGGGCCGGCGCTTGCGCGCCGAACTCCATGTAGACGATATCGTGGTTGGTATCCACCTTGTAGCGAATGCCCGGCAGCGAATCGAGCTCCAGCGCGAGCGCCATCATCTTTTCGGGACTGCGCACCCCGGCCGCGTAGATTTCAACCTCAACCATGCGAAAGCATTCGCCCGACGCGCGAGCCGTGGCAAGGCGGATTTTCGGCGCTTCGACCGGTTGCGAAAACGCCCCTCAATCCTGAAAGCCCGCGGAGCGAAGCCACGCGCTGGTCAAGTCCACGTGTTCCCTTCGCCCGCCCGGGCGTTCGATCAACGCGCGGACCCGGAGGCGAAACGCGCCGCTTTTTCCACCCCCTGCCGCTCGGGCCAATGAGAGGGCCTTCCTGGCATCCAGGAGATAAGTGACCTTTTGCCCCGCCGGGACGGTCACCGCGCTGGTTTCCTCGAGCGCCCGATCCTTTTTCAGATCGACCGAGGAAGAAAGGATCGAGGGATACCACCATCCGTCCGGATTTTGACCCTGAAGCCCGATGAAATCGCCTTTTGTGTCCTTGAGCTGCAAAGCCGCCTGGCTGGGAAAGCCCAACGACAACGATCCCATGATCTTTGGCAGATTGGAAACGAGTTGCCGCTCCTCGTTCGAATGGTTCGTGATTTCGATGGCCACCTGCTTTCCGTCCCGACATTGGATCGCGGGGGAAAGCGGCGACTCAATCGGCGGCCTCGTTTGCCTCGGCGCTTTCGAGACAAATTTCCATCCCTAAAAATAAGGCAAAGATCAGGATCCGCAAAGGCAAAGTTTTCATGGGCGAAGGTTATTCGTAATAGGAAATGTTCGTCCCATAGGCGCCTCCAGCCTAACCCGCCGGAGCGGACGTTTGCAAGCATCCAGTTGGCGTCAATCCTAAATAAGAAATAATTACTTTCTTTCATCGTCGATTTCACGCCAAAAGCAAAGTTCCTTCGGCGGAATGAACCGAAAGGATGACGAAAGCCTTTCGAGAAATACGAGAGTCGCCCCACTCCTTCGAAGGCGCTCGGGGAGCGCCTGGCAGGCACCGAGGCGCTGGGGCGACCGCCGATTTGGATGCTCTCGACATCTATTCTCAAACCGTTTGGCTTCGCCAGTTCAGGCCTTCCAATTTCCCTCCGGCACCGGAGAGAACCTCTCCGGCTTGCTTGTCACCCGTCGCGCACGGCGTTCACCGGATGGCTTGGGATGGTTTTCTGGGTCGGGCGGGGCGGGCGGTGCCACGACGTTGAAAATGACTCCCTTTCCGGGCCGGCCAAAATGCGCCCGATAACGATCCGTGGCGCCGTGAAAAGTTCTGTCCTACAAGGAATTCCCCGGCACGCCGCTATGCGCCCGATCTGCTCGACTCTCTTGGCGGGATGGAAGGAAGAACGCCCAAGGTCGCATGTGAGCGAGCGCTCCGTTCGAATCCAACTCGTGAAAGACGTGCGGATGCGCCCCGCCCGGCGGTGGAAGGACTACGCTTCCATGCCATTGGTGGCGGACCCGCCGCATCGCCGTCGCGTTGGCGCACCCGACTGTGAACCAGGTGCAAAGAACCAACCGCCGGCAGGGTCCGCGCCGGAGGAGATGAGGGAGCAACGCACGCCGCGGGAGTTCTAAGCGGCATCGCGGGGGAGACCCGGCGGGAGATTACTTCTTCGGCGCTGCGCCGGCGATCGCCAGGGTGATCTTGATCTCGCCGGCCACCTTGTCCTCGTTTTGACCCGGCGCGATGCCGTAGTCGCCGCGCTTGATCGTGAATTCCGAGCGGATCACCAGCAGATCGCCATCGACGTTCGGCAGGCGATCCTTCAACCGCCCGGGCAGATACGTCACCTTCACGGGCGCCGTGATTTCCTTCGTCACGCCGTGCAAAGTGAACGTCCCGACCACTTCACCCGCGGCGGTGGCGCCATCCTTCTCGAGGCCCTTCAGGCTTTTCAACTCGAACGAAATTTCCGGGAACTTTTTGGCGTCGAGCCACTTCTCGCCGTGCATGTGGCCGTTCATGATGGGATTCGGCACCTGCAGGGAGTCAGTCGCGATCACGATCCGGCCCTTGGCGTCCGCAAAGTTCTCCGGGTCCACCGTCACCGTGCCGGAAACGCCGTTGGCCGTGCCGTTGATCGATTCCAGCGGGGCGTCGAGGTGGAACTGCGCGTTGTTCACGCCTTTTGGATCCTTGAAATCGAACGTGGCGGCTGAGGCGGGCACGATAAGCGCGGCAATGGCAATGAGGGCGAGGGAATTTTTCATGGTTGGGATTTTGGGGTGATGCGGACGAACAACGTCGCCGCAAAAAGGATGAAGGAGCCGCCCACGCCAAGCGCGAGAAACTCCACGCCCGGGACGAAGCCCTGGCGATATTCGACGAAATCGATTCCGGTGACCGGGTCCACGCGTTTCTCCGGCACGCTCGTTTGGGTCCACCCCAGCCGTCCGCCGAGCCCGGTCCACAGCCCCACCGTGCCGATCAGCAGCACGAGGGCGAAGGCTCGGATCACCATCTTCATGCCGCGAACCTACTCCGTTCCGGCCCGCCTCCGCCAATCCTTTCCGCGGCGGGAGGGTCTTCGATTCACCTCGTCACGGAAGGGAGGGAGCTCTCCTCCCCGGGGCGCGCAACTTCACGGCCATTTTTGTTTCGCGTCGACGTCCCGCCTGGGCGTCTTCTCGCTCGAATGCCCCCGCCGCTTCCTCGCCGCCGCGAGTGAGGGTTCCGTCGCATTCCGTCGCATTGAAACGCCACGACTTTCGTCGTCGCCACGGCGCTCCGTCGCCGTGCGGCGTAAGGTCACGCGTCCCCCGGCGCCCCGACGGAGCGGGGCGACTACACGGGCGAACTCCGGCGCGGCGTTCCCTGTCGCCACGGCGCTCCGTCGCCG
>CAXTSM010000002.1:144231-216446 GCA_964247025.1 uncultured Chthoniobacterales bacterium
CGCCCCGACGGAGCGGGGCGGCTACACGGGCGAACTCCGGCGCGGCGTTCCCTGTCGCCACGGCGCTCCGTCGCCGTGCGGCGTAAGGTCACGCGTCCCCCGCGCCCCGACGGAGCGGGGCGGCTACACGGGCGAACTCCGGCGCGGCGTTCCCTGTAGCCACGGCGCTCCGTCGCCGTGCGGCGTAAGGTCACGCGTCCCCCGGCGCCCCGACGGAGCGGGGCGGCGACCAGGAGCATCCCGGATCGGCCGCCTTCCTCGCCGCTCGATCCGTTGCCGCTCGAATCAAAAACTCCCTAGCCCGGCAGCGCGACCGCGTTCCCGGGCCGCTCGGAGTGCAGGTTGCCGTGTTTGCCGAACGTCTCCGCCACGCTGCGCGGATGCGCCTGGGCCTCGTCGCTGCCGCCGAATTTCACGCCGACGATCTTGCTCACGCCGTGCTCTTCCATCGTCACGCCGAACACCGTGTCGGCGCGGCCGATCGTGCGCTTGTTGTGCGTGATGACGATGAACTGGCTCTGCGCCACGAAGCGGTCGAGGATCTTGATGAAGCGGTTGATGTTCGACTCGTCGAGCGGGGCGTCCATTTCATCGAGCACGCAGAACGGGCTCGGCTTCACCATGTAGATCGAGAACAGGAGCGCGACGGCGGTCATCGTCTTCTCGCCGCCCGAGAGCAGGGTGATGCTCTGGAGCTGCTTGCCGGGCGGCTTCGCGATGATCTCGATGCCGCTCTCGAGCGGATCGCTTTCATCGGTGAGAAGCAGGTTCGCCTTGCCGCCGCCGAAGAGCTCCGTGAACATTTCCTGGAAGTTCACGCGAATTTTTTCGAACGTCTCGGCGAACAGATCCCTCGTCGTGCGATTGATCTTCGAGATGACCTCGAGCAGTTCGGCCTTCGAGTTGACGAGGTCGTTGTTCTGCTGCTCGAGGAAGGTGTAGCGCTGCTCGAGCTCGTCGTATTCCTGGATCGCGTCGAGGTTCACCGGGCCCATCCCGTCGACCTTGCCGGTTAGCTCCGCGACGAGTTCCTCGATCCGCGCCCAGGGGATGGTCTCGGACTCCTCCCCGTGAGCCGCTTCCGTCCCTTCGATTCCCGCCTCGACGGCCTCCTTCGACTTCCGGTCGCGCAGGGCGGTGAGCAAGGCGTAGTTGTCCGGCTGGAACTCCGCGAGCGCGAGCTGGTAGCGTTGGGCGACGTGCTCGTTCGCGTGCTCCACGCGCATCTCGAGCTGCGTGCCGCGCACCTCGAGGCGGCCGCGGCTTTCCTGCAGCTCCGAGAGCGACCGACGTGAGACGCGCAACGCGGTCTCCCGCGCCTCGACGCTTTCCAGCGCCTCGCTGCGCTGCGCGATCAAGCCCGCGACCTGCTGCTCGCCGGTCTCGAGGAGGAGCCGCCAATTCTCGATGCTGCCCTGCATCGCGGCGGACTCGCCTTGCAGGTGCGAAATGCGCGTCTCGTAGTCCGCGATGTCGCGCTCGCGCTGGGCGAGCAGTTCGGTCAACTCCGCCACGCGCGCGGTGAGCGGGCCGCGCTGGCGGGCGAGCGTCTCCTGCTGTTGCCGCTCGGTCGCGACGCGCACGCGTAATTCGTTCAGCTCGTCCGTCACGAGCCGCTCGCGGTCGCGGGCGGAGTCGATGCGCGCCTGCGCCTCGCCCTGCCGGGACCGCGCCTCCTGCAACGCCGCCTCGAGCCCGCCCATGCCGCTTTCGAGCTCGGCGACGAGCCCGCCGGCGGCGGCGACGGACTGCTGGATCGCGGCGGCTTCCCGCGAGGAGTTTTCCTGCCGGCGCTCGGCTTCGCCGCGCTGTCGCTCGAGCATGGTCATCTCGCTTTGCGCGGTGGAATTGGCCACCTGCGCGGACTGGATCGCCTCCCGCGCGGCCCGCAGGCGATCCTGCGCGTCGTCGAGCGTCTCCATTGCCGCGGCGCGTCGGGCGTTGCCCTCGGCGACGACCGCGACGCGGGCGGCGACGTCCTTTTCGAGGGCGTGAATTTGATTTTTCCGCGCGAGCGCGGAACTCGAGGTCGCCCCGCCGCGACCGCCGTGCACGATGCCTTCGCGGGAGATGAATTCGCCGCCGAGCGTGGCGAAACCAAGGTCGCGGAGCCGGGATTTCATGGCGAAGGCCGTCTCGATCCGGTCGACGATCGCCACTCCGGCGAGCAGCTGCCGGGCGAGCGCGCCGGCGGGATCGGTGACTCGCACGTAATCCGCGGCCCAGCCCAGCGTGCCCTCGGGCGCCGCGGCGCTCGCCTCCGCCGGGTCGGGCCCGAGCCAATCCCGCGGCACGACCGCGGCGCGGCCGAGCTTTTTGCCGCCGAGAGTGAGGATCGCCGCCTCCGCCACGCCCGGATCCTTGAACACGATGGCCTGCAAATTCGCGCCGAGCGCGGCCTCGATCGCCGGGATGAATTGCGCTTCGACCTCGATGAACGACGCCAGCGCGCCCTGTACCGCCGGCTTGAAAAACTCCGCGTTGTCCAAGCCGCGCAGGAGGGCCTGCGTGCCCTCGCCGAATCCCTCGCCCGCCTCGGCGAGCTGGCGCAGCACCTCGAGTCGCGATTCCTGCTCGGCGAGCGCGCGATTCGCGGTGTTCCATTCCGTCTCCGCCTGCTGCCGCGCGCGCTGCGCGTCGTCGAAGCCCATTTGCGCCTCGTCGCCCTCCGTCTGCATGGACGCCAGCTCGGCGGCGGCCGACTCCGCCCGGCTCCGCGCCTCGAACGCCCGGCCTTCCGCCGCCGCCAGCGCCTCGCCGGCATTGGCCTCCTCGTTCTTCAGGATTTGCAGGCGCGCCTCGCCGGCCTCGCGCTTGCCGGCCGCGGACGAGACGTCGCGCCGCAGCGTGCTCAGCCGGACTTCGATCTGCGCGATCTCCGAGTTCAAGGCCTGCGCGGCGCGTTCCTCGTTCACGCGATCCTCGCGGACGTTGCGCACGCGCTCGTTCGCCTCGCCGAGCTGGGCCTCGCCCGAGCGGAGCAGGTCGAGCATCTCGGCGATCATCGCGTCGGTGCGGGCGATTTGATTTTCCTGGTCGCGACGCTTCTCCTCGCACGCGGCGATGTCGAGGCGGTTGCGCTCGATCATGCCCTGCGTCTCGTCGGCGCGCTCGGCGTTCGAGGCGATGCGGGTCTCCGCGGAATAGATCCGGTTCCGCTGCGTTTGGATCCCGTCGCGCACTTCGGTGAGTTGCTCCTCGAGCCCGGCGAGCTGCGCGCGGAAAGCGCCGAGTTCACCCTCCTGAGCCTCGATCTCGTTTTCGTGGGTGCTACGCGCGTGCTCGAGCCCGCCGAGCTGCCCCCGGACGGATTCGAGTTCGGCCCGGAGGTTCAGGTAATTCCGATGCGAGAGATGCATGTCGAACGTCCGCAGGTCGTCCATCAGGGCCTGGTAGCGCCGGGCCTTCGCCGCCTGGCGCTGCAGCGAGCCGATCTGGCGCTTGACCTCCTTGATGATGTCGGAGACGCGCAGCAGGTTCGCCTCGGTGTATTCAAGTTTGCGGAGCGCCTCCTTTTTTTGCGCCTTGTATTTGGTGATGCCCGCGGCCTCCTCGAAGATCGACCGCCGGTCCTCGGGCCGGCTCGAAAGGATGTCGGCGATCTTGCCCTGCTCCATGATGGAATAGGCGCTGCGACCGATGCCGGTATCCATGAAGAGCTGATGAATGTCCTTCAGCCGGCACGGCGCCTTGTTGAGCAGATATTCGCTTTTTCCGTCGCGAAAGACGCGGCGCGTGATCCGGACTTCGTTCCACTCGACGCCGAGTTCCTTCTCGCAATCGGTGAACGTGAGCGAAACTTCCGCCAGGCCGAGCGCGGGCCGGCTGTCGGTGCCGCTGAAAATCACGTCCGCCATCTCGCCGCCGCGCAACGCCTTCGCCGATTGCTCGCCGAGCACCCAGCGCAGCGCGTCGAGCACGTTCGACTTGCCGCAGCCGTTCGGGCCGACCACCGCCGTGACGCCCTCGTTGAAATTCAACGTGGTCTTCGGGGCAAAAGACTTGAACCCGATCATTTCGAGGGATTGAAGATACATGAGCGTTGCTTTAGATTCCGCCCGCAGGCTAGGGGGCCGGCACCGGGGCATCAAACGAAAAACACCACCCACGGTAGATTTCCCGTCTCCCAACCACAACATATAGTATATTCATGGATCAAGACCCGCTCGCCCTGTTGACGACGTTTCTCCGCTTTCCGACCGTTTCCACCCAGAAGGAACAGGCCGGAGATCTTCGCGAGTGCGCGGTATGGCTCGCGGGACTCCTCGAAGCCAGCGGCCTGCGGGCGGAGGTGTTCCCGACCGCGGGACATCCGGTCGTCCTCGCCCGGACGCCCCGAGACGCCGCGAAACGCACGGTCTTGATCTACGGCCACTACGACGTGCAGCCACCCGATCCGCTCGAACTTTGGGAGACCCCGCCCTTCGAGCCAAGCCTTCGGAACGACCGCGTCTACGCCCGCGGCTCCACCGACAACAAGGGCCAAATCCTCGCCCACATCCTCGGCGTCCGCGACACCATCGCCCGCGCCGGCGTCACTCCGGTCAACGTCATTTTCCTCATCGAGGGGGAGGAGGAAATCGGCAGCTCGAGCCTGCCCGCCTTTTTGCTCGAGCATCGCGACGAACTCGCGTGCGACGTCATTTGCATCTCCGATAACGGCATGGTGGCCGATTTCCACCCGACACTTTCCTACGCCATGCGCGGCATCACCGCGATGGAAGTAGTCGTCAAAGGGCCGGCGGTCGATCTGCATTCCGGCGTCTACGGTGGCGCCGTCATGAATCCCGCCACGGCCGCCGCGCGGCTCATCGCGACCTTGCACGACGCGGACGGTCGCGTGGCGATTCCCGGTTTTTACGACGCCGTCGTACCGCTCGAGGATTGGGAGCGGGTCGCCGCGGGCGCCTGTCCGGTCACGGACGCGGATCTGCTCGCGCAGACCGGCTCGCCGGCCCTGTTCGGCGAGGCGGGCTACAGCGCGATCGAGCGCGTCGGCGCCCGCCCCACGGCCGAAGTCAACGGCCTCGGGGGCGGCTACCAGGGACCGGGCACCAAGACGGTGCTCCCGGCCCGCGCCTTCTTCAAGCTCACCTTCCGGCTCGTTCCCGCCATGGAGCCGGAAAAAATTCTCGAGCTTGCGGAAGCTCACCTGCGCGCCCATTGCCCGCCCGGGGTGACCTTGGAAATCGACGGAGGGCACAGCGGGCGACCGTATTTTTCGGATCCCATGTCGGCCGACGGCCAGGCCGCCCAGCGCGCGCTCGAACGCGTCTTCGGCGTCAAGCCCAGCCTCCATCGGGAGGGCGGCAGCATTCCGATCCTCACCGTCTTCAAGGAAATCCTCGGCGCCGACGCCCTGCTGCCCGCGCTGGCCTCGCCCGATTGCGCGGCCCACTCGCCCAATGAAAATTTTCCGGTTCGGAATTTCCACGCCGGCATCGCGCTGAACCAGGCCTTGCTCGAAGAGTTCGCCGCCGTTGCTCGCGGGGGGATTCATGGCTACCGGGGTGACATTCCGGATTTGACCGCGGCGCGGACGACGGCCTGATATTTTTTGGAGTTTCCGGTTGCGTCGAGGAAAGCTTTTGTTAACGTAGGCTTCTAATCGCGGGATGGAGCAGTCTGGTAGCTCGTCAGGCTCATAACCTGAAGGTCGTAGGTTCAAATCCTACTCCCGCAACCACTTTTAAGCCCTTGCAAGCCAGATGCCTGCAAGGGCTTTTTAGCGCAATCTCGTCGAGGGGAAAGTCGCAGCTCATCCCTCTCGCAGAATGCGCCGCCTCCGCAAGTCGACCGTGATTCATCCCCCCGCCGCCGCGACCGGCGGCTCTCCATCTTCACCGGCGCGAATCGGCTGCGCCATTCTTACCTCCATCCCGGGGCCTTCGAGCGATGAACTCGGCTTCGCCGCTCTGCCCGGAGAAACGATCCTCCTGCGTCGTCGCCGGCAGGCGTCGAAGTCAGCCCGACCGGGCCGGGAGAGGAACCCTTATGAACAAGCGGTTAAATTTGCATCTACTCCATGAAACACCGCCGCGGTATCGGCGCGCAGCTCGATAATCGGGAATACAACCATGCACACATAATTCCTCTTAGATAGACATACTCGGCGAGTCTCGAGCAGAAGCGGATAGAATCGGGCGCAGTGATCATAAAAAGAACGGGCGAGCTTGCGCGTGCCCGTCGTGCTGGAGATGGGGGAGCTTGTGTCCCCAACTAATGCGCCAAAACCTAAGAGCATCGAAAGTTTTTAAGACGGCAAGAAATTCACTCGGAAGGTAGACTTTTTTTCGGAGAATTCCTCTCCTCAATCAAACGCCTGGCGCGCTCGACATATTCGGAGAACGTGAACTGCTGAGGCTCGGATAGCTGCTCTAATGTAGGCGGAATCGCTGCCCCGAGGCCTCCGGTTCGCGTGGAACTGAAAGCCGTAGCCGTCATGTTTGCCAGAAGCTGACCCGGAAATTGGATATCGGGTGGAACTGGGTCATCCTTAAGGAGCATCACCGTCTGCCTAAAAAGATCTTCCACCTCGTTCGATTCCTTGACCAATACACCGGCGGAAACGACACAGGAAGCAAGAGCGCGAAGCCAAGCCGCTCGTCGGGAAACTTGAACTTTTTCCTTTTCAGGCGTTTCGCCCTCGGCCAAGGCTGCTTGCATTTTAGCCAAATAGTCCGTCCAACTGCCTCTCAGGGTCTCAAGCCTATATTGGTATTTTTCACCGGAAATAGTGACCGTTCCAGGAATTGGAATCTGCGAATCCAAGCTTTCTGCTTTTACGCAAAGCGAAAAAATCATTAGGACGAGTGCGAACGAAAACTTCATGGTTAGGGCGGGGTTCTCACTCTCACCGATGGTGGTCTTCTTGTAATCGGAAGCGCAAGCATTTACGGTGTCTAAAGTGGACTTTCCCCGATCTGGATTAACCCGCTTTCGATATCGGCGTATCAACATGATCAATCTTTCGTGATCCTTGGTAAAAGCGGATGAACCCTCTCAGGATGTCCAATATGCTTAGCGGTTCCGAAAATTCTTTGATATTTTTGAAGTTCTGCAAAAAGCGGCGGTAGAATCTACGTCCGAAGTTTGAAGAGCTTCACCCTTAGTTCTAAAGTAAGGTTCAATCAAAGCCGCAAGGGGGAACGGTTGTTCGTCACATTCGTCACGTCCATCGCACCGCCGTGAAATCGGAAATCCAATCCGCACCGCGCTGGTCACTCCGCTCACATCGTGACTCCGCCCGCGACTTCGTGTTGCCGTCGGCCCCGCGCTCCACCGACGGCTTCGTCTCGCCCGCGGGCGCGGAGACTGCGCCATGAGCGATAGTCGGTCGCCGACCGGCTCTGCCGGCGACCAGCGGTCGGCATCTCAGAGCTCCGGCCATCGAAAAAGCCGCCCGGAGGACGAGGCGCGCGGTGACCGCCGCGACCTGGATCGACTTCGGTCAGGAAGGAACGGCGATCGATTTCTCCCGCACGATCGGCGCCACCTGGGAACCGAGAATCTCGATCGCCCGCAAAGTCCGGGCGTGCGACAGGCCCGCCACGCTCATCTGGAGGGTCACCCGGGAGACGCCGCCCAAAGCGTCGCTCATCGCGAGGATTTTTCCCGCCACCGTTCCGGCGTCGCCGATCATCAAGGCGCCTTCCGGTCCCCGCAGCGCGTCGAACTGCCGCCGGGTCGTGGGCGGCCAGCCCCGTTCCCGCCCGATCTCGGTAAACGCGCGCGCGTAGCCGGGAAAAAATTCGTCCGCCGCCTGCTCCCCGTCGTCCGCAACATAGCCGAGGGCATGCACGCCCACCCGCAGGGTCGCGGGCGAATGGCCGGCGCGTCGGCCGCCCTCGCGGTAGAGGTCGATCAGCGGACGAAAGCGGTGCGGCTGGCCACCGATGATCGCGACCATCAACGGCAGCCCCAACGCGCCGGCGCGAACGAAGGACTCCGGCGTGCCCCCCACGCCGATCCAGACCGGCAGCGGATCCTGCAGCGGCCGCGGGTAAACTCCCTGCCCCGTGAGCGGCGCGCGATGGCGGCCGGACCACCGCACCGTCGTGCCGGCCCGGATCTTGAGCAGCAGGTCGAGTTTTTCCGTGAACAGGGAATCGTAATCGCGGAGATCGAGGCCGAAGAGCGGATACGCCTCGGTGAAGGATCCGCGCCCGGCGACGATCTCCGCCCGGCCCTGCGAAAGCAGGTCGAGGGTGGCGAAATTTTGAAACACGCGCACCGGGTCGTCCGCGCTCAACACCGTTACCGCGCTGGCCAGCCGGATGCGTTTCGTGCGCGCCGCCGCCGCCGCGAGGATGACGACCGGCGCGGAGTCGACGAAGTCGTGCCGGTGATGTTCGCCGATGCCGAAGACGTCGAGCCCCAGCCGATCGGCAAGTTCGATCTCCTCGAGGAGATCGCGCAGGCGTTCCTCGGGACGAAGAACCGCGCCGGTGACCGGGTCCGGCGCCGTGGCCACGAAACTGTCGATTCCCATTTGCATGATTAACTCTCGCCCAAGGCTGCCGGGCCCGCGAACTGCATCTCCGCCAGGCGCCGGTAGCGCCCGTCCCCGCGCGTCATCAGCTCCTCGTGCGTTCCCGCCTCGAGCACGCCGCCATCCTCGATCACGTAAATGCGATCGACCCGGCGGATCGTCGACAGCCGGTGGGCGATCACGATGGCCGTGCGCCCCTCGAGCAACCCCGCGAGCGCGCGCTGGACGAGGTGCTCGCTCTCGGAATCGAGGGCGCTCGTGGCTTCGTCGAGGATGAGGATCGAAGGGTTCTTCAGGAAAGCCCGCGCGATGGCGATGCGCTGCCGCTGGCCGCCGGAAAGCTGCACGCCGCGCTCGCCCACGATCGTGGCGTAACCCTCCGGAAAGCGCTCGACGAACTCGTGGCACGCGGCCAGTCGCGAGGCCTCGACGACTTCCTCCCGGGACGCGGCTGGCCGGCCATAGCGGATGTTTTCCTGGATCGATGCTCCGAACAGCAACACCTCCTGCGGCACGATCGCGACGTGCGCGCGCAGCTCGGCCAGCGGGTAGTCCGCCGCGGGCCGGCCATCGATCAGGATGCGTCCCGCGTCTGCCTCGTAAAATCTCAGCAGCAGCGAAACGATCGTCGACTTGCCCGCGCCGCTCGGGCCCACCAGGGCGATTTTTTCCCCCGCCGCGGCATGCAGCGTGAGCCCGCGCAGCACGGTCGTCTGGCGTCGCGTGGGATAGCGAAACACCACGTCCTCGAAGCGCACGTCGCCCCGCACGCGCGCGAGATTTGGCGCCAACGGCGGCGCGTCCGCGGGGATCTCCGGGATCTCGTCGAGCAGTTCGCGCACCCGCTCGGTGGCCCCGAGCGTCTTCTGCACGTGGCTGAACACATCCGCGAACGAAGCGACCGAGCCACCCACGAAGGTCGTGTAGAGAATGAATCGCGTGAGCTCGCCGAACGTCATCGCGCCCGACTGCATCAGGTGCGCGCCATACCAGAATACGAGCACGATCGACCCGAAGATTCCAAAGATGATGAACGACACCATCGACGCGCGCAGGCGGGCCGTCCGCAGGATGACGCGGAGAAAAGCCGCGAGGGAATCCGCGTAGCGTTGCGACTCGAATCCCTCGTTGCCGAAGGCCTTGACGTTGGCGATGCCCTGCAGCGACTCCTCGAGGACGGTGCCGCCGTCCGCGAGCCGGTCCTGCGCCTCGCGGGCGTGACGCCGGATGCGCCGGCCGAAAAGAACCGCCACCATGATCAGCACGGGAAAGGTCAGGATCATGAGCCCCGTCAGCCGCAGCGAGGTGAAGGCGACCATCGCGATGCCGCCGGTCATGAGGATGCATTGCCGCAGAAATTGCGGCGTCGTCATCGTGAGCATGTCCTGGATGAGCGTGAGGTCGGTGGTGAGGCGGCTGGATAATTCCCCCACCCGATGCATCGAAAAAAACGTCATTGGCAATCCGATCAATCGACTGAACGTCGCCCGCCGCAGGTCGACGAGCGCGCTTTCGCCGCAGCCGTAGAACCAATACGTCGAGAAAAACGAGAACAGCGCCTGGACCGCGAGCGTGCCGAGCAGCACGAGGGCGACGAGGTCGATGTTGCCCGTCCAGCCTGGCGTCTTGCGGTTGAGCGCCCCGTCGAGGAGCAGTCCGGTGAGGTAGGGGAACGCGAGCCCGAAGCAGGTCGAGACGAGGAGCGTGCCGATCGCGCCGGCGAAGCGCGCGCGGTAGGGCGCCAGGAAGCGGTAAATCCGCAGCGCGCGCCAGAGCGATTCCGGCTTGATGCGGGCGGGCGGCGCGTCCGCGATGGCGTCGTCTGGATCCATCTTCAAATCAGACCGAAGCCGGAACGGCCCCCGACCGCTCGATCGCGGCGAGCGAAGCCGCGAGGTCGGCCCCGGGATTCATCGACGCGGCCAGCTTCCGCGCCCGCTCGGCGGGGCCGGGATCATCCAGGATCTCGCGCAACCCGGCCGTCAGCATCCGCACCGAGACCTGGTTCCGACGCAGGATCCTGGCCGCGCCAAGCCCGCGCAGGCGCTCGGCGTTGTCGGGCTGATCGAAACCGAACGGGATCACGAGCGACGGGAGGCCGGCGCGCAGCGCCTCCGCGCAGGTGCCGATGCCGCCTTGGTGCACGACCGCCGCGGCGCGCGGCAGCACCGCCTCGAGCGGCGCGTAGGTGAGCGCCAGCACGTCCGCGGACAAACGGGCGGGCGGCGGATTTTTTCCGAGCAACAGGATGGCCCGACGGCCGAGCGCCCGCGAGGCGTCCGCGGCGAATTGATAAAAATCCCGGGCGATATGCACCACCGAGGAGCCGAACGTGAACACGATCGGGGGCGGCCCGGCCTCGAAGAACGCCGCGAGCTTCGCCTCCACCTCCGGGCGGCCCGGCTGCGAGAAAAAGGGAAATCCGGTTTGCACCACGCGCGCCGGCCAATCCGGCTGGGCCTTCGCCAGGAACGACGGGAAAAGCGCCAGCACGAGCAGCGGCGAATGCTTCGCGTCGAAGACCGGGCTCGCCCCGGGCGGCAGGCCCAGCTCGCGCCGCAGGGATTGCAGCGGCGCGCTCCAGCGCTTCGTCACCCACCGACCGAGCGCGAAGACGAGCCGGTGGGGCCAGCGGCCGAGATGGCGGAGCGCGTGAAGCGCGGGCGCGGGCGCCAGCACGCACGGGTCGCAGGCCGACAGGAAGGACGTCGGGGCGAGGATCGCGTTCGCCCAGGGGAGGCCAAGCGTCCCGGCCACGAGCGGCGCGACGTAGAGCAACTCGCCGACCACGAGGAAATCCGCGCCCGCGCACGCCGCGAGGAGGTCGGCGTAGGTCTCGCGCACGCGGGAAAAAATTTCCTCCCGCATCAGCCGGCCCGGGCCGAGGCGGGGATGGAAGAGATGCTCCAGCCGCGCGGGGTCGGGCTCGAAGTCGGGCCGGATCATTCGAAACTCGAATCCCAGGTCCCCGGCGTATTTTCGGTAGGCCTCGGAGGCCGCGATCACGGGCGCGTGGCCACGCCGCTCCGCTTCGCGGGCCAGGGCCAGCAGCGGATGCAAATCCCCGAGCGATCCGAGGGACGCGAAGACGATGCGCATGAGCCAACTATTACTTGATGCCCCGGGAACCGGCTGCGAGCGTTTTATTTGCCGCGCGCGCCGGCCGCCGCCGCTTCTTCACGCCAATGGACCCCCTGCTTCTCGGCCTCCCGCATCGCGATCCCTTCCGTTTCGTCGACGAAGTCCTGGAGATCGAACCAGGAATCTCCGCGCGCGGGCGCAAGACGTTTTCCGGGGAGGAGGCGTTTTTTGCGGGCCATTTTCCCGGCCACCCGATCGTTCCCGGCGTCATTCTCACCGAGGCCCTGGCCCAGCTCGCCGGCATCGTGGGCGCGTCGACGGGCTCCGGCGGGACGTTCCTGCTTTCCGCGGTGCGGCTCATGAAATTCCTTCGCTCCGCGCGGCCGCGGGAAGCCATCGAACTGCACGCCGCGACGGCCGGGCAGCTTGGGGACTTGCTTCGCTTCGAGGTCAGCGCGCGCGTCGGCGATCTGGCCGTGGCCCAGGGCGAGATCATGCTGTGTCGCGCGGCCGGGAATTTTTCGGACTTCGAAGATGCTCCGCGGGCGTGTTAGCTGCCTTCGGGCAGACGGATCGGATCTATGAGGAAGGCCTTTCGACGCGCAGTTTTTCTTGGCGGCTACGTTTACGCGGGGCTGGCGGTCTGCGCGTGCACCCTTTCGGCGCATGGAATCGGCCTTGCCCCCGTTTCGCCGGCCCGGCGGGAGCGCCTGATGCGGGGGATCATCGCGGCGGCTTCGCGCGGCCTGGTCGGGTGGCTGCGGATTGGCGGGACCCTCGAGCTGGACCACCGCGAGATGGCCGCGCTCCGCGATCCCACGGGCGTGATCTTTGCGGCGAACCACCCGACCTTCATCGACGCGATCTTTCTTTTTTCCCTCCTCGACGCGGTTTTTTGCGTCGTGAAATCGAGCATCCGTCGCCACGCGATCCTTGCGCCGATCACGCGCGCGGCGGGCTACCTGCCGGCGGATGCCCCGCTGCGGCTCGTGCAGGAATGCTGCGAGCGCCTCGGCCGGGGGGAGAACCTCCTCGTGTTCCCCGAGGGCACGCGATCCGCCGGGCCGAGGCTGCAGCGGTTCAAGGCCGGCTTCGCCCTGGTCGCGATGCGCACGGGCACGTCGGTGCAGACGATCCACATCGAATCGGACAGCGGAGGATTCATGCGGAAGGGCAACCGGTTCTTCGATCCGTGGCAGCCGTTGCCGCTGCGTTATCGATTCCGGCCGGGAGAGGAATTCCGGCCCGAGCCGGGTGAGTCCACGGGGGCTTTCCTGGCGCGGGTGGAGGATTATTTTCAGGGGATGGATGCGCAGCCGGCGGCAGGCCGTCGATGAAGCCGGGCGAACCGGAAATCCGCGACGGCTCGGGCGGCCTGCGGTGGGGGCTGGCCGGCGCGGTGCTGGCCGCGCTGGCGCTCGCGGTCTCGCGAAGGTTCACCGCTGCGCTGCTGCTGGCCGGTTCGGCGCACGCCTTCTTTTGCACGGTGGCCGCCATTCCGAACCACCGTTTTTCCGGGCCGCTCGCGCGGCGTTTCCGTCCCCGCTCCCGCGAAGTGTGGCTCACGCTCGACGACGGGCCCGATCCCGGCTCGACGCCGGCGATCTTGAAGGTCCTTCGCGAACACGGCGCGAAGGCGACCTTCTTTTTAATCGGAACGAAGGCCGCGCGCCATCCGGAGCTGGTGCGGGCGATCGTTCGCGAGGGCCACAGCCTCGGCAACCACACCCACGGCCACCCGGCTGCGAGTTTCTGGGCCGCGGGACCCGGGCGCATTGCCCGGGAAATCGACGGCGCGAACCGGGCCATCGTCGCGGCGGGGCCGGCGGCGCCGCGTTTTTTTCGCCCGCCGGTCGGCATGGCCAACCTCTTCGTCGCCCCGGCCCTGAGAAGTCGCGGGATGTTCCGCGTCGGCTGGTCGGCGCGAGGTTTTGATACCCGACCGCAGGATGCGGACGTAATGATCAATACGATCATGCGGCACTGCGTCCCGGGAACCATCATCCTCTTTCACGAGATCGGTGCGACGGCGGGCGCCGTCCCCTTGGACCGTCTGCTCTCCCGTCTCCGCCGGGAGAGACTTACCTGCGAACTTCCGCCGGAGGAGGCCTTCCAATGAACCCGCGGCCGCGCGTCTTCGTGACGGGAATGGGCTGCGTCACGCCGCTGGGCGGGGATCTCGTCGAGACCTGGCGCCGGCTCGTCGCGGGGGAAAACGCGTTCGGTGACGTCACGCTTTTTCCCACCGAAGGCTACCGCTGCCGGCGGGCGGCGGAGTGCGCGCTGCCGGCCCCGGCCCGGAAAAACGCCTCGCGCCTGCCGCGGGCCGCGCGGTTGCTTCTGCCGGCCTTCGCCGAGGCGCTCGCCATGGCGCGACTCGAGCCGTTCGACGGCCTGCCGCTCAGCTTCAGCACGACCGCGGGCGGCATGGAATTCGGCGAGACGTTTCTCCGCGGCCTGGTCGGGCGGCAGCACGCCCGCTTCGCGAAGATCGCGCGTTACCATCCGCAGCAGCAGATTCTCGACCTGCAGGAGGCGTTCGGCTTCCGCGCCGGCGCCGTTTTTCTCGTGGCGAATTCCTGTGCCAGCGGGGCCAACGCCATCGGCCATGCGTTCGACCGCCTCCAGAGCGGCCGCGGGGGGATCGCGGTGGCCGGCGGCTTCGAAGCCATCAACGAGCTCGTCTTCGCGGGCTTCGATTGCCTGCAGGCGCAGACGACCGGGGAATGCCGGCCCTTCGACGTGGATCGCTCCGGTCTCCTGCTCGGCGAGGCCGCGGCCTGCGTCGTGCTCGAGACCGCGGAGCACGCCGCCCGGCGCGGCGCCGAGCCCCTCTGCGAGCTGGCGGGCTACGGCCACTCGACCGACACCCACCACATCACGCAGCCCGCGCCGGATGGCGCCGCGTTGGTTCGCGCGCTCGGCCGGGCGTGTCAAAGGGCCGGCATCACGCCCGCGGAAATCGATCACGTGAACGCCCACGGCACCGGCACGCCGGCGAACGATCCCGCCGAATGGCGGGCCTACGCGCAGATTTTCGGCGGGGCCCTCGCCGAAGGACGCCCCCAAATCCGCTCCACGAAGGCCGCAATCGGCCACACGCTCGGCGCCGCGGGCGCGATCGAGGCGATCTTTGCCGCCCAGACGCTGCGCACCGGCGCGATTCCCCCGCAGCTCGGATTGCTCGAGCCGCTGGAGGACAGCGGAAACGCCCTGCGGGGGACCCCCGCGCCTTCGCCCCGCTGGGTCGCGAGCGCCAACCTTGGGTTCGGCGGTTCGAACGCCGCCCTCGTCCTCGCCGCGCCATGAACGAACTCGCGATCCTCGGAACGGGCGCGGTCACCCCCGCCGGTGTCGGCTGGAGCGGCATCCGCTCCGCCGCCCCGCCCGTTCCCGTGGGCATTCCTTCGCTGCGCCGGCCGGACGTCAGCTTCCCGGTCTTCCGGGTTCCCGGCGAGCCGCTCGAGCGCTGGCGGCGCGAGCCCCGCCTGCGCCGCGCCAGCCCGATCACCCACCTCCTGGTCGAGGCCGCGACCCAGGCCCTCGCCGATCGCCCGCCGGGACGCCTGGCTCTCGTCGGCGCCTTCTTCAGCGGGGCGAGCAATTATTCCCGATTGTTTTTCGAGCCCGTGATCCGGCGCGGGCCATCGTTCGCGAGCCCGGCCCTGTTCCCGGACACGGTTTACAATTCCAGCCTCAGCCACGCGGCGCACGTGCTCGGCGTCGACGGCGCGAGCTATGCCGTGGTCGGCGACGACTGCGCGTGGACCACGGCGCTGCAGGTCGCGGCGGTGTGGCTCGACCTGGGCGAGGCCGACCACGTGCTCGTCCTCGGCGCGGAAGAATTGGACGCCGTGACGATCGAAGCCTACGCCGCCGCCGGCTGGCTCCGTTCGGGATTCGTTCCCGCGGAGGGAGCCGCCGCCCTGCTGCTTGGCCGTCCGGAGGATGAGAACGCGATCCGCATCCGGCGAATTCACGACGGGATCCCCTACCGGTCGCGGGCTTCGGCGAAGCGCGCCGCGACCGAAATTTTTGCCGCCATGCACGGCGGTCCCGTGCTCGCCACCGCCGGCGGGACGTGGATGAAACCGCTCGAGGAAAAAAGCGGCCGGACCGTCGACCTCGTCCACGGGGATCCTCGCTCGATGGGCCATGCGTTCACCGCGACCGCCGGATGGAACACGCTTCGCGCCGTCGACTGGCTCTCCCGTCAAGCCGAAATCCCCCGCCTTTGGCAGCCCGTCTGGGGCCTGCACAACCAGATCTCCGCGCTCGAGCTTCAACGCCCCGCCGGACTGCCGCTTGCAGTCTCCAGCCGAAGCGGCTAAACGAACCCCTCGCCCGCGCGCCATGGACGTCAACATCTTCGACCTGAAGCAACTTCTCATCGACAACTGCATGCTGCGGATGTCGCCGGAGGAAATTTCCGAGACCGCGCCGCTGTTCGACCCGGTCGGCCTCGGCCTCGACTCCATCGACGCGCTCCAGCTCGCCGTCGCCATCGAGAAAGCCTACGGCGTGACCATCAAGGACTCCGCCGTCGCCCGGGTGGCCCTGCGAGATCTCGCGGGATTGCGCGACTGGATTCTGGCGCAACCGTCGGCGAAATAGCCCGTCGCCGATTCGAGATGGACGACGCGGCCGACGGAGACCAAAGCGGGGGTCCGCCCCGGATCCCGTTTCCGTTTTTCCATGCCCGCGGCGGTTATTCGGTCGGCGCGTTTTTCGCCCGGCTTTTGCCGGCCGGCTTGGCTCGTTTCGTCGGCGGCTCGATATCCCTGGCCTACGCGTGGCTGCAGCCCGCGCGGCTGGCCGCGGTGCGGCGGAACCTTGCGCTCGTGCACGCACGGCGGATCTCGGCGGCGGAGGGCCGCGCGGTTTTTTGGGAATTCGGCCGGACGATCGCGGACTACTTTCTGCTCGCGGATCAGCCCGCGATCCGCGCCATGGCGCGCGTCTCCGAACACGTCGGCTTCGAGCACTTCGAAATGGTGCGCCGCCTCGGCCGCGGCGGCCTGCTGCTCACGCCGCACCTCAGTTTTTTCGAGCTCGGCGGAGCCGCCGCCCACGCCCACGGCTTCGAAATCGTCGCCCTCACCCGCCCGGAAAGCAGCCCCGGCCTCACCGCGTGGCGCGCCGACTACCGCGCCCGCTGGGGCGTGCAAACCCTCGAAATCGGCTCCGACGATCCGTTCGTCTTCGTCGACGTCGCCCGCCAGCTCGATGCCGGCCGACTCGTCGCGGCCCTCGTTGACCGCCCGAACGCGACGCAGACCTCCCGCGTCGCCCTCCCCGGCGGCTTTACGGAATTCTCCGGCGCCATCCTGCTGCTGGCCCTCTCCCGCGAGTGCCCGGTGATCCCCGTCACCACCAACCGGCTCGCGGACGGGACGTTCCGCGTCGAGGCCCACGCCCCGTTTTTCATCGAGCGGCAAGGCCGGGATACCGCGGCCCTCCTGGAGTTTTACTGCCAGCGGTTGGCGGACGTCTTCGTTCCGGTCATTCGGGACAATTCCCGGCAATGGTTTCACTTCGTGCCGGTCGAGCGGCCCTGATCGAAGAGCCGGCGCAACGCCGCCGCATCCAGCTTGCCCCGGGCGTTGCGCGGCAGGCGGGGGAGGATCTCCAGTCGGCGCGGCCGTTTCCATTTTGCCAGCCGGGCTTCCAGCTCCAAAAAGATCGCGGCCGCCGGGAGCCCGGATTCCACCGCGGCCACGATCCGGTCGCGGCCGTCTTCCTCGTGGATATCCACCCACGCCCCGCCCACTCCCGGGATCGCCGCCAACGCCGCCTCCACCTCCGCCGGGCTGACCTTGCGCCCGCCGATGTTCGCCACGCGCGACGCCCGGCCCACGATCCGGAGCTCGCCGGCCGGCGTCCACTCCCCGAGATCGGCGAGCGTGAAACGGCCCCCGCCCACGGCCACCGCCGGCCCCGAGACCCGGATGCGGCCGCGGCGCATCACGCGCACGCTCACGCCCACCATCGTCCGGCCCACGGACCGGCCCGCGAGCGAAGCCGCCCCCGTGCGGTCGAAACAAATCCCCCCCGTCTCCGACGAGCCATAGAAATTATGCACGCGGACTCCGAACCGCTCGAGAAACCGCCGCGCGACTTCCGCCGATAACGGCGCCCCCGCGGATATCACCAGCCGCAGTGATCCCGATCTCGCCGGGACCTTCGCGCCGGCGAGAATCTCCAGCACCACCGGCACGGCCGGCAGCACGGTGACACGATGCGCGTCGATCCATTCGAGCACCTGCCTGGGCAGATAACCCGCCGCCGTGACCACGCCCGTTCCCTGGAGGATCAGCGGCATCACCAAGTTGCCGAGCCCGTAGGAATGGCCGAGCGGCAGGATCGCGAGATTTCGGTCCGCCGCCCGGATGCGCATCGAGCGGATCACGTTCGCCCCGTCCGCCAGCAGATGCGAGGCGCGGCAGGGGATCACGCCCGGCGCGCCGGTCGAGCCGGAGGTCAGCTTCGCGTAGACAAATCTCCGCCAATCCATCGCCGACTTCGCCGGTCGCAGCGGCACCAGTTTCGCATCGTCGAGAAAATGCGTCGCGCCCGCGGCCCCGGCCCGGGTCATCCCGTCCGGCGCGGAGGGTTCCGGGTCGAGGGGCATCGCCGCCGCTCCCGCCGCCTGCAACGCCAGAAAGGTCCGGAGCCACTCCGGACTCGTGGCGAGCGAAAAGGCCACGCATCCCCCACGCGCCGCCCCGAGGCCCGCCTCCCCGGCAAATTTCCGCGCGTGCGCCATCAAATCCCCGCCCCGCCACGAACGGCCGTCCTCCGCGGCGAGCACCATGGCCTTGCGCGGATGTCGCCGGACCGCGTCGCCGAAGACACGCCACAGCTCGGATTCCGCCGCCTTCATTCGCCCGCGGTCCTCCGATAAACGAACAGGTAGCTGTTGAACGGCGTAAGTCCCCACATGGGTCTCGCGACGCAGGTAAACTCTCCGCCCGGAAAAGCGGCGTCCATTTTCCCCCGGGTCGGAAAGTTCCCGCCGCGCGCCGGGATCCAGCGGCTGAGTTGGATCCACCATTCCTCGACCTTTGTCGCCGCGAACCGCCAATTCGGCTCATCGAGGGTCAGCCGGATCAACGCCACTCCCCCGGGCGCCACGCCGGCCACGATCTTTGCCACCAGCGCGCGCTGGGCCGCGTCGTCGAGATAATGAATCACGTCCAGCATCACCACGTTTCCGCTCCACGTCGTAAAATCCCGCACGTCGCCCGCCGCGAAACTCGTTCGCTCGTCGGCCACCGCGCGGTTCGCGATCTCGATTTTCCCCGGGTCCGCGTCGACCCCTTCGATCCGAGCCTTGAATCCGCCCGCGCGCAAATACGACGCCAGCAGGCCCACGCCACAGCCGAGGTCGAGCAGCGGCAACGCGGATCCCCGCAGCTCCTCCCGCACCGCCGGATACCCCGGATCGAGCCAGATCTTCCCGTGCGCGTAGATGAACAGCCACGGCCACCGCCGGTATCGCCAGGCGGCCCGCCACCCGCTCATTCCGCCGCCCTCCGCGTGCCCCGATACGACGGGAGGCATGCCAGCCCAACGAGGCCCCACAGAAACGCCAGCATCGCGCCCGCGATCGAAATGGAAAAAGCCCGATCCGCCGGCACGCCGCACAACTGCCCGAGCACCGTCACGAAAAGCTGCTCGCGCACGCCCAGTCCGCCGACGCTCACCGGCAGCGCCGAAATGACGTCCACCGCCGGCATGAACGCGAAGAAATCCGGCAGGGGGATCACCGCGTCGAATGCCCGCGCGCTGCAATAAAACGTCAGGAAATGCGCCACGAGAATCCCGCCGGAAAGCGTCGCGGCCAGCAGCGTCTCGCGCCAGGCCTGCACGAAAAGAAGGTAGACCCGGGAAAATTCCCGGATCTTTTCCCGTCCCGGCATCGCGGCGGGCAGCCGCTCCGACAAGCCCGTGCGGGCGGCGAAAAACGTCAGCGCGAGCAACCCGACGACCACGATGAGATACCCGAAGACGAATTGGATCAACCCGGCCACGACGTGGCTGCGCATCAGCCAGTCGAACCGCCAGAGCATGAAAAAAACCGAGCAGAGCACGAGCGCCCCCAGGCCGCTCATGCGATCCATCAGCACCGAGACCAGCGCCGCGGCCTTCGGGTTGCCCCGGGAGGCCACCCATACGACCTTCACCGCGTCCCCGCCCGCCGCGCCGACGAGGAAGTTGTTGAAGAAGAGCCCGACCAGCGACATCCGCAGCGTGTCCCACCCGCTGAGCGTGATCTTCAGCACCCGCAGGAAAATTCCCCATCGCACCACGCCGATGAGATTTCCCACGCCCGCGGCGGCGAAGCCGGCCAGCAGCCAGCCGGGGCGGGCCGACGTGAAGACTTCTCCCACCTGCGCACGGAAGGACGGATCGCGAAAAATCCACGCCAGCAGCGCCGCGCTCACCAGCGTCTGAAGCGTCAGCGGCAGCCATTTTTTCACGCGTTGCGACATCGGGGGATTGTTGAGGAGAAACCCCCGCGCCTTCAAGGTTGCTTCCCGCGCCGCGCCGCCATCGGCGGGGCGCCCGCTTTTTCTTCCGGGTCCCGCTCCGGCGTCGCGCTTTGCCTGAACTCCTCCTTCCTCGGCGCCCGCCAACCGCGTCCGAGGCGCCGGCAAGCGCGCGTTTTTTTTTCGCTCCCGTACCGCAAAGCCGCGTTTGAATCGGCCGGGACTTTGGCCGATATTCCTCGAGGCGGGCCGCCGGACGGCCCGCGACCCGGCCGACCTCCTGACCGGCATCATGGCTTGACTCCCGTTCGACCCCTGTTGCATTAAAAAAATCATCAATGTCCCAGTCGCCACTCCCTGATCTCGTGAGCCTCGAGCAGCAAATCATCTCCTCCATCGGCGAGCGGATCCTCGAGCTTCCGCCCGGATTCGACGCGACTTCCGACCTCTCCGCCGCCGGCCTCGACTCCATGGCCACGATGCAACTGCTCCTCCTGCTCGA
Organism: uncultured Chthoniobacterales bacterium; assembly: GCA_964247025.1. Lineage (GTDB taxonomy): Bacteria > Verrucomicrobiota > Verrucomicrobiia > Chthoniobacterales > JAATET01 > JAATET01. Next base: position 164,798 of record CAXTSM010000002.1, read on the forward strand.
GGAGAAATTCGGCGTCACCCTGCCCGATTCCGAGGTTTCCTGCGTAAATTTCCAAAACGTCCACCAGCTCGCCCGCCTCGTGCGTGACCGGCTGGCGACCGCTACATAATGAGCGCTCCCGGGGCGGGCGCCGTCACGCTCCCGGCGGAGAGCGCCCCCGCCGCCCGGGTCGATGCGCGGATTCCCGACCCGTTTCTCGTCGCGCTCGACGGGTTCATGCGCCGCGCCTGGCTGGCGTTCTGGATCGTTCCCGCGCCGCCGGGCCGCGGCCTCCCCCTCGGTCTCGGGCGGTCCCTCGACGCGGGGCGCCGCGTCATGACCGATCGTCTCCTCGAGGATCTCCCCGGCGCAAAATCCCCCGCCCATGCGATGTGACGTGCTCGTTGCCGGCGGCGGCAGCGCCGGGCTCGCCGCCGCGGTCTCGGCCGCGCGATGCGGCGCCCGCACGCTGCTCGTGGAGCGCCATGGCTCCCTCGGCGGCATGGCCACCGCCGCCCTCGTCCACTCGATCTGCGGTCTCTACGAGCTCGCCGGCGAGGGAGAAACCGTCTGGGCGAACCCCGGATTCGCCTCCGCTTTCGCCGAAAGGCTCGTCGCGGAAGGCGGGGCCACCCGCCCCGTGCAAATGGGCCGCGTGCATGTCCTGCTTCATCGGCCGGCCGTCTTCGCGCGGGTCGCGGATCGCTTCACCGTCGATGCCCCTAATCTCGACGTAAGGCTGCACACGGAGATTATCTCCGCGCGCCCCGACCTCTCCGAAGTGGAATTCATCACGCGCGGCGTGCGCGGGACCGCGCGACCGGCCGTCGTCGTCGACGCGTCGGGCGACGCCGTCGTCGCCGCGCTGGCGGGCGCGGAATTCGAGCAAAGCCCGCCCGATCAGCTTCAGCGGCCCGCCTTCATCTTTGCGCTGCACGGCATCGACGCGAATGCGCTCGACGACGACGGCCGCTTGAAAATCGCCTCGCAGATCGCGCACGCGGTCGCGGCCGGAGCCCTGCCGCCCGGCGCTCTCGGCGTCGCCCTGCGCGCCACGAACGTCGGCGAAGCCTACGTGACCATCGACCTCGCGGGCGCCGCGGATTTCGATCCCAACAACCCGCCGCAGCTCGCCAGGCTCGAGATCGAAGGCCGCGCGCTGGCGTTCTCTCTCCTCGATTTTCTTCGCGCCGGGACCGCGGGATTTTCCGCCGCCTCGATCTCCGCTCTCCCGGCGCGGGTCGGCATCCGCGAGAGCCGGCGCGTGCGCGGCGAATACCGCCTGGAGACCGCCGACGTCGAGAGCGGTCGCAATTTTCCCGACGCCATCGCGCGGGCGACATGGCCGATGGAGCTGCGCGAGAACCATCGCGGGGCGCGCCTTCGTTTTCCCGCCGAGGACCGGCCCGCGGACATCCCGCTCCGGAGCCTGCGCGCGCTCGGCCGCGAAAATCTCTTCGTCGCCGGCCGCTGCCTCTCGTGCAGCCACGAGGCGCAGGCCTCCATCCGCGTGATGGGCACCTGCCTCGCCACCGGCGAAGCCGCGGGCATCGCCGCCGCGCTCCGGTCCGCGGGAAAAGATTGCGGCGCGACCGCCGTCGTCGCGGAACGCGAACGACTTCGCCGCCCATGAACATCGTCGAAAAAATCTTTCGCGAATGCGACCCGGACGCGATCGCCCTCGTCCACGGCGACCGGGAAATTTCCTTCGGTGAACTCCGCGACCAGGTCCTCGCCACGACGCGCCGCATCGCGCCGCTGAGCGCCGCGCGGGTCGGCCTGGATTGCCCGAACGGACTCGACTACGTGGGGCTGGCCCTCGCGATCGTCCGCGCCGGGAAATGCCTCGTGCCCATCGCCGACGAGCTTGGGCCGCGCGAGCGCGACGACCTGATCCGGCGCACCGCGCTCGGCGCCATCGTCGAGGCCGACGGCCGCATCCGTGAGCTCGAGCTCGCGTCCCATCCGGTCTTTCCAGAACAAGAACTCGCCGCGCTGAACCCCGCGTTCATCCGCTTCAGCTCCGGCACGACGGCCCGCAGCAAGGGCATCGTCCTGTCGCACGAACGCCTGCTCGAGCGCGTGATCGCCGCGAACCGGGGCTTGCAGATCGGCCCGACCGACCGCGTCGTCTGGATTCTCCCGATGGCGCACCATTTCGCCGTCTCGATCATGCTCTACCTGCTGCACGGCGCGACGACGGTCATCGTGACCTCTCACCTCGCCGTCGACGTGCTTGCCGCCGCCCGCCGGCACGGCGGCACCGTGCTCTACGGCGCGCCCTTCCACCACGGGTTGCTCGCCGCCGACCCTTCCGCCCTGCGCTGGCCGACCCTTCGTCTCGCCGTCTCCACCGCCGCCGCACTTCCGCCTTCCACCGCCGCCGCCTTCGAAAAACGCTTTGGCCTCCCGCTCACGCAGGGCCTCGGCATCATCGAAGCCGGCCTGCCCGCGCTCAACCTCGACGCCGCGCGGGAGGACCCGGGATCCATCGGCCGGCCCCTGCCCGGCTTCGAGGCCGACCTCCGCGACGGCGAGCTTTTTCTCCGCGGCCCCGGCATGCTCGACGCCTACCTCGACCCCTGGCAAACGCGCGACGAGATCCTCGTCGACGGCTGGTTCCGCACCGGCGACCTCTGCCGTCGCGACGAGGCCGGCCGTCTCACGCTCGTCGGCCGCAGCCACTCCGTCATCAACGTCGCGGGCATGAAATGTTTCCCCGAGGAAATCGAGGCCGTGCTCCGCGAGCATCCGGGCGTGCGCGCCGCGCGCGTGAGCGGCCGCGCCAACGCCCGCACGGGCGCGATGCCGGTGGCGGAGCTCGTCGCGAGCGATCCGTCCCGGCCGCCCTCGCCGGCGGCGCTCGTCTCCCATTGCCGCACCGCGCTGGCGCGTTACAAAGTTCCCCTTGAATTCCGATTCGTCGACGCGATCCCGCTGACGGCGAGCGGCAAGATCAAACGCGCATAAGACCCGACTTGCGCCGACAACGTGCCGCGGCCGGGCCGAGGGGTGATCCGCCTCCTCGCGAAGCACTTCATCAGCGGGGCGAATCCACGGGACCGGGCGATCCAACGACGACCCCCGCGTCGCGGCGATGCACCCAGCGCCACGCGACGGGCAGCAGGAAGATCGAGATCAACGCGTCCAGCGCCAGCCCGATCGAGCACGTGATGCCCAGGCTCGCGAGACCACGATTGTTCGCCCAGCCGATCGTCCCGAAACCCGCCGCCGCGGCCATCGCGCACAACCCGACCACCAGGCCGATCGAGCGCTGCGCCTCGCGCACGTCCCCGCCGTTGCGCCTCAACGCGAGCAGCAGCAGGATGCTGTAATCCACGCCGGTGCCGAGCAGCAGCAGGATCGCGGCAAGGTTGAAAAAATTCCAGCTCATGCCGAAGGCGCTCAACGCGCCCGCCAGCGAGACGAACACGAGCGTCATCGTCAGCCCGAGCAGGCCCACGTCCCGGATGCTGCGGAACGCGATCAGCAGCAGGACCAGCACGATCGCGACGAGCCCGCCGATCAACCGCTCGAATTCCCGCGGCACCACGGCGCGAAGCTCCCGCGCGAGCTGTCCCCAGCTCACGAGATACACGCCGTCCATCTGCACGCTCCCGACCACCGCGTCCTCGCGGCCGTCGGCGGGACGGACGACGCCCATCGCCACGTCGCGACCGTCCGCGACGCTCGCCACCCGGCGCAGGATCCAGCGGCTCGCCTCGTTGTCCGGCCAGATCGGCGGCGTCCGCGTCGACCACGCCGCCCAGCGCTCGAGCACGCCTTTCGTGAGCAAGAAGGCGTCCCCGGAGAACCCGGCGTCGAGCAGCGTGCGTTCGAGGCGCGGTCCTTCCGCCGCCAGCGCGCCGAGCAACGGCAGGTTCGCGCGCTGGTTGGCGACGTTCGGCCACAGCGTCAGCGCGGAATGGAAGCTCTTCACGTCGCCCCGCTTCACGGCCTCCCGCAGTTTTGCGTCCGCGGCCTGCAGGCGCTCGAGCACCTCGCCGTCCGTGCGGCCGGTCACGATGAGGCTCAGCAGCGCGCGGTCGTCGGCGAGCTTGACGTAGAGCCGGTCCATGGCCTCGTGAGAACCGCTGTGGCGCGGCCGCAGGGAATCCGTCGTCGCATCGATCCTCGGGCCGCCCTTCAGGACGAGCACCGCCGCCAGGCCGATCACCAGCGCCGCCGTGAACCACGCCCCGGCGCGCAGGAAAGGACCGGACCCGAAGAGCCGCTCCACGGCGGTCGGCTTCGGCGTGATCTTTTTCCACCCCTGCGTGATGCGCGCGAAGATCGTGAGCATGACCGTCGCGCCCACGCAAACGCCGATGCCGACGAGATTTCCCAGCTGCGAGAGGCCTGGCAGGCTGCTGAGATTCAACGCAAAAAACGCCGCGGCCGTCGTGCCGGCGGTCCACATGATGTTTTGCAGCGACTCCCGGCGCAGCGATCCCAGGGATCCGTGCCGCAGGGATTTTTGGTAGATGAGATAGCCGTAGTCCACGCTCAGCCCGATCATGATCGAGGCGAAGCCGACGCCGATCACCGTGAGCTCGCGCAGGAAAAACCCGGCGAGTCCCATCGAGATGACGAACGTCAGGAGAAGCATGCCGACGAGGTCGAGCAGCGGCCGGAAGCGGCGGTAGCAAAGCCAGAAAATCAGCGCGATGACGAGAAGCGTGACGCCAGCGGACGACATCATGTCTCCTTGCATCGAGCCGGAAATATCCGCCACGAAGCCCGGCTCGCCGGTGAACCCGACGGCGATCCCCTCGGAAATCGGAACCGTCGCCGCGAGGGCCTTGATCGCCCGCGCCCACGCGATCGTGGCCTTGTAGTTGTCGAGCTTCGCCGCCGTCTCGACGTAGATCACCCGGAACGTCCCGTCCGCCGAGGAGAACTCCGAGTGCAGGTCCTTCGGAATCACGTCGGAGCGAAACAGAAATTCGCCGAGCCCGAACGGGTCGTAGCCGGAGGTCGCGATCTCCTGCGCCGAGAACGAATCGCCCAGCCGCTCCACCGTGGCGCGCGCGATGCCGGGAGCGCTCTCGGGCGAAAGGCGCGCGCGCAGCTCGGCGATCTTTTCCGGCGGCTGATTGAGCAGCAGGCCGGCGATCAATTCACCGAGATCCTGCGGCCTTTCCTCCCACGGCGCCGCGTCCACCGCGCGCCGGACGAGATCGGGTCGCGAGCGGAATCGCCCGGTGAGCGCGTCGACGGCGACATCGACCGCGTGGGGATCCGCTCCCTCGACGGTGACGATCATTTCGTTCGGCCGAGCGAAATGCTCGAGGAAAATCGACAGCCCCTCGACTTGCTTGAGGTGAACCGGCAGGAGCTTGAGGATGTCGACGTCGAAGCTGATGCGCGACAGCCCGACGAGCACCACCCCGGCGACGACGAGCGCGAGCGCGACCCTAAGGATTCGCATCGGTCACGCGGTAGCCGGTGAAATCGAAATCGAACACGCTGGGGTCGATTTTTCCGTTCAGCCGGACGTTCGAGAATTCATTCCGAAGCACGGAGCCGTCCCGTGACGCGACCTCGAAGGCGAGGAGCTGGCCCGTCGTCACGTCGAACGAAATCCGAATGCGCTTCAGGAATTTCTGCGCCTGCGCGTCGCGCGGCAGGATGTCCGCGTCGCACCGGCCGCCCGCCACCTCGACCGCGAGCACGTCGAAGCGCGCGGCGAAGTCGGCGTAGTCCACCGCCATCGGGAACTCCATGGCCGGGAGGTCCTGCATCCCGTTCTTCTCGGCGACCTGGTCGGGAGGGAAGGCGCGGGCCTCTTTCTTCTTCACGGAAATCAGAAACGCCTGCCGGTCCCGGCGGAGCACGATCGTCTCGGGTGGCCGCCCGAGTTCCCATCGAAACCGGCCCGGCGGGCTGAACCAAATCCGACCCGGCCGGGAAACCGGATCACGCAGCACCCGGAGCCGGCGCGTCTGCACGAAATCCGCGCTGATCGTGCGGACGTCGCGCTGCTGGTCGACCCATTTTCTGAGCGGCGCGACATCGACGTTTTTTTCCTGCGCCGGCGCGAACGCGGCGAGACTCAGGAAGGCAAAAGGCAGGAGGAGATGGCGCATGAAGAAGAAAAGGTAGATCGCAGGACGGCCCGGCGGGGCAATGGATTCTTTCTCGCAATCCCGCCGGCGCGGGGGATATTCGAACCCATGGAGTATGATGTCATTGTGATCGGCGGCGCCCTCTCCGGCGCGTCCGTTGCGACGCTTCTTTTGCGGGAAAATCCCGGCCTGCGCATCTTGATCGTCGAGAAATCGCCGCGCTTCGGCCGCAAGGTCGGCGAGGCGACGGTGGAAGTCAGCGGATATTTTCTGATCCGCGTGCTCGGCCTGGGCCGCTGGCTCGCGGAGACGCAGATCGCCAAGCAGGGCCTGCGTTTTTGGTTCGTCAACGAGCGCACCACCTCGCTCGCGGAGGCCAGCGAAATCGGCCCCCGCTACCAGGTGCGATTGCCCTCGTATCAGGTGGATCGCTCCGTGCTCGACGAGGAAGTGTTGCGGCGGGCGCAGGAGGCCGGCGCGGAGCTGATGCGTCCGGCCAGCGTCGGCGAAGTGCGGCTCGCGGAAGGCGGCCGGCAGAGCGTCAGCGTCCGCCGTGGCGAGACCACCGAGACGTTCGAGACCCGCTGGGTGGTCGACGCGTCCGGCGTGGCCGCCATGCTCGCGCGCAAGCAAGGCTGGTGGGAGCCGAATCTCGACCACCCGACCGCCGCCGCGTGGGGGCGCTGGACGGGCGTGAAGGATTGGGATTCCCGCGAGCTGGCGGAGAAATATCCGGAATGGGCGGCGGCGACCTACGGCGGGCGCAACGCCGCGACGAATCACCTCGTCGGCGACGGCTGGTGGAGCTGGTGGATCCCGCTCAAGGGCGGCGACGTGAGCATCGGCGTGGTGTTCGATCAGCGCACCGTCGAGTGGCCGCAGGACGGCGGCCCGCTCGGCGAGCGGCTCCGGGATTTCCTGATGCGGAATCCGATCGCCCGCGAGATGCTGGCGGACGCCCGGCTCATCGACGGCGACGTGAATTGGCGAAAAAACCTCGCCTACCGCAGCCGCACCTTCGCCGGCGACGGGTTTGCCTTGGTCGGCGACGCCGCGGCCTTCCTCGATCCGCTCTACAGCCCCGGCATGGATTGGATCTCCTTCACCGCGACGAGCGCGGCGGAGCTGATCGGAGCGCAGCTCCGCGGCGACGCGATCGCTGAAAAAGTCACCGCCTACAACCGGGATTTCAACCGCTCCTACGACCGCTGGTTCGAAGCGATCTACCTTGACAAATACGACTACATCGGGGAATGCGATCTTCTGCGGCTCGCGTTCCTGCTGGACCTCGGGCTTTACTATCTGGGCGTGGTCAAAAAGCCGTTCCTCGAGGGACCGAAAGCGCTGACGGTCCCGCCGTTCAGCCACTTTTCCTCCGGCGTGGCCTATCGCGTCATGAGCGCCTACAACCGCCGTTTCGCCGCCATCGGCCGACGACGCCGCGCGCTGAAATCCCTCGGCCGCGCGAACCACGGCCAGCGCCACCTCATCAAAGGCTACACGCTCGATCCGAAAGACCAGCTGCACTTCATCAAACCCCTGCGCCAGTGGCTCTGGCTGGAGCTCACCGAAGGGTGGCGAACCTGGGGCGGCGCCGGCCGGCGGGGGGCGCCGGAGATCGCGGACGCGCCAGCGCTCGCTCCGATGAAACCGGCGATCTGACGCTTCTTCGCCGCGCGCAGTGGCTCAGGCAAACAAGTCGAGCTGGTCGCTTCCGACGGCCTTTTCATCGGCAAATCGCACGCCGGTTCCCAGCAATCTCACGGGCAAATCCCGGCGCGCATGAGCGGCCGCCAGCAACTCGAGAAACACCGCGCTCGTCGGCTGCGAGCAAACCCTCTCGTGCGTCGTCCGGGAGAAATCGGCATACTTGATCTTCACGAACGCCTTGCGCACCGTCCGGTCGGGCGCCTTCCGCCGCAGTTCGGCCAGCATTTCCTCCGCCAACGGTTCCAGCGCGGACAAGCACGCCCCGAGCGTCGGCAGGTTGTCCGGGAACGTCGACTCGTTGCTCAAAGACTTGCGAATGCGATCCGGCTGCACCACGCGATCGTCCTCGCCCCGGCAAAGTCGATGGAGCTCCTCCCCCCATTTGCCGTGGCCCTGGACGAGCTCGCGGAGCGTCAGGCGCTGGAGATCGCCGCACGTCCGGACGCCGGCCCCGGCAAAACGCTCCGCGCTCTTCGGCCCGATCCCCCACAGTTTTCGAATCGGAAGCGCGTGCATGAACTCCGCCACCTGGTCCGGCAGGATCGCGAATTGCCCGTCGGGCTTGCGCCAGTCGCTCGCGATCTTGGCGAGCATCTTGTTCGGCGCGATCCCGGCGGAGGCCGTCAACCCGGTCTCGGCCCGAATCCGGGAGCGAATCTCGCGCGCGATCTGCCAGGCGAACCGCCCGCCCCCGCTTACGTCGAGATACGCCTCGTCGAGCGACAACGGCTCCACCATCGGCGTGTAGGACCGCAGAATGGCGCGGATCTTCTGGGATTCTGCGCGATAAAGATCGAAGCGCACCGGCAGGAACACGAGCCGTGGACACCGGGCTCGAGCCATGAAGCCAGGCATCGCGGAGTGCACGCCAAACTTCCGCGCCTCGTAATTGCACGTCGTCACCACGCCCCGCGCGCTGCCGCCGCCCACCGCCACGGGCTGTCCGGCCAGCTCCGGGCGCTCGCGCATCTCGACCGCGGCGTAAAAACAATCCATGTCGAGGTGAATGATCTTTCGCATGGGAACGCTCCGGCATCTTAGCGGAAAACCAAAAGTTCGCACGCCTGGAGGACGGCCGCCGACACCAAGTGAACAGACCGGGGAACGAGTCAACGACCCGCGAGCGAAAACAAATTCGAAATCAACGGTCCGCAAGACCCGATGAACCGCCGAGAAGTCATCCCCTGTAGATGGTGCGCGATACAGGGTTCGAACCTGTGACCCCTGCCGTGTCAAGGCAGTGCTCTACCGCTGAGCTAACCGCGCAATCCCCCTTGAACTGACGTTCGAGGGAGCAGGAAATTACGGAGTGCATCAGTGGGGGTCAACAAGTAAAATTTCGGCTCGCGTCGCGTGGGTCTCCCGCCGAGATTTTGCGGATATCAGTCATTTTGCGGAAACGATCAGTCATGGACATCTCCCGCCCGCGGCTGATCTTCGCCAATAATCCCTCACCTCGTAGTCTCGGCCGATCCGCCGCCCGCTTCCGTCCACTCCCCCCCCCGCCCAGCGGCGTCACCGGTCGTGGTCCTGCCGCCCGAACGTGTCGTCGTCGAGGTTCCGATCGTGCCATTTGGATTTTCTGGCGTGGTCGCCTCGCCCTGCCGGTTGATTGATCAAACGAGAGCAAAAACCGTCTTGCATTTGCGATTTCGTAAGAGGCCAGTGTGGCCGTAACTTATTTCATCAAGCTTTGGGCCACACTTTTTGGCGTTAAGGCAGCGTTATTCCGTCACTTCATCACGCTATTCTGTGCTCCAGGCAGGTGGCGCAGATCGCGTCTAAACATCCAAACGATAAAATACCCGCCATCAAATAATTACCTGAATTCTCGCCCCGAACACCGCGCGCCCACGATCCGTCCGAACCGATCCAGCCCCGCGCATCGGTCCCCGACGTTACTCATCTCTCGCCGGTCTTTGATCGTTAGATTGGAATCTGAAAAAGCAATCCTGATTGAACACAAAGGATGCAAGGGGGCTTGCGTCAGTTGGCTTTTTCATCCGACAGAGGGATCATTAGGCTCCAGGAAAGGATATCCACGACGGCGGAAAGCCCGCCGGCTCCGCCCGTGAAGCCCACGTAGGCGGATGGGCCGCCGAGCACTCCGGCGAGATCGACGCGATAGGAATGGGTGAAGGACGCGCGGGTGCTTAGGTCCGAGATCGTCTCGGTGAGCGTGGCACCGTCGTAGCTCAACGTGACGCGAAAGGTGGGACCGGCGTGGAAGTCGATGCCGGCGGATGTCACGTCGATGGCCCCGGAAGAGGCCGCGGTTGGGGTGGAGTTGTCGTCCGGGGCGGCGCCGTTCAGATACAGGCCGGTGGTGCTGAGATTGGGGAAGAAGTCGAATTTGATCGCCGCGCTGGTCGCAAGGCCTTGAGAGCCAAAATTCCCGCCCGATCCTCCGAGCGCCGCCGGGCCCACGCGCTGGAGGGCGAACGTGAAGCCGTCGGCGGCCGCCTTGGTGACGCGAAACGTGAATTCCGTGGAAAACCGCGACAGGCTTTGCTCGGACCGGAACCAGACGGAGCGGGTCTCGTCGGGACGGCCGTCGATCAACCGCAGGACGGAACCGACGAACGGGGAATCGTTCCCGAAGCCGTTCGCGGCGAGCGACGAGCCGGCGGCGCCGAAGCCGCCCGTGAAATCCACCGCCGGCGTTCGGGCGCCGGTCGTGGCCGTGGCGCCGGATGCGGCGGAAATCCCGGCCGCGTTCCTGGCTCGCACCTGGAAGTAGTAGGTGGCGCCGGCCTTCAAACCGGTGACGGGGTGATAAGTCGCGTTCGCCGGGACGGTGGCGCTCGGGGTGGCGGGGAAGTTTTTCGGATCGAGCGATGCGAAGACTTCGTAACCGGACTCGTTGTTCGCCGCGTCGTTCCAGAAAAGATCGATCTCCCGGCCGGAAATCGGGCGGGCGAAGAGCTTGAGCGGCGGCGGCGGCGGCACGCTCAGGGAGGCGACGTGTCGCTCGATCGTCTTGAAGATGATCGCCGCCTTGATCGCATACCCCGCCTCGGTGAGGTGCGTCTTGTCCTGCCCGGCGAAGTAGGTCGCGTTCGCCTCGGCGCCGTCCCGGCCGATGCGAAGGTCGGTCGCATCATCGGCCAAAAAATCCGGACGGGGGCCGACGGTCGAATTGACCGCCTTTCGACGCAGGTCGTTGAGGGCGTTCCGGCGCTGGTTGAATCCCGTCGCCGACCCCAGGTTCGAGACGTAGGCCGGGTGCTGGGCGGGCGTGTTCGTCACGTCGATGACCGTGGTATCCGGGCGGGCCGCGTGGCGCGCGGCCCAATAGGTTTGCAGGCGGGCGTAAACGGTTTTTACGGCCTGCTCCATGGAGACGGGCGGCTTGAGCGAGCCATCGATGCCAAAGTCGTTGGTGCCGCCTTCCAGAATCACGATGGGCGGCTGCTCCGCCGGGGCGAGCACCGCGTCGACGCGCCGGTCGGAATCCCCGTTCATCGGCGTGAGGGTGTAGCCGCCGCGTCCAAGGTTGAAGACGTGGTAGCGATTGCCCAGCAGTTTCTGGAGCACCCCGGGGTAGGCCCGGGCAAGGGGGCTGGCCGTGCCCTTGCCCCGGCTGTCGTTTTCGCCGGCGGTCAAGGAATCCCCTTCGCACATCACGCCCCGCACGGGGTAAGTCTGAACGCTCGCGACCTGAATCTGACCGCGACCGGGCGCGGTCATCCACGGCACCAGCCCGAAGCCGCCGGCGGGCACGACGCCGAAATCCAGGGGGGCGTCCAAATACCCGATGATCTTGCCCGTCTTCAAGTCCGTGACGGTGAGCGCGGTCGCGGCATTCGCAAACACGCGCGCTTCGAGCGCCAGCGGGTTGGCCGCCACGTAGGCGCCGGTCAGTGCGACGGAAGCGCGCAAGGTGGTCACGCCGTTGGCGAGGGAGGACACGGAGAGCATGCGCGTTTCCGGCAGAAAACTCAGCAGAAGCCCGGACCCCGCCGCGCCGAAACGAAGCAGGAGGCCCAGGGCGGCGTTGCCGGCGCGAAAATTCGGGGGCAGCGTGACCCGGCAGCCGATGTCGCGAACCTGTTCGGCGCGGTCTTCCCGCAAGACGAAGTCGCGGGCGTTGGCCTTCAGCCCGCCATTGATGTCGTCGGGCGTGAGCACGAGGTTGCCGCCGCGGAAGGAGGCGACCCCACCGTGAGCGTCGGTGAAGCCGATGGCGGCAAGCGTTTTTTTTCCGTCGAAATCATTGCCCTCGGCCCGGCTGTCGTAGAAGAAAGCCGGCCCGGCCACCAACGGCGGGAAAAGCGAAAATGCCCCAAGAAAAAAGGCGACGGCAAAAAAACGAGGAGAGAAGGATCGCGGCTTCATGGCGGGACGGGGGACGGGGGACCGAGAACGCGAAAGTACCGCGTCCAAGATCAAAAGCGAGAACGCACTTTCGCGGACCAACTCCGCCCTCGTGGATTCAAGACGACGGTTCCAGGTTTTCCGACGGATTGTCTTTATTTTCGCACCTCGGCCGCAATTCTCGTTCGATCTCGAGCCGGAAAAGACGAAATGGGCGCAAATCGGAGGCTCGAGAGATCCGCGGATGGATGGAAATTCGCAGGTGCAATGACGTTCGACTCGAGCCCCGGATCGGCCGTTTTTTCCCGATCATCAGAGAAACGAGCGCGAGCTGCCACGGGAAGATCGGGCGCCGGATTCGGGTGGCGTCCGAGCATTCCGCCATGCGTATTTACTGGTTGACACCCTGAGTTTATTGTTTTACCCGTAAGCTCTTATGAAAATCCCCTCATTCATGGCAGCTCTTGCTGTCGCAACAACCTTCAGTGGTATCCAAGCGAAGGCCGAATCCTTCGGCGTTCACTTTCTTGGCACCACCACGGATAACGTCACCGGCACCGCGGGCGTCGTGCCCATCGGCGGTTGGAACAACATTGCCAACCAGACTTTCAACAGCGGGAGCGTGACTTCTTCGGATGGATTGGTCACGGCTGGGCTCACCATCGCCGGGACGGGCGCTCACAACGGATGGCGCAGTGTTGGCACTCCTCCCAACACCGGCGGAAATGCTTCCCTGATGGACGGTTACATGGATCTCGGAACGTCTCAGACCGCGACGATCAGCCTGACCGGTCTCACCGGCTCTTTGTATGATGTCTACATTTATACGATCGGCGACGCACCTCGTCCCGGCAACAACGGAGACTATCTGCCTGCTTATGGCGTGAACGGCACGAACCTGTTCACCGCGACCCTGGGCGGAGCTTTCACGAGCTTCACGCAAGGCGGCACGCAAACGACGAACTCCAACGTTTATCCGACGAGCCTGACCTACGGGAATTACATTTTGTTCTCCAATGTCGCGCCGGTCGGCGGAGCCATCACCATCACCGGAGGCAACGCCCAAACCTGGCGCTCCCCCCTTAACGGATTTGAAGTCGTGAGCGCCGTTCCCGAGCCTTCCTCCGTCGCCTTGGGCTTCGTCGGTCTGATGGCCGGGATCGTGATCGTTCGGATCCGTCGTCGCCGGCTGGCTGCCGCCTAGGATCCGCAAAACTCCAACCTTCAACACCTCGGCGTTCGAGGATCGATGGAACCGCCTTGCGCTGTCCGTCGGATCCTCGGCGCCGAGGTTTTTTTTCGGGTCGACCTGCTTGGATCCGAATCGAGCGGACGCCACCATGCCGCCGACCGCCTGATGCGGGGCGAACCCATCAGGGGTCGTCCACCGGTCGCATTTGATGCCTCGAGTCCCGCCCGCCGTTTGGCGAAACGAAGATCATTCCCGGCTTGGGAACGGGTCCCCGATTTTTGCAAAGGCGCTTCTTCCGGATTGCCATTCCATCGCCGCGGAGAATTCCTCGGGGGTTCTCGATGCGCGGCCGGGCGGGGAAGCAGAAGGCGCCCTGCGGATTTCTCCCCTCGCGCGCATCGACCGGCCATCGGGCGAGAGCGCTTCGGATTGAGTTGGCGCCACCTCGCTCCGGTTGGGAGCTTGGCCCCCTTTGCCTTGTCGCCGCGACGCCCCGTCGCCGTGCGGCGCGAGATCGCGCTCCCCCCGCGCCCGTGGAGCGGGCGGCTCCCTCTTTCGTTGCCGTGCTCTAAACGGGTTCCGGACGGAGTGCCCGCACGTCATTTTGCAGGGCCGACGCCACCTCCCGCCACCCGCCGCGATCGTTCGCGACGTCCGCGAAGACGCGCGGCGCGCCAAACCGCAGGGAGATCGCCGAGGGCCTCGGCCACCGCGCCCCGGGCGGCATCGCCGCGAAACAGCCGTGGAGATGGGCCGGCACGACCGGCACGTCCGAGCCGGCGACGAGCATGCCGATGCCGGCGCGAAAATCCGTCATCGCTCCGTCGCGCGATCGCGTGCCCTCGGGAAAGAGCAGGTAGATGGCGTCGCCTCGCACGAGCCGCTCGCGCAGGGCGTCCATCGCGTGCGAGCCGCACTTTTTCCGCCACATCGGCAGCGCGTTCAAAAAAACCGCCGCGAATGCCGCCGTCGCCGGGGTCTCGAAAAACGTGTCGCCCGCCGCGATGGGAAACGCGCGCGACCGCAATCTCCGCGGCAGCCCGACCGCCAGCGCCAGCGCGTCGAGGTGGCTCGAGTGATTCGCCACGACCACAAAAGGCGGTCGCGCCGGAAGGCGCCCGCGACCTTCGATCCGAAGGCGGTGGAACAATCCCAGGTAGGCCGCGGTCAGCCCGCACCATGCGCCATGCGCGATCGCGGAGGGAAGGCCGGCCTCGCGACGGAGACTGCGCCATCGTTCCGTCGGCGGCAACCCCCCGTCCCCGGCCGGCTGGTATTCCCAATCGCTCATGCGCCGATTCCGAGAAAGTAATTGACGTAGTGGAACAAGGCCGGCCCGACGAAAAGCAGGCTGTCGAAACGGTCGAGCAGGCCGCCATGGCCGGGGATGGTCGCGCCCATGTCCTTGAGGCCGAGGTCTCGTTTGACGCTGGAAATCACGAGGTCGCCGAGCTGCCCGGTGAAGGAAAGGAGCCCTCCCATCGCCACGAGATGAATCGGCGCGGCCAGCGCCGTGCCGGCGAAGACCGCGCTTCCCACGGCGGCGAAAAGCGCCGTGGTGAGCACGAAGGCGCCGATCGCGCCACCCCAGGTCTTGCCGGGGCTGGTGGCCGGCGCGAGCTTCCGCCGCCCGAAGAATTTTCCGCAGCAAAAGGCGAACACGTCGTTGAGCTCCACGGCCAGGAGGATGAGGAGCAGCATGGGGCGGGCGTTTGCGTCGTTCGCGAAATAGGCGACGTGTCCGAGGCAGACGCCGAAGAGCGCGAACCCGAAAACGGCCAGCGCGACGCGCTGCAGGTAGCCCTTTGGCTCGTCCTGGAAGACGGCGACGATCACGACCAGCGAGATCACGAGCGAGGGCAGCGCGACGAAGAGCCCATACCAACGGTCCACGATCGCGGCGATCATGGCCAGGATGCCGAGCACGACGGCGGCGCTCAAAAGGCGGTGGCGAAAAAATCCCGTGGCCCGGGCGAACTCGCGATACGCGAACAGGCTCAGCAATCCGAACGCCGCGATCGTCCACAGCCGGCCAAGCAGGATCGGCCCGACCATGAGGGGAACAAGCACGAGCCAGGAAAAATAACGCGCGTGGAGCTCCCGGCGGAGCGCGGGAGTGAGGCGGCCCATCCGCTCCAGCAGCGCGAAAACGAGCGGCGTGATCGCGAGCAAGGCGGCCAGGAAGGCGGTGATGCCGATCGTGGCGGGATGGGCGAAGGCGTTCATAGTCTCCGCGCGATCCAGGCGAGTCGCTGCCCGCATGTGACCGCGCCGCCCGCCGCGATGAGGCCGAGCGCGGCCGGCACGGCGGCCGGGGCGAAGCCGGCGGCGCCCGCCAGGCACGCAACCGTCATGAAAAACATGCGGCGGGGTTTGGAGAAAATTCCAAGAAAGGCTTCGCCGGCGCCGTTCGAGGCGCCGATCGCGCGAATGTAGGCGGTGAGCATCGCAAGCAGGGCGGCGAGCCACCCGAGCTCGGGCACGCCGCCGAGGGCGTAGCCTGCTCCGACGAGCGTCGCCGAATCGCTGATGCGATCGGGAATTTCGTTCCAGAGCGCGCCCAGCTTCGAGCGCCGCCCGCCTTCGACCGCCACCATCCCGTCGAGCATGTTCGCCAGCAGCCGAAGCTGCACGAGGGCCGCGGAGACGAGCCAGAACCCGGTTCGAAAGCCGGGGGGGACGTGCGCGGTGGCGACGAGCGCCCCGCCGGATGCGAGGCCGAAGCCAAGGCCGGCCGCCGAGATGACGTCGGCCCGCACGCCGGCGCGGGCAAGGACCGCGGCGAGTTTTCCGAAGACGGGGATGCCGCGCGACTTGAGCGGGCGGCGCGAGGAGGGGTCGGGCATCGGCGTGGCAGCGTGCCTGGTTTCCGGGCGATTCACCAGCGCGACGCCGGAATGTATTTCCGATTTGACTCCCGGGCCTTGCTCCGCTTTATTTCCCGTCCCACGCGGCCGTAGCTCAATTGGATAGAGCACCTGACTACGGATCAGGAGGTTCGGGGTTCGAACCCCTGCGGCCGCACTTTTTTTCTTCGCCCCCCTGGCCGGCGTCCCCGAAGGCTTGCCGTCCCGATCCCGCCCAGATGAGAATCACAGCCGCCCTCCCTGCCCTGATTTTTCTTTCCGGCGCGAGCTTCGGCCAGCAGCTCAAGACGAAGAATCCGGTGGTCGACCGGGCTTTTTCGCTGGCGGTCGAGACGCTGAAGAACAACACCAAGGATCACCTCATCAAGGCGGGCGCCGAATACGGCGGCGAGTGGGTGCGCGATATTTCCATCAACTCCTGGAACGCCGCGAGTCTGCTGGATCCGGGGTCGGCGGAATTCTCGCTGTGGAGCGTGACGACGGACGATCGCTCGCTGATCGGCCATCAGTACTGGGACAAGATCATCTGGGTCATCGGCGCCTACAACCACTACCTCGTCACGGGCGATCGGGATTTCCTGAAGCAGGCTTACACCTGCTCGGCGAACACGATGGAGGAGCTGGAGACATCCACGTTCGACGCGAAGACCGGCTTGTTCATGGGGCCCTCGGTCTTCAACGACGGCATCGCGGGGTATGACGAGCCGGTTTACGATTCGTCCAAGGATTCGGGGTTCGTGCTCGATCACCTTGGCTCGAGGACCATCAAGTGCCTGAGCACGAATTGCGTCTATTACGAGGCTTACGTCCGGCTGGCGAAAATGGCCGATCTTCTGGGGGACACCTCGAAGGTCGGAGTCTACGAGAAGAAGGCGGCGGCCCTGCGAACGGACATCCGCCGGGGCTTGGGCGAGAAAAACCGAGCCTGGCTGAACTATCTCATCGATCAAAACGGAAAGGTGCACCCCCAGCAGGAAGGCCTGGGAATGTCCTTCGCCATCCTCTTCGGCGTGGTGACCCCGGAGGAGGCCCGCAACATCATCGAGCAGGTCCACGTGAGCCCCCACGGGTTGCCCTCCATCTACCCTCCGTTCAAGCGCTTTTCCGAGGAGCGGCCCGGGCGGCACAACAACACGATCTGGCCGTTTGTGAATGCCTTTTGGGCGGAAGCCTGCCTGAGGTCCGGGCGGAAGGATTTGTTCAAAAAGGAACTCACGAACCTGGCGGACCTCGCCATCGAAAAGGGGAAGGGCGACTTCTTCGAGATCTACAACTCGCGGTCCGGGGAGCCCGACGGCGGATGGCAGGGCGGCCACTGGGCGCCGATCAAGAATCAAACGTGGTCCGCGACCGGCTATCTCCGGATGATTTTCTCCGGGCTCCTCGGAATGACCTTCACGCCGACGGGCCTGGCGCTGGCGCCGGACTTCGAAGATCTGCGGGCGCTTGGGTTCTCGGAACTTTCCCCGGTCCCGTATCGATCGGGCTTCGTGGACATCAGGTTTACGGGCGACGGGCCGCGGTTGACCGCCATCCGGATCGACGGAAAGCCCGCGGCCAAGGCCCTCGTTGCGGCGGCGAAACCGGGAACGACGACGGTCGAATACGTCTTCGGGAAATAATTCTCCTCCGACGCGAGACGACCGAGCGCCGCCCCCCAACCTACTTTATCGTTGAATTCATCGTCATGAAGCCCCTCCTCGTTCTCGCCCTGACCGTGGCCGTTTGTTCGACCGCCGGGGCGGAAAGTCCGGTCATCGCGCCGGGAGCAAAATTACGGAAGCTCGCCGGCGATTTTCTTTTCACCGAGGGCGCGGCCTGCGACGCGGACGGCAACGTCTATTTCACCGACCAGCCGAACGACCGCATCCTCGAGTGGAGCGTGGACGGCGAGCTCACGACCTTCCTCCGACCCTCCGGCCGCTCGAACGGGCTATGCTTCGATTCCGCGGGAAACATCTGGGCCGGCGCGGACGAAAAGAACGAGCTCTGGCGCATCGATCCCTCCAAAAAAATCGAGGTCGTGCTCGGAGACCGCGACGGCAAGCTGCTCAACGGCCCGAACGACATCTGGATCCGGCCCGACGGCGGCCTCTATTTCTCCGACCCCTATTATCAGCGGGAATATTGGAAGCACCAGGCCCCCGAGCAGGATCGGCAGTGCGTCTATTTTCTGGCCCCCGATCGCCGGCGGCTCATCCGCGTCGTGGAGGACCTCGTCCAGCCGAACGGCCTCATCGGCACGCCGGACGGAAAGACGCTCTACGTCGCCGATCTCGGCGCGAACAAGACCTATCGCTACGCGATCCAGCCGGACGGCTCGCTGACCGGCCGGACGCTGTTCTGCGGGATGGGCTCCGACGGGATGACCATCGACGCGCAAGGCAACGTCTATCTGACGAACAAAGGCGTCACGATCTTCGACCGCGACGGCGAACGAATCGCGCACATCGACGTGCCCGGCGAGCCCTGGACGGGGAACGTGTGCTTCGGCGGAAAGGACCGGCGGACGCTTTTCATCACGGCCGGGAAGGGACTCTACGCCATGCGAATGAATGTCGCCGGCGTCGGCAGCCAGTGACGCCCCGGCGATCGCGAACGGGCGGCCTCACTCGAAAGCGCTGGTGACCGGACGCCCCCAGAAGCTCTCCGGGAGCGGCACTCCGAGCAGCCACAGCGCGGTGGCGGCAGTGTCGTATTGAACGACCGGAGCGGTGATCGTGAAATGGCTCTTCACGCCCGCGCCCCAGGCGATCCACGGGATCGTGACGTCCTCCGGCGAGGACGACCCGTGCGTGCCGGGCTGCGGTGGCAGGCCGGCTTTCGCCCGGGCGGCGTTTTCTTCCGGGGAACGATCATGCCCCCCGTGATCCGCGGTGAGGATGAAGACGCTCGAGTCCAGCAATCCCGCGCGCCCGACCGCGTCGCGCACCATTTTCAAAGCCGCGTCGCACTCGGCAAGGGCGCGCATTTTTTCCGGCGAATAGATCCCGTGCGCGTGTCCCTCGACGTCGGGGTCCCCGAAGTGAATGAAGCAAAGATTGGGCCGCAGCTTTTCCCACGCCGCGATGAAGGCCGCCGCCACGTGGGCCGCGTCGGGCGACGGCGGAACGACGAAGGCGTCGAGGCTCCCCGGCAGTTGCAGCGTCTTGAACTTCGTCTTGGCGACGAACATCGCCGTCGTCAGCCCCTGCTTCTTCGCAAGGCTGAAGATCGTCGGAACCTGGACCATTCCTTTTTCCGGCTCGAGTTCGTTCCAATCGACCTGATGTTTCTGGATGCCCACGCCGGTCAACATCGAGGTGTGCGAGGGCAGGGTGAGGCTCGGAACGATCGTGAACGCCTGCCACGTGTGCGCGCCTTCCGCCGCCATGCGTTTCAACTCCGGCATGCGGGCCTTGTCCATGGAGGCCGGCCCGCCTTGATCGAAGCTGACGATGAAGACGTGCCGCGCGCGCGGCGATGCCGTGGCCGGCGCCGTTCCCGCGAGAAAAAAGGCGGCGAGCAGGCCGGAGAGAATGCGCGAGGGAGACATCGGCGGGACCGTAATTCGAAACCGCCCGGGGCAAGAAGGAAAAATCCGGCGTCGGGAAAGAGTTCCCCTCCGCCTCAAAATCAGCGTAGACCCATGCATGCCCAGCCGACCGGCTGCGCCTTCAATCCGACACATTCCCAATCATGCCCACTCCAAAAAAAACGACGACGCGTAAAGCCAACCCCGCTTTGATGAAACCCGTTCAACCCGATGAAGCCCTCGCGGCCATCGTCGGTTCCACCCCGCTTCCCCGCAGCGAGATGACGAAAAAACTTTGGGAATACATCAAGAAGCACAAGCTTCAGGACGAGAAAAAGAAGACCAACATCAACGCGGACGCCGCGCTCAAGGTCGTCTTTGGCGGCAAGGCGCAGGTCACGATGTTCGAGATGACCAAGCTTGTCTCGGCCCACGTCAAGTAGCCCGTCCTCGATCGGCGGAACCGACGCGGCCCCAGGGCGGCGGCGGTTCCGCCGAAAAATTAAATGGCGGCGGCGAGCGATTTGGGTTGCGTAATTCCCCGCGCCTGTTCAATTGACCGCCAGCAAGTTAAAGAGCCCCTTTGGGCGTAGGTAGATAGCTAGTAGTGTTTGCAGAGTGGCCCCGGCCATGACCCTTCCTGTGGCGATTCGAATCCGATTACCGGAATCCGCGGCGAAGACTCCACATGCGAAAACAGAAACACTAAAATTATGGGCAGCAAGCTCTACGTCGGAAATCTTTCCTTCAACACCTCCGAATCCGAACTGAAGAACCTCTTCAGTTCCGCTGGCACCGTCAGCGAAGCCGCTCTCGTGACCGATCGCGAGACGGGCAACTCCCGCGGATTCGCGTTCGTCACCATGTCCTCCGACGCGGAAGCGCAGGCGGCCATCTCGCAGTTCAGCGGCAAGGATCTCGACGGCCGTAGCCTGACGGTCAACGAAGCCCGTCCCCGCGAAGAGGGCGGTGCCCGCAAAAGCTTCGGCGGCGGCGGCGGCAACCGCGGTGGTGGCGGTGGTGGTCGCGACGGCGGCAATCGCCGTTACTAGTCGATCCCGACAATCTCGAAAACGCCCCGGCCGAAACGCCGGGGCGTTTTCTTTGCTTCCCCCGAACTTCCCGCGGGACGATCTTCAAGGCAACCGCCAGGCTCCCAGGTTTCGTTAGAAAAAGGGAAGCGCCCTCCCGAATGCCCATCGCCCGTCCTCCAAAGCTCCGTGCACTCCGCGCTTTGCAGCGGTAATCTTCCCGAATCATGGCCGGCAGCGGAATGCGGATTCTCATCATCGACGACGAAAAGAACATTCGTCTCGCAACGTCGCTCGCGGTCCGCGCCGAGGGCCACGAGGCGGAAACCGCCGACAGCGGACGCATCGCCCTGCTGAAGCTCCGCGAGGAAGTCTACGATCTCGCCTTCCTCGACCTCAGACTCGGCGACGAGAACGGCCTCGACGTCCTGCGCGAAATCCAGCGCTCGAGCCCCGCGCTGCCGGTCATTGTCTTCACCGCATTCGCCTCCGTGGAGACCGCCGTGGCCGCGATGCAGGCCGGCGCGTTCGACTATCTGGGCAAGCCCTTCACCCCCGAGCAGCTGCGCCATGCGATCAGCCGCGTCAAGAAATCCACCGCCCTCGAACGCCGGATCGAGAGCCTGCAGGACCGCGTCGCCGGCTCGTCCCCCGAGGTGGAGTTCACGTCCGAAGACGCGCGCATGGCGCAGATCTACGACGTGCTTTTCCGCGCCGCCCGCTCACCGGCTTCCATTTTGATCCTCGGAGAAAGCGGCACCGGCAAAAGCGTCGCCGCGCGCGCGGTGCACGACCGCAGCCACCTCGCGGAAGGGCCGTTCGTGACGGTCAGCTGCCCGAGCCTCTCTCGTGAACTGCTCGAAAGCGAACTCTTCGGCCACCTCAAGGGCGCTTTCACCGGCGCCGTGAAGGACAC
Organism: uncultured Chthoniobacterales bacterium; assembly: GCA_964247025.1. GTDB lineage: Bacteria > Verrucomicrobiota > Verrucomicrobiia > Chthoniobacterales > JAATET01 > JAATET01. The sequence goes on from CAXTSM010000002.1 coordinate 186,392, forward strand.
GTGGGGCAAGGTCGCCGCGGCCCGCGGCGGCACGCTGTTCCTCGACGAGATCGGGGAGCTTCCCCTCGAGATCCAGCCCAAGCTCCTCCGCCTGCTCCAGGACCGCGAATACGAGCGCGTCGGCGAGAACAAAACCCACGTCGCCGACGTGCGCGTGGTCGCGGCGACGAACCGCGACCTCGCCGGCGCCGTCGCCGCCGGCACCTTCCGGGAGGATCTCTTCTATCGCCTGAACGTCATCGCCGTCACCATGCCCCCGCTGCGGCAGCGGCCGGCGGATCTCGCCCGCCTCGCCGCGCATTACGTGGATTTCTTCGCGCGCCAGATCGGTCGCAAGCTCGAAGGCTTCGACGCCGAGGCCCAGCGCCGGCTCCTCTCCCATGCCTGGCCCGGAAACCTCCGCGAGCTGCGCAACGTGATCGAACGCGCCGCCATTCTTTGCTCCGGCCCGCGCCTGACGCCGCACGACCTTTTCGAACCTACCGCCGTCCCGACCGACGGAGACGACCTGCGGGTCGGGGGAATGATTTCCCTCGACCGCCTCGAACGCGGACACATCGAGCGCGTCCTCACGGCCACCGGCAGCCAGGAGGCCGCCGCGCGTGTGCTCGAGATCGATCCCGCGACCCTTTATCGCAAACGCAAGAAATGGGAGCGCGACGATCATGCTTAGATGGCGCCTGCTGGTCGGCCTGGTCTCCATCTTCGTGCTCCTGCTCGCGGTCGGCGGCTACAGCATCTGGCTCATCACCCGGCTGGAAACCGACATCAATTCCCTGCTCACCGACAACTACGAGAGCATTCGCCGCGCGCACAACGTCCGCCTCGACGTGCTCCGGATGAACGCGACCTACATGAAGCCCAACGTCGCCGACACGGTCGCCATCGGCGTCGAGGCGTTCGAGTCGCGCTTCGAGCCCGACCTCGAGAATACCGTCACGGCCATTCGTCTGATGGCCCGCTCCCCGCGCAGCGCCGCCGACGCCCGGAAGCTCACGGAGCAGACCGCGGACTACGCGATGTTGTTCCGCCAGATCATCACCCTTACGCCGCCCGATCAGCTGCGTTACAATGCCCTCCGCGCCCTGCTGCTCGAAAAGAATCTCGCCCTCACCGCCACGACCGAATCGATCCTCCGCGCGAACGAAGCCGAGATGCTCGAAGCCCGCGACCGCGCCCGCGGACTCGCCATCGATACCGTGCGATTCCTCGTCGGCGCGATGCTCATCGCCCTCGCGGTGTTCGTTTACACCTACTACCGGCTCGGCAAATCGCTCGTCACGCCGATCGAAAAACTCACGCGATCCATCGACGCCCTGCGCGAAGGCAAATTCGAACAGGACATCCCCGTCCGTTCCAACGACGAGCTCAGCCTCCTGGCGCGCGCATTCAACGCCATGGCCGGCGAGTTGCGCACCTACCGGCAGGACACCGACGAGACCATCCTTCGCCTCAACCGCTCGCTCCGCGAGACGATCGCCGCCTTTCCCTACCCCGTCCTGCTGCTCGACGCGAACTTCGCGATCTGGGTGACCAACGAGGCCGCCGACGCCTTTCTCCGCAACATCGACAGTCCCGACGAACTGCCCGATTCGATCCAAAAACATCTCGAGGCCGTCCGCCGCACGCGGCAAAATTACCTCCCGGAAGGCCCCCGGGACTCCGTCCTGTTCCGGGTCGGCGAAAACGAGGTCCACTACCTGCCCCGCATCCTCCGCATCTTTTCGCCCGAGGGAGACTTCGCGGGCGCGGCCGTCATTCTCATCGACGTCAGCCGTTTTCGGTGGCTCGACGACATGAAGACCAACCTCATCTCCACCATCAGCCACGAGATCAAGACGCCGCTCACGGGCATTCGCATGATCCTTCACCTGCTCCTGGAAAAAAGCGGCGGCGACCTCGCCCCCCTCCAGAACGAGATGGTCCAGGCCGCCTGCGACGACTGCGAGCGCCTTCTCACCACCCTCAACGGCCTGCTCGATCTCTCGCGCATGGAAGCCGGACGCACCCAGCTCGATCTCCACCCCATCCCGCCCCGCGAGCTCCTCGAGGAGGCGCGGACCGCCTTCCGCAACCAGGCGGATGCCCGCCGCGTCGCCCTCTCGATCGAGGCCGCCGACGATCTGCCCGCCGTGCTCGCGGATCGTGCGCGCATGATGCACGTCATCGGAAACTTCACGTCGAACGCCTTGAAATTTTCCGCGCCCGATTCGACTGTTCATCTCACCGCCGACAACGCGGCCCCGGGATTCGTGCGGCTCTCCGTCATCGACTCCGGTCCCGGCGTGCCAGCCGAATACCATGCGCGAATCTTCGATAAATTTTTCCGGCCCCCCGGCCAGCGGACCGACGGCGTCGGCCTCGGTCTTTCCATCGCCCGAGAAATCGTCCACGCCCATGACGGCCGCGTCGGCGTCCACAGCGATCCCCACGTTGCCACCCGTTTTTATTGCGAACTCCCCATAGCCTGATGACCTCGCTCGCCGCCAACCCCATCCTTGTCGTCGACGACGAACAGAACATCCGGCTCGGCTTTTCCGTCGCCCTGCGATCCTCCGGGTTCGAGGTCGAGCTCGCCGCCGATGGCTCCGAGGCCATCGAGCGCGCGGCCGAGATCAAGCCGGACTGCGTGCTGCTCGACCTGCGCATGCCCGGCATGGACGGCTTGCAGACCGCCCTCGCCCTGCGTGAAGCCGGCTTTCGCTGCCCGATCGTCCTGGCAAGCGCCTTTGCGGACCACGCCACCGCCGTCGCCGCGCTCGGCGCGGGGATCACGGACTTTCTCACCAAGCCCGTCAAGCCCACGGAACTTCGCTACGCGGTGAATCACGCGCTCAGCCGGCACGTCCGCTTCACGAGCACAAATTACTCCAGCCTCGGCGACATCCCCTCCGGACTGCTTCGCGCCTACGCGAAATACTGTCTCTCCCAGCGCGATCGCGCGGGAGCGAAGGCTGCCCTCCACGTCTTGACCACCGGATCGAACGATCTCCAGAGCCTGCTGCTGCTGGGCGCCATTTACGAATTGGAAAAAAACGTCGACGTCGCCGGCGAATTCTTTGTCCGCGCCGCCCACGTGCACGCTCACAGCGTCTCGATCGCTTCGTCGAACGATTTGTTTCGCGTCTTTTCGCACTCGGAACAACAAATCCCCGACTGATCCCCGGGCGGAGGCACGCCCCTTGCGGATTGCACGATTTTTCGCCGCCAAATCGTGCGCATCGCCCGAAGTCCGCGGACTTTTCTCACGGCGGCCGGAGAGGATCTAGAATCGTAACGCGTTTACGATCAGCTATTTGTTATTTAGAGGATCCTCCTGGCACGGCTCGCGCTTCCCTTGGGCACAACTCAACCAATTAAACTCATGCTTAGCTGGGCCATTACCTTTCTCATCATCGCACTCCTCGCCGCCATCCTCGGGTTCGGCGGCATCGCCGGCACCGCCGCGGGCATCGCCAAAGTGCTCTTCCTCATCTTTCTCGTCCTTTTTGTCCTGTCCTTCGTGGCAGGCGGCTTCAACCGTCGCATCTGACACAAGACGGTCTTTCCTTTCATAAGAAGTCGGCGCGGCATTCTCGAATGCCGCGCTGATTTTTTTTGGACCCCGGCACATCCGCGGTTGCACCATCCCCCGAAGCACCGGCATGGGTTTTCTTTCTTGGATCATCTTCGGCTTGCTGGCCGGCGCGCTCGCGAAATTCATCCTTCCCGGAAAAGACCCCGGCGGCTGCATCATCACCATCCTTCTCGGCGTCGTGGGCGCCTCGCTCGGGGGCTGGATCGGGACGCAATTGGGACTCGGCACCATCGATGGTTTCAATCTCGGCAGCCTCGGCCTGGCCATCGTCGGCGCCGTGATTCTGCTGCTGATCTATCGGCTGCTTCGCGGCCGCGGCTGAATCCGGCCGGCCCCTGCGAAAGTGGCATCGCCTACGGGAATCGAACCCGTGCACCGGCCTTGAGAGGGCCGTGTCCTAACCCCTAGACGAAGGCGACGTTGGCTCAGGAGCGGGTGAATCACCTGCTCGCAAGTCGGGAAAGTCCCGGTAAGGTGTCACCGATGAAGTTATACGTCAAGGTCTGGTGTCCCTGGTGCGTCGACGCCATCGCGTGGCTCGAACGCGGAGGTTACCGCTTCGAGCAAATCGACGTGCTGGCCAACGAAGCCGCCTACCGGCACATGTCGGCAATCTCCGGCCAACGGAAGACGCCCACGCTGGAGCTCGCATCCGGCGAGGTGCTGCCCGACTTCGACGTGGCGCAGCTTGAGAAATTTCTCTCCGCGCATAACATCGTGCCCGGATGATCTCCGAATTGCTCGTCATTGGCGCGTTCGCCGCCCTCTGCGTCGGTCTGCGCACCTACCGTCATCCCCTGCTCCATCGGCTCGGCACCTTTGGGATGCTCTTCGGCCTCTCGTTCCTCGTGGGGTGGCTCATTCTCGACAGCATCGTCCTGGGCCTGGTCCTCGCCGCCACGTGGCTCCTGCTCCCGTGGCTGGAAATCCTCACCCGCGCCCGCAAGCTCCGCCTTCCCGCCGAACGCGAGTTCCGCCCCCGGAACGCGCCCGACGGCGAAACTTTCCCGACCTTCCGCGAGCTCTCCGCCGAAATCGAGGACGCCGACTTCGAGCGCGTCGACGATCTCGGCTGGGAATACGACGAGCACCACCAATTCTACCGCATTTTTTACCAGCCCCGGAGCGGCACCGAAGCATCCATCTGCCTCGTCGAGCAGGGCGGCGTGGCCTTCTTCTACGTGGCCATCACGTCGCGCGCGCGTAACGGCTCGACGTATCTGACGTGGAATTACCCCTTCTCCTACGGCCTGCGCCTCGCCCCCGCCTTTCGCCTGAACCGCAGCCGCTCCGAAGCCAGCTTCGGGGAAATGCTCGCCGACCACCGCCTCTTTCTCGACCGCGAGCACATCGCCGTGGACGGCATCGTTTCCCAGGAGCCCGCCGATCTCGGCGCGCAGATGGAATCCGACATGCGACGCCAAATCGCCCACAATCTCACCTGCGGCGTGCTCGAGCGCGAGGGCGACGATTTGATCCGTTACTCGGCCCGGGGATTGCTCTTCCTCTGGCTTCAATTCCTCCGCGATCTCGTCCGTCTGTAAACTCCGCATGACCACCCTCCCCTTTCCGCGTCGCCCCATCGATCAAGTGATGACCGACGAGCGCGCGGCGTCCTTTTCGAAACGCAGCATCAAGGCCGGCGCGAAGCTGCAGGGCCTCAAGCTCGCGCTCTCGATGATGGATCTCACCACGCTCGAGGGAAAGGACACGCCGGGCAAGGTCGCCCACCTTTGCCGCAAGGCCATCTCGCCCGCCGACGATCGTTACCAGGCGCCTTCCTGCGCCGCCGTCTGCGTTTATCCGAATCTCGTCCGCGCCGCCAAGCGCTTCACGAAAGGCTCCACCGTGAAGGTCGCCTCCGTCGCCACCGCGTTCCCCAGCGGCCTCATGCCGCTGGCCGTGAAGCTGGAGGACGTGCGCCTCGCCGTCGAGGACGGCGCCGACGAGATCGACATGGTCATCGATCGGGGCGCGTTCCTGCGCGGCGAATACCGGCAGGTCTTCGACGAAATCTCCGCCGTGAAGGCCGCCTGCGGCGGCGCGTATTTGAAGGTCATCCTTGAGACCGGCGAGCTCGAGACCTACGATAACGTCCGCCTCGCCAGCGACCTCGCCATCGCCGCCGGCGGCGACTTCATCAAGACTTCCACCGGCAAGGCCGCCGTGAACGCCACCCTTCCCTTCACCCTCATCATGCTCGAAGCGATCCGCGATCACTTCTACGCGACGGGCGTGCGCGTCGGCATGAAACCCGCCGGCGGCATCAAGACCGCCAAGGAATCCCTCGCCTACCTCGTGATGGTCAACGAAGTCCTCGGCGCCGATTGGATGACGCCCGACCTCTTCCGCTTCGGCGCAAGCACCCTCGCGAACGACGTGCTCATGCAGATCGCGCGCCTCACCGACGGTCGCTACCAGAGCGCCGAATATTTTTCCCTGCCATGAAGACCACAGCCAAGGCCGTCGCTCTGCACCCAAACTCCGCCGCGCACTCGCTCGAAATCGTCCCCGTCGGCGAGCGTCGCCTCCGCCTCGGCGAGGACTGGGCCTACGCCCCCGCGCCGGAGTCCCCGCCGCCCACGCTGAAGATCGATCCCGCCTACGGCCTCTTCATCGACGGCGCGTTCACGAAGCCCGGCCGCACCTTCGCCACGATCAATCCCGCCACCGAGAAGGAGCTCGCCCAGGTCACCGCCGCCTCCGCCGCCGACGTCGACCGCGCCGTGAAATCCGCCCGGAAGGCGCAGGAGACCGTCTGGGGAAAAATGCCCCCCGCCGAGCGCGGCAAGTATCTTTACCGCATCGCCCGCCTCATCCAGGAGCACGCCCGCGAGCTCGCCGTGCTCGAGACGATGGATGGAGGCAAGACCATCAAGGAAAGCCGCGACATCGACCTTCCGCTCGTCGCCGCGCATTTTTTCTACTACGCCGGCTGGGCCGACAAGCTCGACTATGCTTTCCCCGGTCGCCGCCCCGCCCCGCTTGGCGTCGCTGGCCAGGTCATCCCGTGGAATTTTCCCCTGCTCATGGCCGCCTGGAAACTCGCGCCCGCGCTCGCCACCGGAAACACCTGCGTGCTCAAGCCCGCCGAGACCACCCCGCTCAGCGCGCTCCACCTCGCCCGCATCCTCCAGGAAGCCGACCTTCCTCCCGGCGTCGTGAACATCGTCACCGGCGCGGGCGAGACCGGCGCCGCCCTCGTCGGTCACCCCGGCATCGACAAGGTCGCCTTCACCGGCAGCACCGACGTCGGCAAACGCATTGCCGCCGCCCTCGCCGGCACGAAGAAGAAACTCACCCTCGAGCTCGGCGGAAAGGCCGCGAACATCGTCTTCGACGACGCACCGATCGAGCAGGCCGTCGAGGGCATCATCGCCGGCATCTATTTCAACCAGGGCCACGTCTGTTGCGCCGGCTCCCGCCTGCTCGTGCAGGAAAGCGTCCACGAGGAGATCATCCGCCGCCTGCGCGACCGCATCGCCACGCTTCGGGTCGGCGACCCGCTCGACAAGAACACCGACATCGGCGCGATCAACTCGAAGCCGCAGCTCGAAAAAATCCGCGAGCTCGTCGCCAGCGGTGTCCGGGAAGGCGCCGAGCTCGTGCAGCCGAAAAGCCCGCTGCCGACGGCCGGCTATTTCTATCCGCCGAGTTTTTTTACCGGCGTCACCGCCGCGCACCGCATCGCCCGCGAGGAAATCTTCGGCCCCGTGCTCAGCGTGATGACCTTCCGCACGCCGGCCGAGGCCCTCGAGCGCGCGAACAACACCCCCTTCGGCCTCAGCGCCGGCGTCTGGACCGACAAGGGCAGCAAGATCTTCAAGATGGCCGCGAAGCTGCGCGCCGGCGTCATCTGGGCGAACACCTACAACAAGTTCGACCCCACCTCGCCCTTCGGCGGCTACAAGGAAAGCGGCTACGGTCGCGAAGGCGGCCTCCATGGCCTGATGCCCTACGTCTCGCTGAGCTGATTCCCCGCGCATTCTTTCTTCCCCCCTCTTTCCGATTGCGCCGCCGACGAGATCGACGGAGGATCCCCCCATGGGATTGGACGTCGATGGAACGGGGCTCCCTCCGGTCCTTTCGACGGGGGAGACGAGGCCATCCGCCCCGGACTTCGAACCACCCAGGGCTCTCGAGACCAAGCTCTTCGAGATCGGCTTTCAAAACGCCCCCATCGGCTTCGCGCTCGTCGATCCCTCCGGCCATTGGCTGAACGTCAACGACGCCTTGTGCCGCATCCTCGGCTACTCGCGCGAGGAATTGCTCGTCGGCTCGTTCCAGGACATCACCCATCCCGACGATCTCGAGCGCGATCTGGCCATGATTCGCGATGTCCTGGCCGATCGTTGCACGGGCTATCGCCTCGAGAAGCGCTACTTTCACAAGGACGGTCGCATCATCTGGATTCAACTCACCACCACGCTGGCGCGGGGCCCCGACGGCTCCCCCCGCTGTTTCGTCTCCCACGTCGAGGATATCACCTGCGCGATGCACGACCGCGAGAAGCTCCAAAAACTTTCCGAGCGTCTGCAACTCGCCACCGAGACGGCCGGCCTCGGCGTCATCGACTACGATATCGCGCAGGGCACCGCCACCTGGGACGAGCACATGTTCGCGCTCTACGGCCTGCCCGCCAACAAGCGGGGCGCCATTGATTTCGACCGCTGGATCGCCTGCATCCATCCCGACGATCTCGAAGGGCTGCTCGAAGCCCTCCGCGAAACCATCCGCGGAGGCCGGCCTCTGGAAACCACCTATCGCGTGCGGCTTCCAACCGGCGGCGAAAAAAAACTTCTCGTGAACGCCCGCATCGTGAAGGACGCCCACGGCGCGTCGGTCCGCTGCATCGCCGTCACCCGCGACGTCACCGAGCAGCATCGGGCCAGCGAGGAGCTGCGCGCCGCCCGGGACGCGGCCGAAGCAGCCAACCGCGCCAAGAGCGCCTTCCTGGCCATGATGAGCCATGAGATTCGCACCCCGCTTCACGGCATCATTGGCCACACCCATTTGCTCGAGGCGACGACCCCCGTGTCCCGGGAACAGAGCGACCATCTCTCCACCATCGTCTCGAGCGGCGAGGCGCTGCTGGCGATCATCGAGGACATTCTTGATTACTCCAAGATCGAGGCGGGCAAGCTGCAGCTCGAAATGGCCCCGTTTTCCCTTCGCGAAATCGCGGGCTCCTCGGTCGCCGTCCTCGAGCCGCGCGCCGCCGCCAAGCACATCGTCCTGAAGATGCAAATTGCCCCCGAGGTGCCCGGAATGGTGCTCGGCGACCACGCCCGTCTTCGGCAGGTGCTCACGAACCTCCTCGCGAACGCCGTGAAATTCACCTTGGAAGGAGAGGTCCGTCTCGAGGTGGGGAGCGAGCCGTCGTCCGCCGGGATTCGGCGGGTCCACTTCCGCATCTCCGACACGGGCATCGGCATCGCTCCGGAACGGATCGCCGATCTTTTTCAGCCCTTCAGCCAGCTCGACGCCTCGATCACCCGGCGTTTCGGAGGCACCGGCCTGGGCCTCGTCATCTGCCAGCGCCTCGTCACGAGCATGGGCGGGTCCATCTCCCTGGACAGCCGGGAAAACTCGGGGACCACCATCGACGTGTTCGTGCCCCTGCAGCTCGCTCCCCCCGAATCCGCCCCGCTCCGCGCCTCCGGTGCCACGCGCCACGAGCCGCCCCGGGAAAATGGCGCGCGCGGCATCCCCCGCTTCGCGCCGGCAGTGGCCGCGCTGCGCATCCTCGTCGCCGAGGATAACGCCGTGAATCGCCAGCTCATCCAGATCCTGCTGCACAAATGCGGCTCGACCCACGTCGAGGTCGTGGACGACGGCGTCGACGCGGTCTCGCGCCTCGCCTCCGGCGGCATCGACGTCGTGCTGATGGATTGCCAGATGCCCCGGCTCGACGGCTACAAGGCCACCCGCGAAATCCGCCGCTGGGAAGCGGAGGACGCCGCCCGGCCTCGCGCGGCCATCATCGCGCTCACCGCCGGCGCCTTCGCCGAGCACCGCCAGCGGGCGCTCGACTCCGGCATGGACGACTTTCTCACGAAGCCCCTGCGGCCCGAGGCGCTCGGCGAGGCGCTCGCCCGCTGCGTTCCCCTTGCCAAGCCCGCCGGTTAAGGCGCTCCGCGTGGCGGAGCCCTGCCGCCGAACGGAGTGTCCCCGCCGTTGCGCAATCCGGATCGCGGCCTATGTTGCCCGCATGCCGCGCACCGGTCGGGTCATTGGAGTCTTGGTCGCCATCTGGGTCGGGGCGGCCGGCGTCGTCTGGCTGGTGCGATCGAGTCGTCCGACGCCGGAAAAAATGGAGGCCTACCTCCACGCTCATCCGCTGGCGAAGGCCACCCCTCCCGAGCGCGCCGCGGAGATCGACCGGATGGCCGGCCAGCTCAACCGCCTCGATTTCGAAGACCGGCAGAAACTCCAGCGCACCGGCGCGATGAGGACATTTTTCAAGACCATGACCGACGCCGAACGCGGCGCGTTTCTCGACCGCACGCTGCCCGAGGGATTCCGCCAGGTCATGCTCGCGTTGAACAAAATGACGCCCGCCAAGCGCAAGGAAATCGTCGAGCGCGCGCTTGCCAACATCAAGAAAGGCCGGCCGGACGGCGAAGACGACCCGTCGCCGGTCGACGACGCGATGATGCAAAAAATCGTCGCGCAGGGAATGACCTCCTTCTACGAGGAGGCCAACGCCAACGTGAAGCTCGATTTCGCGCCGGTCATCGAGCAAATCCAGCAGTCGCTTCGATGGCGGAATTGAAGCCGGCGGCAGGATTCACGCTCGTGGAATTGCTCGTCGTGATCGCCATCGTCGCCGTGCTGATCGCGATTGCCGTGCCGACCGTCTCCGGCCTCCGTTCCCGGGCCCTGTCGGCCAAATGCCTGTCGAACCTGCGGCACCTCGGCGTCGCGTTGAACGCGTATCTCGTCGATCACGACCAAGCCATGCCCACGCTCGTGGCGGGTCGCCGCGAGCAGGCGCCGGACGAGGAGACCATCGACGTCGCGCTCGGCGGCTACGCGGGCGACCCGGCGACTTTTCGCTGTCCGGCCGACCCCGGCGAATGGCGCCGGTCCGGCACGAGCTATTATTGGAACCCCGCGCTGAACGGACAGCACGCCAACGCGCTGAACTTTCTCGGCCTCACGGAAGCCGCGACCCGCATCCCGGTCCTCAGCGACAAGGAGGGCTGGCACGCCGGCGCGAAGGGCCCCAAGGTGAACATCCTCTTCGCGGACGGACACGCCGGGAAAGACCTGCAACTGACGACGGGAGATTAAGCATGCTGCGCCTCGACGGAATCGCCAAATCCTTCCGGGGCCGCCCCGCCCTGCACTCGCTTTCGCTCGAGGTGCGGCCCGGCGAAATCTTCGGCCTGCTCGGCCACAACGGCGCCGGCAAAAGCACGACCTTCGGCATCCTGCTCGGCCAGATCCGCCCCGACACCGGCGAGACGTGGATCGAGGGCGTATCCGTGCAGCGCGACCGCGAGACCGCGCTGCGGCACGTCGGCGCGATCTTCGAGGCGCCGGCATTTTACGATTACCTCAGCGGCTGGGAGAATCTCCGCATGCTCGTGGCGTATTCCGGATTCGTGCCGGAATCCCGCCTGCGCGAGGTCGTCGAGCTCGTGGGCCTGGGCGGGAGGATTCGCGATCGCGTGCGCGTCTACAGCCACGGCATGCGGCAGCGACTGGCCCTGGCGCAGGCGCTGCTGCCCGAGCCGAAGATCATCCTGCTCGACGAGCCGAGCGAGGGGCTGGACCCGGAGGGCATCGAGGAAATGCGGCGCTTGATCATGAAATTGCGCGGCGAGCATGGCCTCACGGTGGTGATCTCCTCGCACCTGCTCTCGGAGGTCGAGCAGATGTGCGACCGCGTCGCGATCCTGAACGCGGGGCGGCTGATGTATTGCGGCGCATGGAGCGAAAGCGTGGCGGCGGAGCGGCGCGTGCGTTTCACGGTGGACGATTGGGCGGCCGCCCGGGCGATCCTCACGCGCGGCGGCGCGACGCAGGTCGAGGACGACGTCGCCACGCTTCCCGACTCCGCCGACCTGGCGGGACTGGTGTCGCAGATGGTGCGCGCGGGTCTGGCGGTCAGCCGGGTGGAGCCGGTCCGCGTGACGCTCGAGGATTTTTACCTGAGGACGATTCGCGGATGAACTCCTTCGCGGCCCAGTTTCGAGGCGAGTTGATCAAGCTCTTCGCGCGCAAGCGGACCTACATCGGCTTCGGCGCGTTCCTGCTGATCGAGCTGCTGCTGCTCGTCCTGCTCCGGCTGGACCGCGTGCAGCGCTCGATCGCCAAGATCCTCGAGGCGAGCGGATACGACGCCGCGGAATATCTCTCCGGCCTCACGCTCGGATTCATGATCCTGTTGTGGACGATCCTTCTGCTTGGCTCGCTGTATCTGGCGCTGGTAGCCGGCGATCTCGTGAGCAAGGAGGTGGAGGACGGCACCCTGCGGATGATTCTTTGCCGGCCGGTATCCCGCTTCAGCCTGCTCGCGCAGAAGGCGCTCGCCGCCTTCGTCTACACCGCGACCCTCGTGCTGTTCATCAGCGGGACGGCGTTGCTGTGCGGGCTGGCCGACCGCGGATCGGGCGGGCTGTTCGTCTTCGCGCCGCTGGAGCGGGTGTTCGCGCTCTACGATTTCGGCGAAGGCCTGCAACGTTACGCGCTCGCGCAGCCGTTCCTTGTTCTCAGCCTGTTCACGATCACGTCGATCGGCTTCTTTTTTTCGTGCCTGAACATGAAGCCCGCCGCGGCCACGATCCTGACGCTCTCGTTCTTGCTGATCGATTCGATCCTCAAGAACATCCCCTATTTCGAGGCGATTCGCGGCTGGTTCCTCACCGCTCACATGGCGGCATGGGTCCATGTGTTCGAACCCCGCATCGGTTGGGACGCGATGGCGGAAAGTTACGCGCTTCTCCTGGCCATCGACGCGACGCTGCTGGTGATGGGCTGGTTCGCCTTCGAGCGAAGGGATTTCAAATCGTGAACGGCGTCCTCTTTCCGCCCCGGAGACGGGACGCGTGCTCGTGACCTCCGACGCGGTCCTCACCAACCCTCCGGCCATTCACGACCTGCTCCTGGAACGCGGCTAAAGCGCCGCGCCGCGCGCGAGTTGACCGGGCCTACGGGGTCGCCGTTTTTCCGAGCGCGGTGTCCAGCCGCGCGAGCTCGGGCCGGAGGCCCGCGGGGTTTTTCATCCGCAGCCGCACCTCGCCGACCAGCGCCTGCACGGTGTCCTTCATCTGGTTCATCGCCACGCCGCGCAGGATGATCGCCGCGCGGGAGGCCGGCTTTACGAGATTCGTGTAGCGCAGCAGCGAGCCACCTTCCGTGGGCTCGACGACGAGACTCCCCCTGCTCTCCTCGATGCTCGTCGCCTTCAGCACGCGCCATTGCGCTTTCATGACTCCCGGCGACGGCGCCGAGAGCGTGTTCAGGGCGGTGTAGGCCTCGTCGGGCAAAATGGGCACGTCGATCACGTAGTCGACCTCGTGGTCGAGGGGATCGATCTCCTTCGAGATCGCGGACTTCAGGCAATTCGGAATGTAGTGGCTGGCATTGTCGTAATCGAAGAAGACGGCCATCACCTCGCGCGGCGTCGCCGGGGCCTTTTGATAGACGATCACCCGCGGCCACGGATAGCCGTCGATCGGCTCGGTGAGCATGACCTGTTCGCCGGCCTTGATCCTCGCCTGATCCGCCGAGGAAAGCTCCCCGAGCAGATTGGCCTGCGCGCCGCCGGGTCCGAATCCGAGCCCCATCAGCAGCAGGAAAAGCACGCGTTTCACCCGCGACTCCATGCCGAGCCGTCGGGAGAACTGCAATCCCAATCGTGCGCGTCGAAATTCCCGCGAACTTTTTTCGCGACCCGCGGCGAGGCATCCGGCAATTTACCGGCACGCATGAACCTTTCCGACGAACAAAAATCCGCCGTTGCGGGCTGGCTCGAGGCCGGCGCGAACCTCTCCGACGTGCAAAAACGCCTGCGGGAGGAATTTCGGATTTCCCTCACCTACCTCGAAGCCCGCTTCCTCGTCGACGACCTCAAGCTCATACCCAAGGATCCCGAGCCCGAGCCCGAGCCGATCGAGGAAGCCGCCCCGCCCGGCCCCGAGGGCGAGCCGCCCCTTTCCGACGACGAACTCGAGCCGCTCCCGCCCGCCGGCGGCGGCTCGGTGGACGTGACCATCGACCAGATCATGAAACCGGGCACCATGATCAGCGGCCGGGTGACCTTCACCGACGGCGAGAAGGCCGAATGGTATCTCGACCAGACCGGCCGCCTCGGGCTCAACCCCACGACGCTGGGTTACCGCCCGTCCGAAAAGGACGTGCTCGCCTTCCAGGTCGAGCTCCAGCGCCTTGCCCGCACGCAGGGTTATTGAAAAAATGACCGTCCACGTGAACGGCGAACCGCGGGATTTGCGCGAGGCCCGCACCGTGGCCGCGATGGTCGCCGAGCTGGCGCTGCCCGCGCCCGCGCTTCTCATCGAGCACAACGGCCTGGCTCTCCTGCGTTCCGAGTGGCCCGGCACGCCGCTCGCCGAGAACGACCGCATCGAGCTCCTGCGCGTCGTCGCGGGGGGCTGAGAATGCAGTTGATAGTTCATGGGTGATGGTTGAGAGACGGTGAGGGCGCATCGCGTTGCGCCCCCGAATTTCATTCCGCTCGTTTTCATGTTCAGCCGCCTTTCCGACAAACTTCAGGACGTCTTCAAGGATCTCCGCGGGCACGGGCGCATCAGCGAGACGAACATCACCGACGCGCTGCGCGAGGTGCGACTCGCCCTGCTCGACGCCGACGTCCATTTCCAGGTCGCGAAGGATTTCATCGCCCGCGTGAAGGATAAATCGCTCGGCGAGGACGTCCTTCGCAGCGTCACGCCGGGCCAGCAGATCGTGAAAATCTTTCACGGGGAACTCGTCGCGCTCCTGGGCGGCGACGCGAGCCCGCTCAATCTCGACGCGCCGGCCCGCATCCTCGTCGTCGGCCTGAACGGCGCGGGGAAAACCACGTCGTCCGCGAAGCTCGCCCGCTGGCTGAAGACGCAGGGCCGCACGCCGAACCTCATCGCGTGCGACCTGATGCGCCCGGCCGCCATCGACCAGCTCGCCACGCTCGCCGGCCAGATCAACGTGAACGTCTTCGCGCCGGCCCGCGCCGAGAAGGACGTGCTCAAGGTCGCAAAAAGCGCGCTGGCCTGGGCCGTCGAGACCGGCGGCAACGTCCAGATCTTCGACACCGCCGGCCGGCAGGAAATCGACGAGCCGCTCGTCCAGGAACTCAGGCGGCTCAAGGAATTTCTCCAGCCGCAGGAGGTCTTGCTCGTCTGCGACGCCGCCACCGGCCAGCAGGCCGTCTCGGTCGCGGAGCACTTCCACGGGGCGCTCGGGCTCACGGGCATCATTCTCACGAAGCTCGACGGCGACGCCCGCGGCGGCGCGGCGCTCTCGCTGCGCGCGGTGACGAAGCAGCCGATCAAGTTCGCCGGCGTGGGCGAGAAGCTCGCCGAGTTCGAGCCGTTTCACCCGGATCGCCTCGCCGGGCGCATCCTGGGAATGGGCGACGTGGTGAGCCTCGTGGAAAAGGCCGCCGAGGCGATCACGGAGGAGGACGCCCTGCGCATGCAGAAGAAGCTGATGGGGGGCGGCTTCGACCTCGATGATTTTCTCCAGCAGTTCAAGATGATCAAGCGCATGGGTCCCCTGGAAAATATTCTTGGCATGCTTCCCGGCATGGATAAGCTGAAGGATTCCTCGATTGACGAGGGGCAGCTCAAACGGGTGGAGGCGATCATTCTCTCCATGACCCCCGGCGAGCGCGCTCGGCCCGACGTGCTGAACGCGCGACGACGCCAGCGGATCTCTCGTGGGAGCGGCACCTCGGTGAGCGAAGTAAACAATCTCCTTCTCCGGTTCGCCCAGATGAAGAAGATGATGAAGAAGGCGGGCAGCATGAAAGACATAATGGCCCAGGCACGCCGGGCCGGACTTCCGGGAATGAAGTAGTCGTCCGCGACAAGAATTTTCCGCTCAACCAAAACTCTCAACAATCGACTGACCAAATGGCCGTTGCAATCAGACTCAAGCGCGAAGGCGCCAAGAATCACCCTTATTACAAGATCGTGGTGGCCGATCAGCGCAAACCGCGCGACGGCAAATTCATCGAGATCATCGGGTCCTACGACCCGAAGAAGGAAGGCGAGAACTTCGTCCTCCAGTTGGATCGCGCGAAGTATTGGGTCGGCGTGGGTGCCCGTCCTTCGCAGACCGTGGGTAGCATCATCAACAAGGCCAGCAAGAAGGCCGAGACCGTCGCGGCCTGATCCGGTCCGCGGGAACCACCCGCTCGCGTGGAAGAATTCCTCCGCTACGTTGTCGGCAAGCTCATCGAATTCCCCGATGAGCTGGTGATCACGCATTCCGTGGAAGGCGACCGGACCGTCTACTTTCTGGTCCTGCGATCGGCGGACCGGCCGAAGGTCATCGGCAAAGGCGGGCACACGATCCAGGCACTACGCACCCTGCTCCAGGCCTCCGCCCAGAAGCGAGGGCTGAGGGTGGGTCTGGAAATCGTCGAATAGGCGACGCAGGGCGTTCTTCCCGCCGGGACTTTTCCCCCGACGGAGCGGTCCTCTCCCGCGTCGAGAGAATCTTGGCGTCGCGTTCCCGGCCTTTGCGTTGCCGCAAGTCGTCGCCCGGTCCTGTTCCGGGCCGCGCGCTGTCGCGATCCGAATCCCCGCGGTGAGAGGGCCTCGTTTGTCGCCGCCCCGCTCCGTCGGGGCGTCGGGGGACGCGTCATCTCGCGCCGCACGGCGACGGAGCGCCGGGGCGACAAGGAACGCCGCGCCCGGTATTCACCCTGTCGCCGCCCCGCTCCGTCGAGGCGCCGGGGGACGCGCTCCCTCCCGCCGCACGGCGACGGAGCGCCGGGGCGACAAGGAACGCCACGCCAGTATTCACCTTGTAGCCGCCCCGCTCCGTCGGGGCGCCCGGGGGACGCGTCCCCTTACGCCGCACGGCGACGGAGCGCCGTGGCTACAAGGAACGCCGCGCCGGTATTCACCCTATCGCCGCCCCGCTCCGTCGGGGCGCCGGGGAAGACGCGCCCCCTCGCGCCGCACGGCGACGGAGCGCCGTGGCTACAAGGAAGCGCTGGGGCGCACGAGGTTCGAAGTTCCGGGCGAACCGGCCCCGCAGAGGCCTCGCTGTAGCCGCCCCGCTCCGTCGGGGCGCCGGGGGACGCGTCCCCTTACGCCGCACGGCGACGGGGCGCCGGGGCGACAAGGAACGCCGCGCCCGGTATTCACCCTGTCGCCGCCCCGCTCCGTCGGGGCGCCGAGGACGCGTCCCCTTACGCCGCACGGCGACGGAGCGCCGTGGCGACGAAGAAAAGCGCGACGCGA
Source organism: uncultured Chthoniobacterales bacterium (assembly GCA_964247025.1). GTDB lineage: Bacteria > Verrucomicrobiota > Verrucomicrobiia > Chthoniobacterales > JAATET01 > JAATET01. The sequence goes on from CAXTSM010000002.1 coordinate 203,411, forward strand.
TGACGGCGCAAGGGGAGAAGGGGGATCACGGGAAAAAAGTCCGGATCGAGAGCGAGCCGGCGGGGTTGATCGCTCTCTTTACGCGATCCCTGATTTTCTTCTCGTGCGGGTGGGCGTGACCCCGCCCTAATCGAAACTTGCGAGCAGGTCGTCGAGGTGGCCCGTGATGGCGACGAGGCCGCGGCAATATTTGTTCACGGGCACGGGCGCGAGCGCTTCGCGCGCTTCGGCGACCATTCGCGTGGCGGTCTCCACGGCGGATCGCATCGCGCCGCTGGATTTCAACAGCGCGGCCAGTTCCTCGCCGCCGGAGAGATTTTCGTGAAGCAGCAGATGCCGGGCGCGCGTGCGCAGCGATTCGTCCTTGGACTGAAGCAGGAGAATCACCGGCAGGGTGAGCTTGCCCTTTTCGAAGTCGGTCCCGAGCGTCTTGCCCGCTTCCTCCTCGTCACCGGCGATGTCCAGGCAGTCGTCGTAGATCTGATAGGCGGTGCCGAGGCGGGAGCCGAAGGTCTTCAAGGCCCCGATGATCTCCGGGCTCGCCTCGCTGATGAACGCGCCGAGCTCGCAGGCGGCCGCGAAGAGCGCGGCGGTCTTCATCTCGATGATCTTGGAGTAATCGGCGATCGAGAGATTCAGGTCGAAGCGCCGCTGCGTCTGGATGATCTCGCCGGTGCAGACCTCCGCGGAGGCCTCGGAGACGATGCGACAGATTTCGTTGTTCGAAAAATTCGTGGAGAGCCGCAGGGCGTGGGCGAAGAGGCAGTCACCCAGAAGCACGCTCAGGGAGTTGCCCCATTTGGCGTTCACGGTCGGCTGCTCGCGGCGGCTTTCCGCGCCGTCCATGATGTCGTCGTGCACGAGCGTGGCGACGTGAATGAGCTCGAGGACGACGGCGACGTCGACGTGACCGGAGGTGATTTTCCCGGTCGCGCCACCCGCCAGGAGCGCGAGGGCCGGGCGAAGGCGTTTGCCGCCGGAGTTGATCGCGTAGGCGATGTAGCCCTCGACGGCGGGATCGAAGGCGCGGGCCTGCTGCCGGATCCGCTCCTCGACGCTGTAAAGATGCGGGTTGATCAGGTCGAAGGTCTGCTTGAACGCGACCGCGGAGTCAGCCATGGCGCGCATCTTCGGGGAACTTCTTACCAGGGAGCTTTTCTTCATTTCCACCGTCGCTTCAAGAAAACACCACTTCAGATCCGGGCCCGGCTGGCCTGAAGAATTTGCCGGACAATGAAAAACGGCACGAGCGCGGCAACCCCCACGGCCACCGCCAGCACCGGGCCGGGGATGACGCACGCGCGGTCCCGGGCCACCGCTCGCAGCGCGGTCTGCACGGCCTGCGCGGGGGTGACCTTGAAGAGCGGCATCGTCTCGTAATGGGCGGCCTTGTCCTCGTCGCCAGGACGCGTCGCGACGTCGAAGAATTCGGTTTTCACCGGGCCGGGGCATACCGCGGTGACCGACACGCCGGTGGCGCGAAGTTCCATGCGCAACGCCTCGGAAAAACTGGTGACGTAAGCCTTCGTGGCCGCGTAGACGGCCATGTTCGGAAGGGGGAAAAAGCTCGCGACGGAACTGACGTTCAAGATGGCGGCCCGACCGACGCCCCGGAGCGACGGCAGCAGGAGACGGGTGAGATGCGTGAGGGCGGAGACGTTCACTTCCAGCATGGCGCGCACGCGCTCCCATTCGCTGGCCTCGAAGGCCCCGTGATCGCCAAGGCCGGCGTTGTTCACCAGGAAATCGATGGCGAGGTCCTGCTCGCGCAGCCATCGGGCCAGGGCGACGCGGGCGCCTTCGTCGGCGAGATCCGCGGCGTAGATGAAGACCGCGAGATGGGGAAAATCCCCGGCGAGGTCCGCGCGGAGGGCCTCGAGCCGGTCGTGGCGACGCGCGACCAGCACCAGGGACCGGGCGACCGGCGCGAGCTGGCGGGCGAATTCCGCCCCGAGGCCGGACGACGCCCCGGTGATCAACGCTGTGCAGCCCTCGAAGAATTTCATATTCACGCAACTTCCATGATCGTGCAAAACCTAGCCAGTCAAAAACCCTTTACGACGGCGGACGGCTCGCGGATTCGAAGCATTCTCGACCGCACGAACGCCCCGGTCGAAAAACAGAGCCTGGCCGAGGCCCGCGTGCCCGCCGGCGGAGCGACGCAGCGGCATCGCCACCGCCTCGCGGAGGAATTTTATTTCGTGCTCGCGGGCGCGGGCTCGATGGAGATCGACGGGGAGACGCGGGCGATCGGCGTCGGCGACGCGATCTTGATTCCCGCCGGCACGTGGCATCGGATCGAGGCGACGATCGATCTCGTCTTTCTCTGCTGCTGCGCGCCGCCGTATTCGCACGACGACACGGATTTCGAATGATTCGAGCCGCGGGGGAACGCCGAGCGCGCCGGGAGGAAAACGCCCCCGTGGTCCCCGCGTTTCCGCGTCCCCGGGGCGGTGGAAACCCCCGGAAAAACAATTGCCTTCCCAAAGGCATTCCCCTACGTTCCTCGACTCTCTACCGCAACCTCCGCCCCGCCGAGCGCCGGGTGGTTCTCCGAAAGGTTCGTCGCGGTCATTGAAACATCAACCTCAACCCAATTGTCTCCTATGGCCGATATCGATCTGGGCGCGCTTCTCGCCGCCTCCACCAAAAACTACCGCGAGGGCAGCATCGTGAAGGGTCACGTGCTCGAGATCCGCTCCCGCGAATTCCTCATCGACATCGGCTACAAGTCCGAGGGCGTCATTCGGGCCGACGAATTCGAAGATCCCGAGGAGGTCGAAGTCGGCGACGAGGTCGAAGTCCTCCTCGTCCGCCTCGAGAACGACGAGGGCATGGTCGTCCTCTCGAAGGAAAAAGCCGCGCAACGGCAGAATTGGGAGAAAATCGTCGCCGTCTTCAAGGAGGGCGGCCTCATCAAGGGCAAGGTCAAATCCGTCGTCAAGGGCGGCCTCATGGTCAACGTCGGCGTCGAATCCTTTCTCCCCGCCTCGCAGATCGACATCATCCCGCCGCGCGACCTCACGCAATTCGTCGGCAACACCTACGACTTCAAGATCGTCAAGCTCAACGACGACCGCAAGAACGTCGTCCTCAGCCGCCGCGAGATCATCGAGGCCGAGCGCTCCGCGAAGCGTTCGACCTTCCTCGGCAGCGTCAAGATCGGCGACAAGGTCTCCGGCAACGTCAAGAACATCACCGATTTCGGCGCGTTCATCGACCTCGACGGCATCGACGGCCTCCTTCACATCACCGACATGTCGTGGGCCCGCCTCAACCATCCCAGCGAGATGGTCAAGATCGGCGACCACCTCGACGTCGTCATCCTCGACATCAACAAGGAAAAGGAGCGCGTCTCCCTCGGTTTGAAGCAGATGGCCGACAATCCGTGGGACAAGATCGAGGAGCGCTTCCCCGTCGGCCAGACCGTCCGGGGCAAGGTCACGAACCTCATGCCCTACGGCGCGTTCGTCGAAATCGAGCGCGGCGTGGAAGGCCTCATCCACGTCTCCGAGCTCTCGTGGACGAAACGCATCGCCCGTCCCTCCGACGTGCTCACGCTCGGCCAGGAAATCGAGGCCGTCGTCCTCGGCGTCAACAAGGAAGAGCAGAAGATTTCCCTCGGCGTCCGCCAGCTCGAATCCAATCCCTGGGACGAGATCGAACAGCGCTACATGATCGGCAAGCAGGTCAAGGGCAAGGTCCGCAACATGACCGCCTACGGCGCGTTCGTGGAGCTCGAGGAGGGCATCGACGGCATGGTGCACGTCTCCGACCTCAGCTGGACCCGCAAGGTCAACCACCCCTCCGAAGTCCTCAAGAAGGGCGACGAAATCGAAGCGGTCGTCATCGACATCGATAAATCCAACCAGCGCATCAGCCTCGGCCTCAAGCAGCTCGAGAACGACCCCTGGAAGGAAATCGAAGGCCAATACAAGATCGGCGACCTCGTCAAGGGCACCATTTCGAAGCTCGCCAACTTCGGCGCGTTCGTTCAGCTCGAAGGCGAAATCGACGGCCTCGTCCACATCTCGCAGATCAGCGAAGATCACGTCGAGAAGGTCAAGGACGCCCTCAAGGTCGGCCAGGAAGTCGAGGCCCGCGTCATCAAGATCGACAAGGCCGAGCGCCGCATCGGTCTTTCCATCAAAGCCGCGAACTACTCCATGGAAGACCTCAAGAAGGAAAGCGAAGTCTTCGACAACATCCGCCCCGGCGAAGACATGGTCGGCCTCGCGGCCGCCTTCCAGATCGCCCAGGACGAATACCGCCCCGGCGAAGGCAAAAAGAAGAAGTAATCCTTCGACGCAAATTCACAAAAGGCGCTGGCGAAAGTCAGCGCCTTTTTTTGTTTCGGGAAGGGATGCGCCTCCGCGCGTTCCATTCTGCCCGCGAGGGGAATCTCACGCAGAGGCGCAGAGTCGCAGAGAGGAAGGGCACTCCGAGTCTTTGGAATTCACCGTGTTTTCCTGCCTTTCTGCTTTCCTTAGAACTCCTACTTTATCGAACAAAAACCTCACGCGAAGACGCAAAGCCGCGAAGAAGAACATCCAAAAGAAACTGCTCCGCGTCTCCGCGCCTCTGCGTGATTCCCTTTCCCCATCCCGAATTTAATTCTCCGGCCCGGAGCGATCTTCCATCTGCCCGATGGCGTGCAGATTCCGCCTGGCGCGAAACCTGTCCGACTCCGCCAGCGGCGTCTCGCGGAAGCGGGCTTCCCATTTCCCGATCTCCAGCGTCCCCATCCGCACCAGCGCTGTGACCAGCGCGAGGTCTGTCTTGCGGCCGACGACGAGCGAGACGTCTTAAGGATCGAGGCAGAAGACATCGTCGTAGCCCGCGAACGGCACGAGCCGCGCCTCCCACCCGGCCGGAAACGTCGCGACGCCTGCATGGTCCTCGTCTAGCTCGACTCACCCGCGCTGGCGAGTTCGGAATCGCGGGCGAGGCTTCGTTCGAGCCTGGCTTCCGCATCCGAGGGGATCTCACGCGGAGGCGCGGAGCCGCGAAGAAGAAGAAAATTTTCCCGCCGTTCTCTCCGCGTCCTCCGCGCCTCCGCGTGAGCCTTTCCTTCCCGCTCGAAAACCATTTGGCCCTCCCTCAGTCTGTGTTACCATGCCCGTAACCAAATCATGAGCACACCCGCCATCACTGCCTACGTCAAGACCTCCTGCGGTTGGAGCAACGGCATCCGCGCCATCCTCGCCAAATACGAGCTGCCCTACGAAGAAAAGGACATCATCAAGAACCCCGCCTTCCGCTGGGAAATGGAACAGAAGAGCGGCCAGCCCCTCTCCCCCTGCGTCGAAGTGGACGGCACCATGCTCCCCGACATCAGCGGCGAGGAACTCGAGCGCTGGATGCTCGACCAAGGTCTCGTCGGCTCCAGTGAAAAACCGACCAACGTCCCGCTCAACGCCCCCTGCACCGACGAGCAGCACGCCGCCATGGCCGCCGGCGCCGAGGTCCGCATGAAATTCTAACGTGCAGCTGACGTGGCACGGCCATCCTGGCCGTGATCCCACGCTCATGGGCGGGATGCCCATGCCTTTTTCCCGCCCCGTCCGACGCAAGTCGGCCGGGGCTTTGTTGCTGCCCCCGTGACCAGCCCCTCCCGGCCATGATCCCCGCGCTCCCGGGCAGACGCCCGTGCACTTCCCCGTCCGCATCACCTTCGCCGTGCCACTTCTTGTCATCCCGCGACGCGCACGATATCAAAACCCTCATTCTTTTCCCATGCCGACCGACACCAATCCTCTCCGTGAAGGACTCCTCAGCCGATCCGTGCCGGAGCCGTGTTCGCTCGTCATCTTCGGCGCCACCGGCGACCTCACCCACCGCAAGCTCGTCCCCGCCCTCTACAACCTCGCCGCCGACGGCAATCTGCCGCCGGCCATTTCCGTGATCGGCTTCGCGCGGCGCGAGAAAACCGACGAGCAATTCCGCGCGGAGCTCGAAGCCGCCGCCCGCCGGCATTCCCGCCAAAAAATCAACGACGAGCTCTGGACCAGCTTCGCCGGCGGGCTGTTCTACCACCGCAGTGAATTCACCGATCTCGCCGGCTACGAGTCCCTTGCCCAACGCCTCGACGCGCTCGACGCCCAGCGCGGCACCCGCGGCAACCGCCTCTTTTACCTCTCCGCCGGACCGGACCAGTTCCCGATCATCCTCGAGAACCTCCGCGAAAGCGGCCTCAGCCGGCCAAAGGACGGCAGCTGGTCCCGCGTCATCGTGGAAAAGCCCTTCGGCACCGACCTCGCCACCGCCGTCGCGCTCAACGACATGGTCGACAGCTCCTTCCACGAGCGCGACACCTACCGCATCGACCATTACCTCGGCAAGGAGACCGCCCAGAACATCATGGTGCTGCGCTTCGCGAACGCCATCTTCGAGCAGGTCTGGAACTCCCGCTACGTCCACCACGTCCAGATCACCGCCAGCGAGCCCCTCGGCGTCGAGGGCCGGGCCGGATACTACGATAAATCCGGCGCCATCCGCGACATGGTGCAAAACCACCTGCTCCAGCTCCTCTGCCTCACCGCGATGGAGCCGCCGACCGATCTGGGCGCCGACGCCATTCGCGACGAAAAAGTCAAGGTGCTCCGCTCCCTGCGCCGCCTCGACGGCGCCGAAGTCGCGAAGCACGTCGTGCGCGCCCGCTACGCCGCCGGGTCCGTCAACGGAAAGGACGTCGTCGGCTACCTCGACGAGGAGAATATCCCCGCCGATTCGCGGACGGAAACCTACGTCGCCCTCGAGGCCAACATCGACAACTGGCGCTGGGCCGGCGTGCCCTTCTACATCCGCGTCGGCAAGCGCCTCCCGAAGAGCGCCACCGAGATCGCGCTGCACTTCAAGAGCGTGCCGCCCGTCCTCTTCCGCCAGACCGAGCAGGTCATCGACGACAACGTCCTCGTCATCCGCATCCAGCCCGACGAGGGCGTGTCGCTGCGCATGTCCGCGAAGCTCCCCGGCTCCAGCCTCCGCATCGAGCCCGTGAAGATGGACTTCAAATACGGCACCTCCTTCGGCAAGGCTACGCCCGAGGCCTACGAGCGCCTGCTCCTCGACGCCATGGCCGGCGACGCCACGCTCTTTGCCCGCCGGGACGAGGTCGAGGAGGCCTGGAAATTCGTGGACGCCATCCGCGCGGCCTGGGACTCCGGCGACGGCGGCCCCGTGACCGGTTACGACGCCGGCACCTGGGGCCCCGACGAAGCCGACCGGCTCGTCCAGCGCTCCGGCGCCACCTGGAGAAGGCTATGACCGAGGCGCTCGCGTTCGATCCCGGCCTGCCCGTGGAAATTGGGCGCATCGAAAAAGAGCTCGCCCTGCTCTGGGCCGGCACCGGCGGCGAAAAGACCCGCGCCTCGCTCATCAACCTCGCGATCTACACCGAGTCCGCCGCCGCCGTCGCCCGGAACACCGATCACATCGCGCAGATCGCCACCGAGCACGCCTGCCGCGCCATCCTCATCTACGCAAACGCCGGCGCCACCGAGCGCCAGGCGAAAGCCTGGATCAACGCCCACTGCCACGCCGCCGGCAAAAAGGAAATCTGCTCCGAGCAAATCACCTTTCAGCTCGACGGCGACTCGCCGTCCGCCCTCACGAACGTCGTCTTCGCCCACCTCGACAGCGACCTCCCGCTTTGTTTCTGGTGGCAGGCTCCCTTCCGCGAGCCCTTCGACAGCCGCCTTTGGAGCTGGATCGACCGCCTCATCTTCGACAGCAACTCCTGGGACGATCCCGTCGGCCAGTTCGCCCACGTCAAAAAGATCGCGGCCCTCGGCGACATCCGCACCGTGCTTTGCGACCTGAACTGGACGCGCCTGCACAGCCTGCGCTTCGGCCTGGCCCAATTCTTCGACCACTCCGGCGCCATGCCCTGCCTGCGCTCCCTCGACCGCGTCGAGATCACCCACGCCCCGGCCGCCCGCCTTTCCGCCCTGCTCCTGCTCGGGTGGCTCGCCACCCAGCTCGAATGGAAGCTCGACTCCGTGCTCGGCCGCCACGCCTTTCGCGGTCCGGACCACCGCGAAATCACCTTCGCCCTCAAAGCCGAACCCGGCGCCTGCATCTCCTCGTGCCTGCTCGGGGCCGGCAAGGCCGAGTTCCGCCTGGATCGCGGCCAGAACGGGGAATTTTTCCACGCGTGCATGAAGAATGGTCGCTTCTTCGAGCCCCTCTCCCAGCTCCTCCCGGCCGGCCGCGACCGCATCACCGAGACGCTCCTCCTCGAGCTCAATCGCGGAGGCAAACACCCGCTCTACCTGAAATCCCTCACCGCCATCGAGCCCCTGCTCGCGGAATCATTTCACGCAGAGACGCAGAGACACGGAGGTTGATTTTTCGTATTCGTTCTCCGCGCCTCCGCGTCTCCGCGTGAGCCCTTCATTTTTCATGCACCGCTTCCGCTACCAAAACGATCGCCTCACCTGCGAAGGCGTCGATCTCGCCGCCATCGCCGACGCCGTCGGCACGCCCGCCTACGTGTATTCCGCCGAGACGATCCGCGCGAATTTCCGCCGCCTCGACCGCGCCCTCGGCGACCTCGATCACCAGATCTGCTACGCGATCAAAGCCAACTCGAACCTCGCCATCCTGAACCTCCTCGCGGCCGAAGGCGCGGGCTTCGACATCGTCTCCGGCGGCGAACTGTTCCGCGTGCAAAAGGCGGGCGGAAACGCCGCGCAGTGCACCTTCGCCGGCGTCGGCAAGACCCGCGCCGAAATCGAGGAGGCCCTTCACGCCGGCGTCCATTGCTTCAACGTCGAGAGCGAGGCGGAGCTGGCCTTCCTCGACGAAATCGCCGGCGCGCTCGGTCTCCTCGCCCCCGTCGCGATCCGCGTGAACCCGGACGTCGACGCCGGCACGCACAAATACATTTCGACCGGAAAAAGCCAGAACAAGTTCGGCCTCGGGCTCGACCGCGCCGAGCGGGTCTACGCCGAGGCGGCCCGCCGCCCCCACCTCCGCATCCGCGGCGTCCAGACCCACATCGGCTCGCAAATCCTCGATCCCGCGCCCTTCGCCGAAGCCATCGCCAAGCTCGTCCCCCTCGTCGAAAAGCTGAAGGCCGCCCACGGGCTGGAATTTTTCAGCATCGGCGGCGGCATCGGCATCGTCTACGATCCCGCGCTCGAAAGCGGCGACCCGGCGTGGTGGGCCGCGAAGGACCACCCGCGCCGCATCACGCCCGAGGCCTACGCCGAGGCGGTGGTCCCGCTGCTCCGCCCGCTGGGATTGAAGATCCTCCTCGAGCCCGGCCGTTTTCTCGTGGGGAACGCCGGCGCCCTCCTCGCCACCGTGCTCTACGTCAAGAACACCCCCGCGAAGACCTTCACCATCGTGGATGCCGGCATGAACGACCTGATCCGCCCCGCCCTCTACGAAGGCCACCACGAGATCCATCCCCTGACCCGCTCCGAAACCGCCCCCATCCCGATGGACGTCGTTGGCCCCGTCTGCGAGAGCGGCGACTTCTTCGCGCAGGATCGCGCCATCCCCCCGCTCGCAAGCGGTGACCGCGTCGCCCTCCTCAGCGCGGGCGCCTACGGCTTCGTGATGTCGTCGACCTACAACAGCCGCCCCCTCCTGCCCGAAGTCCTCGTCGAGGGCGGCGAATGGCGCGTCGTTCGCCGGCGCCAGACCTACGACGACCTCATCGCCGGCGAATCGCTCTCGTGACGCGTGGCATCGGCTTCCAGCCGATGATCCTCGAGCCCGTCGCGGTAAGCCGATGCCACGATGGCTTGATGCGGTCGGGATCAACCGTTAGCAAAACAGTGCTCATGTTCCCCGTGCTCGACTCGATCCAAGCCGCCGCGGCCAACGGCCAACTCCTCCCCGTGTCCGCCGCAAACATCCGCGCGCTGCTCGAAGGCGAGCCGGATGCCGTCGCCGAGGCCTCCGTCCGGGAGCTGGTCGAGGCGGAAAACTGGACGGAACTCGACAACCGTTTTTTTCGCCGGCTCGCCTTTGGCACGGGCGGATTGCGCGGCAAGTCCATCGGCGAAATCGTCACCGCCGCCGAACAGGGCCGCGGAGGCTTGAACGGACGCCCCGAGCACCCCTGCGTCGGCTCGAACGCGATCAATTTCGACAACCTCAGCCGCGCCACGCAGGGTCTCGTCGCCTACGCCCTCGAGTGGCATGCGAAGAGCGGACTCCCGTCGCGGCCCGCCATCTGCATCGCCCACGACACGCGGCATTTTTCCCGCGAATTCGGCGAGTTCGTCGCCCGGGTCATCACCGATCTTGGCGTGGATGCGCGGCTGTTCGAGGGGCCGCGTTCCACGCCGGAGCTTTCCTTCGCCGTGCGCGAGACCGGCGCCATCGCCGGCATCAATCTCACCGCCAGCCACAATCCGCCGACCTACAACGGCTATAAGGTCTACTTCGCCGACGGCGGCCAGATCGTCGATCCGCACGCCAGCGCGATCATCGGCAAAGTGAACGCCATCGCGAGCGCCCGCTACGAGACCGCCGCCGTCCGCGGGAAATCGATCCCGCTCGGCGTCGACATCGACGCCGCCTATCTGGCCCGGCTCGAGACCCTGCTTCTCGATCCCGGCCTGGTGCGCGCCGCCGCGCTGCGCATCGTCTTCAGTTCGCTGCATGGCGTCGGCGGCATCATCAGCGTGCCGCTTCTCCGCCGCCTCGGCGTCGCCGTCTCCACCGTCGCCGCGCAGGACGAACCCGACGGCCGTTTCCCCACGGTCAGATCGCCCAACCCCGAGAACGCTGAGGCCCTCTCGCTCGCCATGCGGCAAGCCGACGAGGAAAATGCGGACCTGGTGCTCGCCGCCGACCCCGACGCCGACCGCCTCGGCGTCGCCGCTCGCGGCTCGGATGGCGCGCTGCGTCGGCTGACCGGCAATCAACTCGGCTCGCTCATGGCCTGGTATCGGGCGAGGAAATTTTTCGAGACGGGCCGGCTCACCCCGGCGACCGCGTCGAGCGGCGTGATCATCAAGACGTTCGTCACGACCGACCTGCAAGGCGCCATCGCCGCGAAGTTCGGCCTGCGCTGCGTCGAGACGCTCACCGGCTTCAAATACATCGGCGCAAAGCTCGCGAAATACGAAGCCGCCGGCGGCACGACCTTCGTTTTCGGCGGCGAGGAAAGTTATGGTTACAGCGGCGCGGACTTCGTGCGCGACAAGGACGCCAACGCCGCCGCGGCCATGATCGCCGAGGTTGCCGCCTCCGCAAAATTCAGGGGGCGCACACTGCCCGATCTGCTCGACGATCTCTTCGCCGAGTTCGGCGTGCATCTCGAGCACAGCGAATCCCTCGTGATGGAAGGCGCCGACGGCGCGGCGAGAATCGCGGCGCTCGTCGCGTCCTACCGATCCTCGCCCCCGTCGGAAATCGCCGGGGCGCCGGTGCGAGCCGTCCGCGACTTCAACGCCGGCGGCATCACCGACGTCGAAGGCGATGAAATCCCCCGCGAGGCCATGCTCATCTTCGACGTCGAGGGTGGCCTGCGCGTCGCCGTGCGACCATCGGGCACGGAGCCCAAGATCAAATTCTACCTCTTCGTCATCGAAGCGCCCTCGCCCGAAGTCGCCCCGGCGAAGCAGCGGGCGGAAGCACGCCTCGAAGCCGCCTGGGACTGGCTGGCCGCCGATGCCCGCCGCCGGGGCTAGTTTTCTCGCGGACCCACGCGCCCGCGTCGGCTGCGCCGATCTTCTCTCGCCCATGAAAACTCCGCTCCTCTTCGCCGCTCTTTTCGCCGCGGTCCTCACCGGCTGCGACAAAAAACCCGCGGCCACCGCCGCCACCCCCACCCCCGCCAGCGAGACGACATCGGAACGCCTCGGACGGGAGGCGAAGGAGCTGGCGGCCACCGCGGCGCAAGCCACGAAGGAGGCTGCTTCGAAGGCCTCCGCCGCGGCCGGCCAGGCGGCCGAGAACGCCCGACCCGCCCTCCGCAACGCGGGCGAAAACATCAAGGAGGCCACCGGCGACGCCGTGGAATCGCTCAAGGGCGTAACCGAAAAAGCCCGGGAAAAAATTCACGAGGCCACCGCACCAGGCACCCCCTCGCCCACGCCGACCGAGACCCCCCTGCCCGCCCCGACGCCCGTGGCGACTCCGGCCCCCACGTCCACGCCTCCGGCCGTGATCGGCTCGTAATCCGTTCCCTCGCGATGCGCGGAGCGGACGCTCGTCTTGCGTCTCCCCTGTCGCCACGGCGCTCCGTCGCCGTGAGCGAGGCCACGCCGCATCCCCCCGGGCACGCCCCGACGGAGCGGGGCGGCTACAACGAAATCTCCTGCCGCCGGCCATCCCGTTGTCTTTTCACAAAACGGCGTCCTTGTCGCCACGGCGCTCCGTCGCCGTGAGCGAGGCCACGCCGCATCCCCCGGGCACGCCCCGACGGAGCGGGGCGGCTACAACGAAATCTCCTGCTGCTGGCCATCCCGATTGTCTTTTCACAAAACGGCGTCCTTGTCGCCACGGCGCTCCGTCGCCGTGAGCGAGGCCACGCCTCATCCCCCGGGCACGCCCCGACGGAGCGGGGCGGCTACAACGAAATCTCCTGCCGCTGGCCGTCCCGTTGCCTTTTCACAAAACGGCGTCCTTGTCGCCACGGCGCTCTGTCGCCGTGAGCGAGGCCACGCTGCATCCCGCGGGCACGCCCCGACGGAGCGGGGCGGCTACAACGAAATCTCCTGTCGCTGGCCGTCCCGATTGTCTTTTTACAAAACGGCGTCCTTGTAGCCACGGCGCTCCGTCGCCGTGAGCGAGGCCACCCCACATCCCCCGGGCACGCCCCGACGGAGCGGGGCGGCTACAACGAAATCTCCTGCTGCTGGCCATCCCGATTGTCTTTTCACAAAACGGCGTCCTTGGAGCCACGGCGCTCCGTCGCCGTGAGCGGGGCCACGCCGCATCCCGCGCACACGCCCCGACGGAGCGGGGCGGCTACAACGAGATCTCCTGCCGCTGGCCATCCCGTTGTCTTTTCATAAACGGCGTCCTTGTCGCCACGGCGCTCTGTCGCCGTGAGCGAGGCCACGCTGCA
>CAXTSM010000002.1:216546-231098 GCA_964247025.1 uncultured Chthoniobacterales bacterium
CTGCATCCCGCGGGCACGCCCCGACGGAGCGGGGCGGCTACAACGAAATCTCCTGCCGCTGGCCGTCCCGTTGCCTTTTCACAAAACGGCGTCCTTGTCGCCACGGCGCTCTGTCGCCGTGAGCGAGGCCACGCTGCATCCCGCGGGCACGCCCCGACGGAGCGGGGCGGCTACAACGAGATCTCCCTGACCAAGCCGGCCGCGCCTAGGCGGGCCGCGTGTCGTCCAGCCAGCCGAGGAGCGTGTTGATCGTGTCCTCGGTCTCGTCGCCCATGTTCGAGATGCGGAAGGTCTCGCCCTTGATCTTGCCGTAGCCGCCGTCGATCACGCAGTGGTATTTCTCGCGCAGGCGCTTGATCCATTCGGCGACGTCCACGCCGGGATTGTTCTTCACGCACGTGAGCGAGACGGAGCGATGGCCCTCCGGCGCGAAAAACTCGAACCCGCGCGCCTTCACCCATTCGTGCACGAGGCCGTTGAGCTTCGCGTGGCGCGCGTGGCGGGCCTCGACGCCTTCGGCGAAGATGTCGTCCAGCTTCGAACGCAGCGCATAGATGTGCGAGATCACCGGGGTGCTCGGCGTCATGTCGTCCTGCTGGTTCTTCTTGAACTCGATGAAGTCAAAATAATATCCGCGATCCTTCATCGCGGCCGCGCGCTCGAAGGCGCGGTCCGAGACGCTGAAGAGCGCCATGCCGGGCGGGAGCGCGAGCGCCTTCTGGCTGCCGGTCAGCAGCACGTCGACCCCGAGATCGTCCATCGGAAGCGGCTCGGTGGAAAACGACGAAACCGTGTCGACGATCAGGAGCACCTCGGGATACCTGGCGCGAACGAGGGCCGCGATTTCCCGGACCGGGCTGCGCACGCCGGTCGAGGTCTCGTTGTGGATGAGCGTGACGGCGTCGAAGCCACCCTTTGCGAGCGCGGCGTCGACCAGCTCCGGCAGGATGGGTCGGCCCCACGGCACCTGCAGGGCCTCGGCTTCCTTGCCGCAGCGCCTGCTCACGTCGAACCACTTGTCCGAAAAAGCGCCGTTCATGCAGTTGAGCACTTTTTTCGCAACGAGATTGCGGATCGCGCCCTCCATCACGCCCCAGGCGGACGACGTGGAAATGAAGACGGGCTGCCTCGTGCCGAAAAGCTCCTGCAACCGGGGTTGAATGCCGCCGGAGAGCTTCTTGAAGTCGCCGCTGCGGTGACCGATCATCGGCGTGCAGAAGGCACGGAACGTCTTTTCGGAGACGTCGATGGGGCCCGGAATGAAAAGCTTAACGTGGTCGGTGATGGTAGCCATGTGATGGAAGGTCAATTCTCCCAAATAAAGTTCTCGAGCCGCAAGCGCTTTACTCGCTCGGCCGCCTCGGCGGCACGAGGTCCCGGCACGGCGGCCATTTTTTCGTAGATTGCGGCCTCTTCCTTGAGGCGGTCGTGATCGTCGAGCAGGTTCGCGGCGGCGAAGCCGGCCTTGTAATACCAGAAATATTCGGGCTGTCGGTCCCGCGGGGTCGCGAGCACTTCGTAGTAGGCGGCGATGGCGCCGTCGAGATCCCCGGCCTGCTCGCTGGCGGACCCGGCGTGCGTGAGCGCCTCGTTCCGCTCGGCGGGCAGGACGTCCGGCGAGGCGGCGATCTCGCGCCATTCGGCGATGGCGTCCTTCGCGCGCTCCGGCTGCCTGGCGCCGAGCAGGAGCAGCGCATCGCCTTTTTTCAGGCGGGCGGCGAAGCGCAGCCGCGGGTCCTTCGTGGCGGCGATGAGGCTGTCGAGGATCCTGACCGTCTCCTCGGGGCGACCGAGCGCGCTCTGGAGGGTCGCCTGCTCCCAGCGCGCCGCGGTCGCGAGATCCGCGTTTTTCTCCGAGGCGACGTTTTCGAGCATGAGGATCGCGGCCTCGAGCTCGTCGCGGGACATGCTGCCCGCGGCGGCCCGCGCCGCCAGGAACCAGGCGCTCGCGCGGAGATCGGCGTCGTCGGCCCGGCCGGCGGCGGCTTCGAACTGCGCCCTCGCCCCGCGGTAGTCGCCGGTGCGCATCAGGACCTCGCCCCATTTCATGCGCACCTCCGCCTCGCGGGGGGATTCGGGATGGCGGGCCAGGAAGTCGCCCGCCGCCGCGGCAACCTTGGGCGCGGCCCGGGTCGAGCCGTCGTCCTCGAGGTAGACCGCGAAATAATCCTTCTGGTCCCCCGCGCCGGCGGCGGATCGGTTCGCGACCCGCCGGTATTCTGAGCGCGCCCCGGGCCGGTCGCCCTCGCGCCACCGCCATTCCGCCAGGGCGAGCCGCGCCTTGTCGCCGACCTTGCCGCCCTGTCCCGCGAGCCACGCGAGCTTTTCGCCGACGTCGGGATTGCCCGCCCGCGCGTTATCGAACGCCTGCGCCAGCTCGATGCGCCGCGCCTCGGCCGCGCTCTCCTTGCGGAGCGCGTTCAGGATTTCCTCGGCCAATGGCTCGCTGCCGGCGCCGATGGCGGCGAGGGCGGCATTGGCAAGCGCCCCCTGGGAAAGCTCCGGGTCGATGTTCGCGGCGTTGACGAACGTCTTCGCGGCGGAGGCGAAATCTCCGGAGGAATATTCCGCGGCTCCAAGCAGGAACTGGCGGCGGGAGCGGTCCTCCCGGCTCGGAAACGGGGCGGCGGCCCGCAGAAGATCGCCCGCGACGGCGGGTTGGTGGTCGGCGAGGAGCAGGCGCGCCAGCCGGATGGTCGCCGTGACGCGCAGCGGCTGGTCGGGGTATTGGCGGATGAAGCGATCGTAGTTCCGGATCGCGCGATCCGTGCGCCCCTGGCGCTCGTCGTTCCGGATGAGGGCATACGTGGCGGCGGCGGCGAGCGGGCGGTTCGTGTCGTCGCCCTGCCACTGGCGAAGCGCGGCGTTGGAGGGATTTTTTTCCTGGCTGCGCACCTCGTCGAGCTTGGCGAGCAGGTCGCCGATCAAGGGATTCCGCGGGCTGTCGCGCACGAACGCCTCGAGTTCGGCCTCCGCTTTTTCCGGGTCGCCCCGGCGAACGGAAGCTTCCGCCCGGCCGATCGCGAGGCCGGCGGCGAGCTTCGGATCGCGCGGGGTGAAGCCGTCGTAATACTTCACGATGTCATCCTGCCGCCGGTCCCGGAGCGCCAGGCGACCGCGCAAATAACGCAGGCGCTCGCGGTTGGCACGCGCCGCGGGCTCGAGCTCGTCCAGGATGGGTTTTGCCTCGCTCCCCCGCTCCATGGCGATCAGCAGCGCGGCGCTCGCAAGTCGCGCCGGGACATGCCACGCGCTCTCGCGGGGGATTTTCAGGTAGACCGCAAGGGCATCGGGCCCCCGCCCGAGCGCCTCGAGCATCCGCGCGCTGCCGAAGCTGGCGTTACCCCGGAGGCCTGGTTTGATCTGCCCCGCGCGGCGGTAATCCTTGAGCGCCGCCGCGTAATCGCCGTTGCTTGCGAGGGCCTGGGCGCGCCAGAAGATGACGTCGGGCTGGTTGCGTTGTCCCGTTCGCCGGGTCCACTCGACCGCCTCGGCGGGCCGACCCGACTCGAGCAGGCAGCGCACGAGTTCGACGACCGCCTGCTCGGCGTCCGGCGAGGCCGGCCGGGAAGCCGCGCGCTTGAGATCGCGGATGGCCGCCTGCGGCACGCCGTCCGCGCGCGCGGCTCGGCCCCGCGTCACGGCGTCCGCGACCTCGTCGCCAAAAAGCGGCGTCACCGCAAAAAACAAAAGAAACGCCCAACGTCGGCTCATCGATTCAAAACCGCCTTGAGGTATCGCCCGGTGTGGCTGCGCTCGCAAGCCGCGACGGCCTCCGGCGGACCTTCGACGAGGATTTCCCCGCCGCCGTCGCCGCCCTCGGGGCCGAGGTCGATGACCCAGTCGGCCGTCTTGATGACCTCGAGATTGTGCTCGATCACGATGAGCGTGTTGCGCGCGTCCCGCAACCGGACGAGAACCTCGAGCAGCTTGTGGATGTCGGCGAAATGCAGGCCGGTCGTGGGCTCGTCGAGGATGTAGACCGTGCGGCCGGTCGCGCGGCGCGCGAGCTCGCTGGCCAGCTTGAGCCGCTGCGCCTCGCCGCCGGACAGCGTGGTGGCCGACTGGCCGAGGCGAAGGTAACCGAGGCCGACCTGCAGCATCGTGTCGAGCTTGTCCGAGAGCGACGGGATGTTGCGGAAGAATCGCGCCGCCTCGTCGATCGTCATGTCCAGCACGTCGGCGATGTTCTTGCCCTTGTAGGTGATCTCGAGCGTCTCGCGGTTGTAGCGCCGACCGTGGCAGATCTCGCATTCCACGTAGACGTCGGCCAGGAAGTGCATCTCGATCTTGATGAAGCCGTCGCCCTGGCAATGCTCGCAGCGGCCGCCCTTGATGTTGAAGGAAAAGCGGCTGGAATTGTAGCCGCGCACGCGGGCCGGGGGCAGTTGCGCGAACAGCTCGCGGATCGGCCCGAGCGCGCCGGAATACGTGGCGGGGTTCGAACGGGGCGTGCGGCCCACGGGGCTCTGGTCGATGACGACGACCTTGTCGAATTGCTCGACGCCGACGATCTCCCGGTAAAGACCGGGGCGCTCCTTCGCGCCGTTGAGATCGCGGGCGAGGACGGCGCGCACGATGTCGATCACGAGCGTGGATTTCCCGCTGCCCGAGACGCCGGTCACGCACGTCAGGCAGCCGGCGGGAAAGGCCGCGCGCACGTTCTTGAGGTTGTTCTCGCGCGCGCCGATCACGGTGAGCCACCCGTCGCCGATTTCACCGGCGGGCGGGCGGGCCTTGCGCGGCGGCACCCGCATCCTCGGCACGCGGATGCCGAGGCGGCCGCTCAGGTATTGCGCGGTGAGCGAATCCTCGCATTGCAGGATATCCGCGAGCGTGCCTTGCGCGACCAATTGCCCGCCGCGCGGCCCGGCGCCCGGGCCGAGGTCGAGGATGTGGTCCGCGGCGCGGATCGTGTCTTCGTCGTGCTCGACGACGATCACGGAATTCCCCAGGTCGCGCAGGTTGCGCAACGTGCCGATGAGCCGCTCGTTATCACGTTGATGCAGGCCGATGCTCGGCTCGTCCAGGACGTAGAGCACGCCGGCGAGGCCGGAGCCGATCTGGGTGGCGAGCCGGATGCGCTGCGCCTCACCGCCCGAGAGCGTGCCGCTCTCGCGATCCAGGCTCAGGTAATTGAGGCCGACCTCGTTCAGAAATCCCAGCCGCTGCCGGATCTCCCTCAGCACGTCCTCGACGACGTGCCGCTCGGTCTCGCGCAACGCGAGGCGGCCGGCGACCTCGAGCGCGCGGGCGATGGCGAGCCGGCAGAACGAATGGACGTTCCACGCCGCGCCGCCGGTCTCGCCGATCGTCACGGCGAGAATCTCCGGCTTCAACCTCGCGCCGCGGCAGGCGTCGCACTGCTTCCAGCCGGTGAAGGCGCGCAGCCGGTTTTTCGTGAACTCGCTTTCGCTTTTCTCGAGCATGCGCTCGACCTGCGCCACGATCCCCTCGAAGGGCCGCTCGACGATCTTACCGCCGACGCCGATCTTGAACGCCACCGCGCGGTCGCCCGTGCCGAAAAACAGCGCGTCCCGGAACGTCGCGGGCAGATCCTTGAAGGGCGCGTTTTCGTCGACGCGAAGGTCCCTCGCGAGGCCGGATCGCAGCGCGGCGTAGTATTGCACCATGCGCTTGTTGCCGGTTTTCCACGGCTTCACCGCGCCCTCGGCGAGCGTCTTGGCCGGGTCGACCATCAACTCCGGGTCGCAAAACATCTGCGTGCCGATGCCATGGCAGGCCGGGCAGGCCCCGAGGTGGCTGTTGAAGGAAAAGTGCTTCGGCGTCAGCCGCGGCATCGTGAAGCCGGTCGCGGGATTCGAATAATCGGTCGAGAAGCGCTGCTCGATCCAATCGCCGCCCGCGGGCGGCTGCCGCGAGACCGTGATCCGGTTCCCGCCCCAGCGGAGCGCGGTGCCGATCGAGTCCGCGAGCCGCTGGCCGATCTCCGCGCGCACGACGAGCCGGTCGACGACGGCCTCGATGACGTGGCGTTTGTTTTTCTCGAGCTTGATGGGATCGGGGCGGTCGAGGTCGACCATTTCCCCGTCGATCCGCAGGCGCACGAATCCCTCGCGGCGCGCTTTTTCGATCACGTCGCGGAATTCCCCGGTCTCGCGCTCGACCAGCGGAGCCAGCACCACGAACCGCGTGCCTTCCGGCCAGGCGGTGATCGCGTCGGCGATCTGCTGCGGGGTCTGGCGCACGACGGGCTCGCCGGTCACGGGATCGTGCGGGCGGCCGATGGCCGCGAAGAGCAGCCGCAGGTAGTCGTAGATTTCCGTCGTCGTCGCGATGGTCGAGCGGGGATTCGCCCCGCTCGTGCGCTGCTCGATCGCGATGGCGGGCGAGAGGCCTTCGATGTAATCGACGTCGGGCTTCTGCATCTGGTCGAGGAATTGCCGGGCGTAGGCGGAAAGGCTCTCGACGTATTTGCGCTGGCCCTCGGCGTAGAGCGTGTCGAACGCGAGCGAGGACTTTCCCGAGCCGCTCAATCCCGTGACGACCACCAACTGGTTGCGCGGGATCTCGAGGTCGAGATTGCGCAGGTTGTGCTGCCGCGCGCCCTTGATGCGGATGACGGAATGATGATTCGTCCCCATGGGGTAATCGCCCAGTATAACGCAGGCCGCACCTTGCCTGCCCACGAAAAACGGTTCGCCATTTGCAGTGGCGCCCGGGAAGTGCTTCCGTGGGGCGATCGTGAAGTTCCTTTCCTCTCCCGCGTTGCTTTTCCTGGGTCTCGCCATCGCCGCTTTTTTGCCGGAGGCCCCGGCCGTCGTCCGCCGGGACGACACGTCGGACACCTTGTATCGCAAGCTGGGAAACGGCGCGCCGTTTCGTTCCGTCGGGCGGGTGGAAATCGATTACGGCGACGGGTTTCATGCCATCGGCACCGCCACGCTGTTCGGCCGGGACCGGCTGGTGAGCGCCGCGCACGTTTTTGCGGCGGACGCCTTGGAAGGCGCCGAGGGCGTGCGCATCAATTTCGGCCCCGGCCGCGTCCAGAACATCGATTTTCAAGGCGACGGCGTGATCAACCTGAATCCCCGCTACAACTCCCACACGCTGCAGAACGACGTCTCCGTCGTCTTCCTCCCCCAAAAGGTCTCGCTCAATCCCGGCGTCTTCTACGTCGGGAAGCGCCTCGCGTTGGACACGCCGATCACCTTCGTCGGCTACGGCGACACGGGCACCGGCCTCACCGGCAGCACCCGATATTCGATCGTCAAGCGCGGCGGGCAGAACGCCTTGGGGCGTTACATTTATCAGAACGGAGACTTCGAGGTGGACTTCGACCGCCCGGGTAGCGCGGCGGAAAATTCGCTCGGCAGCAGCCGCGCTCTGGCTCTGGAAGGCCTGCTCGGGCCCGGCGACAGCGGTGGCTCCGCCTGGGTGAAGGTCGGCCGGAAATGGCGGATGGTTGGCATCAACTCCTACGGCCTCGACTCGTATCCGGGAGGACGAGGCGACGGCGTCGAGGATGACTACGGCGATCGCAGCGGTTTCGTGTATTTGCCCAAATACGTGAATTGGATCGACTCGGTGAAAAATCCCAACGCCAGCGGCGCGGGCCAGAAATCCCTCTCGCCCAGCGCCGTCCCGGAACCGGGGCCTCTCGCGCTCCTCGCCGCGGCGGGCGTCGCGCTGTTGATCTTCCGCCGCCGTTTGCCCGCCTAGACGAGCCGAAGTTCGGCCAGCACCTCGACCTCGGCGGTCTGCGGAAACATGTCGAACGGCCGCGCGGACTTCAGTTCATACGTTCCCCGCAGGCCCTTGATGTCCCGGGCCAGCGTGGCGGGATTGCACGAGACGTAAAAGATCCGCGCCACGCGATGGGCCGTGAGCCGGTCGAGCACGCGTGCATCCACCCCCTGCGCCGGAGGATCGAGGATCACCGTCGTCCGGCCGCCGTCCGCGCCGGCGAGGACCGCCCCGAGGGATTCGCCGACGTCGCCCTCGACGTAGCTTTCGTTGGCGGCCGCCCGCTCCCGCGCCTGCGCCGCGCTTCGCTCGTTCCACTCGAGCCCGATCGCCTGCCGGAATTTCGGCGCGAGCCGGTTCGCGAAAAATCCGTCGCCGCAATAGGCGTCGACCAATAAATCTCCGCCATCGCCGCAGGCCTCCTCGACCGCCGCCAGCAGCAAGGCCGCGACGCCGTCGTTCGTCTGGTGAAACCCAAATCGATCGTGATGCTGCCGCAACGGCCGGGCGCCCTCGCGATAACGCTCCCGCCGCAGCTCGCCGAGCCTCGCGTTGACGACATCCGATGCGAGCAGACAGACCTCGATGTCGACCAGCCCCTTGCCGTCGCGCCGATGGAAGCCGACGCGGCCGCCCATGCGGTGCACGGTGATGCGGTTGCGATATTTGTAGGCCAGCGGCGAGGCGACCGCGGGCAGCACGTTCGGCGACTCGATCCCCCCCAGCCGGGCGAGGACCTGGCGCACCTGCGCGGCCTTGAGCTCGGTCTGGTAATCGTAGGCCGCGTGCTGATACGAGCATCCTCCGCACGTTCCGTAATAAGGGCAGGGCGGCTTCACCCGCCGCGGGGACATCTCGAGCACGCGCTCGAGTTGCGCCTCCACGAATCGCGTCGTCGCGCGCGTCACCCGCACCTGCACCCGCTCCCCCGGCAGCGCGTCGGGCACGAAGCAGACGCGGCCGTCCGCCCGCCGGCCGACCGCCTTTCCGCCGAACCCGACGTCCGTGATCTCGATGACTTCCGTTTCCGCCACGGCGCGAGGCTAAGCTCCCGCCGGGAGGGACGCCATTCCGCTTTCCATCGAAAAGAACAAATTCCCGCGATCCGACTCCGCCACGGGGCGCCCCGTCATTGCATGAGCGAGTTCAGCCCCTGCAGGTAGCCCGAATAAAAGGCGATGATCTTCCAAGCCAGGGCCAGCATCACCGCAAGCACGATGACCTTGGTCAGCGCCCCCGACAGCAGGTTGATCCGGCGGTCGAACTGCTCGCTGAACCGCCGGGATTGGCGCGTCATTTCCTCGTCGAGCCTCCCCGAGGTCTCGCCGATTTGAAACGCCCGGTCGATGCCCTCCGGGAACGCCCGCGTCCCGGCGATCGCCGCTCCGAGGGCCTGCCCCGCCTGCACCGCCGTCACCGCCTGCCCCGCCCCCCGCTCGAACAGCGCGCTGCCACTCGCGCCCGCCGAGCGGCGGATGGCGGACAAAATCCCGCCGCTGGCCTTCACCAGCATCCCCATGATCAGGCAAAACCGCGATCCCACCAGCGCCACTCGCGTCGCGCCGACCGCGGGGAGGGATTGCAGCATCCGGTCGACCGCCGGATTCACCGCCGCGGCGCGCACGACCGCGCGGAACCCGAACCAGCCGAGGGCGAACAGCACGTAAAAAATGGCCAGGAATCCGGCCGCCTGCGCCACGAAATCCCGCATCCCCCCCGAGAACAACGCCGGGATCGCGAGCGTGAGCGCGCCGAAATGCAGCAGAAAGAACGGATAGAGCGATCCCGTCAGCACCCGGCGCCGCGCCCGCACGAGCGAGGCGTAATAAGTCTCGAGATACGCCATCGCCTGGTCGAGCTGGCCCGACGATTCCCCGCCGCGCACGACCTCCCGGTCCAGCGGGCCGAAGCCGGGACCCGCCGCCGCGAAGAAACTCTCCGCCGATCCGTCGCCGGTGGACGTCCGCATCGCCTCCGCGGCCGATTTGATGGCCGGAGCCCGGGAAGCGGCCACGACCGCCAGCGCGTCCGACACGGACCTCCCGCTGCGGATGAGCTCGCTCATTTCGTGGAAGAACTGCTCTTTCTGCTGGAGGGAGAGGCGCATGAGCGAGCTAAGTAGGGTCATGCTAGCACACGACGCGCTCGACGAAAGGCATATGCGCGCCGCGCTCGAGGAGGCGCGCAAGGGCGTCGGCCGCACCAGCCCCAACCCGGCGGTCGGGGCCGTCATCGTCAAGCATCGCCGCGTGCTCGCCCGCGGCTTTCATCGCGCCGCCGGCCGGCCCCACGCCGAGATCGAGGCCATCCGCGCGTTGTCGAAAACCTCCGACGCCCGCGGCGCGACGCTCTACGTCACGCTCGAGCCCTGCTCCACCCACGGCCGCACGCCGCCCTGCACCGACGCGATCCGGCGGCATGGATTCCGGCGCGTCGTCTACGGCGCGACCGACCCGAATCCCGCCCACGCCGGCCGCGCGGACGCCGTCCTGACCGCCGCCGGCATCGCGACCACGCCCGGCGTGCTCGCCGCGGAATGCGCGGAAATCAATCGCCCGTGGAACCACTGGATCACGACCGGCCGCCCCTACGTGATCGCCAAGTTCGCCCGCTCGCTCGACGGCCGCATCGGCTCCCACCCGGAATCGCGCTGGCTCACGAACGAGGAATCCCGCGCCGACGCCATGCGGCTGCGCGCCACGGTGGATGCCATCCTCGTCGGCGGCGGCACCGTGCGCGCCGATGACCCCCGCCTCACCCTGCGCGGCATCGCCGGCGCCCGCCAGCCCTGGCGCGTCGTCGTCACCCGCGCCGGACGCCTGCCGCCCGGCGCGAGGATTTTTACCGACCGCCATCGCGACCGCACCCTCGTCTTCACCCGTCAATCCCTCGACGACGTCCTCGCCGCCCTTGGGAAGCTCGACGTGACGAGCGTGCTCGTCGAAGGCGGCGGTCGCGTCCTCGGCGAGGCGTTCGACGCCCGGCTCGTCCAGGAGGCCGTGATCTACGTGGCGCCCCAGCTCATCGGCGGCCCGGTCTCCGCGATCGGCGGAGAAGGCGTCCCGGGCAACGAAGCCGCTCTTCGATTGGACGACGTGCGGTACGATCGCATCGGCGACGACATCAGGATTCGGGGATTGGTGGCATCGGCATCCCGCCGATGATCGGTCGTTTGGTTCGTCGGCTGGAAGCCGATGCCACGCTCCGTCAGCCCGCGTCCATGCCCAGCAGGATCTTCGCCGCCTGGTTCACGTCCTTGTCGCCGCGGCCGGAAAGGTTCGCGACGATGATTTTGTCTTTCGCCATTTCCGGCGCGACCTTGATGACGTGGGCGATCGCGTGGGCCGACTCCAGCGCGGGGATGATCCCCTCGACCTCCGCCAGCAGGCGGAAGGCCGCCAGCGCTTCGTCGTCCGTCGCATAATCGTATTCCGCCCGGCCCACGTCCCGCAGCCAGCAATGCTCCGGGCCCACCGCCGCGTAATCCAGGCCCGCCGACACGGAATGCGTGCCCTCGATCTGGCCGTCCTCGTTCGCGAGCAGCCACGTCTTCGCCCCCTGCAGCACGCCCAGCCGGCCGCCCTGGAAACGGGCCGCGTGCCCGCCGGGCACGATGCCGCGGCCGCCCGCCTCCACGCCGACCATGCGCACGCCCTCGTCGTTCAGGAAGGCATAGAAAAGCCCGATTGCGTTGCTCCCGCCGCCCACGCAGGCCACGAGCACATCCGCCAGCCGCTCCTCGCGCTGCAGGATCTGGCGCCGCGCCTCGTCGCCGATCACGCGGTGAAAATCGCGCACCATCATCGGATACGGATGCGCGCCGTAGGCCGTGCCGAGGATGTAATGCGTCGTGCGGACGTTCGTCACCCAGTCGCGCATCGCCTCGTTCACGGCCTCCTTGAGCGTCGCCTGGCCGGCCGTCACCGCCACGACCTTCGCGCCGAGGAAGCGCATGCGCGCCACGTTCAACGCCTGCCGCTCCATGTCCACCGCGCCCATGTAGATCACGCACTCGCAGCCGAACCGCGCCGCCACCGTGGCCGTCGCCACCCCGTGCTGGCCCGCGCCGGTCTCCGCGATGATCCGCTTCTTGCCCATGCGCCGGGCGAGGAGAATCTGGCCGATGGCGTTGTTGATCTTGTGCGCGCCGGTGTGCAGCAGGTCCTCGCGCTTGAGGTAGATCTTCGCGCCGCCGAGCTTCCCGGTGAGCCGCTCCGCGAAATACAGCGGCGTCGGCCGGCCCACGTAATTGGCCAGCAGATCGGCGAGCTCGCGGCGGAATCCCGGGTCCCGGCGCGCCGCGGCGTATTCCTCCTCGAGCTCCTTCAAGGCGGTCCACAACGTCTCCGGCACGAAGATTCCGCCGTAGGGACCAAAATGACCGCCCGCGTCGGGCATCACGTCGTAAACCGGAGAACTCATGCCTCAAGATGACCCGTCCCCCCGACGCCCGCAAGCGCCCGGATCGCGCGACGGTGCGGCGAGGGGATCGGCAGCGCGTCGAGCTCGTCCAGCGGGAAGCCCCGCCATCCCTCCGCGCCCGCCGGCGCCCGCCGCACGACCTCCATGCGCACGCGATACCGGGTGATCGGGTACACCTCCACGTGATCCGGCGCGCCGTCGGCCTCCACCACGGGCAGGATCCACATGCCGCGCCATCGCCCGCTCGATTGATGCAGGAACAACCGCCGCCCGTCCGTCACGAAGCCCCGCCGCTCCGTCACCGTGGTGACGACCGCCCGCGCGCGCTTCACCGGCAGGCTCTCCGGCACGCGCGCCCGGCACTCCCGGCGCACCGGGCACTCGAGGCACCGCGGCGCCCGCGGCCGGCAGACCAGCGCCCCGAGCTCCATCAGCGCCGAGTTGAACTCCCGCGCCCCGCCCGCCGCCGGCTGCAAATCCCACGCCGCCCCGCGGAGAAATTTCCTCCCCCGCAGGGAATCCACCGGCTCGCCGAAATCGTGCCATCGCGCGAGCACCCGCGCGACATTGGCGTCCACGACCGGCGCCGGCTCGTCGAACGCGAAGGCCATCACCGCCGCCGCCGTGTATTCCCCCACGCCCGGCAGCGCCTCGAGCGAAGCCCGGTCGCGCGGAACGGCTCCCCCATGCCGCTCGACCACCGCCACCGCCGCCCGCTGGAGATTGCGCGCCCGCGAATAATACCCCAGCCCCTGCCAAAGCCCGAGCACCGCCTGCTCATCGGCCCCCGCGAGCGCCCCCACCGTCGGGAACCGCGCCATCCACCGCTCGAAGAACGGCACCACCGCCGCCACCGTCGTCTGCTGGCACATGAACTCCGACACCAGCACCGCGTAAGGATCCGTCGTGCGCCGCCACGGCAGATCCCGGCCATTCGCGCGAAACCAACCGACGAGTTTCCCCCTCACGCGGAGGCGCAGAGTCGCGGAGAAGGAATTTCCCCCTGCGTCTCCGCGCCTCCGCGTGCTAAATGATTTCTCCGTGTCCAACGTCACGACCTATACCACGCCGCTCACCGACGCACAGGTCCAGCTCCTCCGCGAGGCCCTCGTCGCGCAGCAGTTCGACTTCGAGGTGAAGCCCCACACCCTCTTCACCGCGCGGAAGGGCCGGCTGAACGTCGCCGTCTACGAAAAAGGCCCCAAGGTCGTCGCGCAAGGCAAGGACCTCGCCGACTTCATCACCTTCACGCTCGAGCCGCAGGTCCTCGGCGAAGCGAAGTTCGGCTACGACGAAGTCCACGAGCCGGAAAAATTCGAGCCGCACTTCGGCGTCGACGAGAGCGGCAAGGGCGACTTCTTCGGCCCCCTCGTTATCGCCGGCGTCTACGTCGACGCCGGCATCGCCCGCGCCCTGAAGGACGCCGGCGTGCAGGACAGCAAGAACATCGGCTCCGACCGCCGCATCCGCGACCTCGCCGCCCTCATCCGCCGCACGCGCGCCCCGCAGACCGTCATCCTCATCGGCCCCGAAAAATACAACCAGCTCTTCGTCAAATTCCGCAACCTGAACCGCCTCCTCGCCTGGGGCCACGCCCGCGCGATCGAGAACCTCTGCGAACTCCGCCCGGACTGCCCCCGCGCGCTCTCCGACAAGTTCGCCGACGAAAGCCTGATCCAGCGCGCGCTCATCGACCGGGGAAAGTCCCTCGTGCTCGAGCAGCGCACCAAAGCGGAAAGCGACTACGCCGTGGCCGCGGCCTCCATCCTCGCGCGCGAGAAATTCATCGACTGGCTGGCAAAGACCGGCGACGCCCTCGGCCTGACGATCCCCCGCGGCGCCTCCGCGCAGGTGAAGGCCACCGCCCGGCGGCTCGTCGAGGCAAAGGGCCCCGAAATCCTGGGAACCCTCGCAAAGACGCACTTCAAGACCGCCGCGGAAGTCCTGGGACCCCCGGACCAAGAGATCGGTTAGCCCAGAAACAAATCCAGGCAAAACCAAGCCCGATCCTGGGGAAACCAAGGATGATTCCGCGAAAACCGAGGGCGATTCGGGCAAACCCAAGACCGATACGGGCAAACCCGAGACCGGTTCGGGCAAACCCGAGACCGATTCTGGCAAACCCGAGATCGATTCTGGCGAACCCGAGACCGATTCTGGCAAACCCGAGACCGATTCTGGCGAACCCAAGATCGATTCTGGCGAACCCGAGACCGATTCTGGCGAACCCGAGACCGATTCGGGCAAACCCGAGACCGATTCTGGCAAAGATCATAAGCCCAATAACAAACCATCGTTGTAGCCGCCCCGCTCCGTCGGGGCGCGAAGCGCGGGCGCCCGGCGCACCAGAACCCGCACCACACGGCGGCAGAGCGCCGTGCCGACAAAATCCCGCCTTTCCCCTCGCCCTCCACCCCCCTGTA